>DASRLN010000256.1:0-5753 GCA_035648435.1 Caulobacteraceae bacterium
TCTGTGTGCCCTGGATCGTGCCCGCGTGGGCGAGGGTCGCGCTGGCCAGCAGAGCCGCGGCGCAAAGGGCGATGAGGGTGGGGCGTCCAGGCAAGGCGGTCTCCTGACTCTCAAGAGGGGGGCGGTGGTCGACGCGCGACGGGACGGCCGGTCCGCACCCTAGAGCACCCTGGCGACGCGGAAGCCGTTGAGGCTGATCATGCAGCCGGGGTCGGCGCGGTAGCGGACGGCGGAGCGGAGGCGCCCGGGATCGTTCCACCAGGAGCCGCCGCGCAGCGTGCGGCGGCCGCAGGCGCCGCCCTCCCGGGCCGAGCCGTCGATCGGGGCGTCCTTGTAGCTGTCGGCGTAGCAGTCCTGGGTCCACGACCAGACGTTGCCGGACACGTCGAAGAGACCGAAGGGATTGGCCGCGAAACTGCCGACTGGCGAAGCGAAGGGATACCGGTCGTGGCAGGTGTTCGGCCGCCAGATGCCGGGAATGCGCGTCTTGGCGTCCTGATCGGCGCCGTTGGCGTTGGCGCAGGCGAGGGCCGGGTCGTCGCCCCAGAAATAGGCGCTGGTCGTGCCGCCCCGCTCGGCGAACTCGTACTCGGCCTCCGACAGCAGGCGGTAGGTCTGGCCGGTCTTGCGCGACAGCCACTGGACGTAGGCGGTGGCGTCGGCGAAGCTGATGCACACGGCCGGCTCGCGCCCGGTCTGCTCCTCGCCCGGGTTGCGCCAACCGCGGCCGTCGGTATCGACGAACTGGTCGCCCCGCAGGGTCGTGCAGCTCGACCCCTCCCCTCGATCGGTGTCGGCGACGAAGTCGGCGTATTCGTCGCGCGTGATCGGGAACATCGACACCGCCAGGGCGTAGCCGATGGTCACCCGCCGGCGTGGACCCTCGTTGCTCTGGCGGTCCGACTCGGACCCGGGCGAGCCCATAGTGAAGACGCCGGCCGGAATGACCACCATCCTGGGGGCCTCTGGTCCGTCCCAGAGTTCGGCGGGGCCGTCGGAAGCCTTGAGGATCACCGGCGCCAGGTCGAGATCGGCGTCGGCGGCGCCGGACTGACCGGAGCGGGCGGCGCGCCAGGCATCGACAAGAGAGCCGGTCCTGGCCCTGATGTCGGCGGTCCGCGCCTCGACGTCCGGATGGGCCGCCCGCCATGAGGCGACCTCCGCCTGCCGCGCCGCGAGCCAATCGGCCCGCGCATCGGCGCTGGCGGGGCCGGCGAACGCCGCTGTGGCGACGATCGCCGCCGCCATGATTTCGAGCCGCATTCGCTGTCCCCCATCGTCTCCGCGGACGCCGCGACGCCCGCGCGCCGCATCGTCGGCATCGACCGGCGCCATGGCAACCCGCGCGGGTGGTAGGGCGCCGCCTATTTTTCTTGTAGGGGCCGGCCCTACGCCGGATGCGGAATGGACGACATGTCAGGGGCGCAGGCGATCACGCGCCCGACGAAGGTCGAACTCCCGGCGTCGCGGCGCCCGGGGCGCGGCGGCTTGTCACCGGCGGGCAGCCGCGTAGGATGACCGACGGCGCCCAGGCATGACCGGGCGCGCCTCGAGCCGGTGGCGGGAGGGACTGGAGATCATGACGTCCTTGGCCACCCACTTCGACGCGGCCCGCGCTCCCCAGAGCCCGAACGCGCGCCGGATTCTCCCCGGGCTGATGGCCGGTCTTCTGGTTGGCGCGATCGGCCTCGCCGACTACTGGACGGGCGTGCGGATCACGCTGTCTCTGGTCTATCTGGTTCCGATCGCGATCGGCGCCTGGTATGTCGGACGCGGCTTCGCGGTCGTGCTCTGTGGCGCGAGCGTCGTCGTCTGGCTGGTCACCGACGCCGCCAACGGACAGGTCGTCCTGACCGGCGTCTATGCGTGGAACGGGCTGATCACGTTCACCGTCTACGCCTTCGTGGCGCTGCTGCTCACCCGCCTGCACGAACTCCAGACCGAGCTGGAAGCGCGCGCCAAGGAACGCGCCAAGGCGCTCACCGGCGCCATCGGCGATCGCGCGCGCCTGGAGCGTGAGCTTCTCCAGATCAGCGAACGCGAACAGCGGCGGATCGGACAGGATCTGCACGACACGCTCTGTCAGCATCTGACGGCGACCGCACTGGCGGGCGAGGTGCTGGCGGAAAAGCTGGCGGCGCGCGCCGGCGGCGGGGTCGCCGAGGCGCGCCAGATCGTGCGGCTGCTTGAGGACGGCATCGCGATGTGCCGCCGCCTCGCCAAGGGCCTGCATCCGGTCGAACCGCGGGCCGACGGCCTGATGGTGGCGCTGGAAGAACTGTCGGTGATGACCAACCGCCTTCACGCCGTGGCATGCCAATTCCAGTGCGACGGCCCGGCGCTGATCCACGCGCCCGAGGTCGCGACGCATCTTTTCCGCATCGCCCAGGAGTCGGTGGGCAACGCCGTCAGGCACGGCCGGGCCAAGACCATCGTCATCGCGCTGGAAGCCCAGGATTGCGGCCTGGTGCTGTCGGTCGAGGACGACGGGGTGGGTCTCGCGGAGGGCAAAGGGCGCGCCAGCGGCATGGGCCTTCGGATCATGGAAGATCGCGCCAGGGTGATGGGCGCGACCCTGGAGATCGCCCGGGCATCCGGCGGCGGCGTGATAGTGCGCTGCCTGCTGCCGCGCGACGATGGTCATGACGGGCCGGGCGATGGCTGAACGGAGCACGAGAATCTTCGTCGTCGACGACCACCCCCTGGTGCGCGAATGGCTGGCCACGCTCCTGAACCAGCAGCCGGACATGGTCGTGGTCGGCGAGGCCGAGGATATGGCCGGGGCCCTGGCCGGCGTCGCCAAGTCGCCGCCGGACGTGGCCATCGTCGATATCAGCCTGAAAGGCGCGTCCGGCATCGATCTCATCAGGGCCATCAAGGCCGCCGCGCCGCGCGTCGAGGTGGTGGTGCTGTCGATGCACGACGAGCGCCTCTACGCCGAGCGGGCCATCCGCGCCGGCGCGCGTGGCTACATCACCAAACGCGAAACGGCGCGAAAGCTCGTCGCCGCCGTGCGGCGGGTTCGGGAGGGCAGGCTCTATGTCAGCGACGAGATGGCGAGCCTTTTCGCCGAGCGATTCCTGGAGGGCGCGAAGCAGGACGCCGCCTCGCCCGTCGCGCTGCTGAGCGACCGCGAGCTGGACGTCTTCAGCCAGTTGGGCGAGGGCCGCGAGACGCGCCAGATCGCCGAACGACTGAACGTCAGCATCAAGACCGTCCAGTCCTACTGCGCCCGCATCAAGGAGAAGATGCGGCTGGCCAGCGCGGTGGAGCTGCTGCGCGAGGCGGTTCTGTGGCGGGAGAGACAGGGGACCGAGTAGGTCTTCGGGTCCCGGTGGCAAACAATCGATCCATTGCGCTCGGCGGCGAAACCATTTTCACCGCCAAGGAGCCAAGGAGAAAATATGGCGCTTCGCGCGCGTGGCGCACTGCTTTTCTTGGCTTCTTGGCGTCTTGGCGGTTCAAGCGTTGATCCGGACACCACCGAATCCGCCAGAGGGGCGCACGGTGGAATCGATTCAGTAGTTCTTCAAGGCCGCCCTTAGGGGAACGCCAGATCGCGCGGCATGTCGGGGCTCGCGGCGGACACCGGCCTCACCCGGCGGGCGCTCTACAAGGCCCTAAGTCACGACGGCAATCCGGAGTTCGTCACCATCCTCAAGGTCGCTCACGCCCTGGGCTTCCGGCTGACGCCGAAAAGGCTCCCGGAACACGCCTGACGGGCAAGAGCGGCGGCCAGGGGACGGCTGGTCGGACCAAGGCCCGCTCGATGTCCGCCTCGCCGCCGCCGGTCAGCCTGGCGGCGTCTTTGACATGGCCGCGCCGACCGGCCAATTCTGGCGCTCGGATATCGGAGACTGGGGGCGACATGGGGCACGAGGGCGCCGACTGGCCGCGCAAGACGCGCGAGGTGATGAACCACCACATGGATTCGACCATCTGGAACGACTTCGCGTTCCGGGACGACGACATCGTGGTGGCCACCTACGCCAAATCCGGCACCACCTGGACCCAGCAGATCGTCGGCCAACTGGTCTTTCAGGGCGACGAGGACGTGGCGGTTCACGATATCTCGCCTTGGCTGGACCTGCGCGTGCCGCCGGCGGCGGTGAAGCTCGGCATGCTGGAGGCTCAGACCCATCGCCGCGTGGTCAAGACTCACCTGCCGCTCGACGCCCTGGTTTTCTCGCCCCGCGCCAAATACCTCTACATCGGCAGGGACGGCCGGGACGTGTTGTTCTCCTTCCACAATCACCACCGCCGGGGCAATGCGCTGTGGTACCAGCTGCTCAACGACACGCCCGGTCGCGTCGGACCACCCATCGATCCGCCGGACCCCGACGTGCGGGCCTACTTCCGCACCTGGCTGGAGCGTGACGGCTTTCCGATCTGGTCGCTGTGGGAGAACGTGGCCAGCTGGTGGGCCGCCCGCGACCTGCCCAACGTGAAGCTGGTGCATTTCAATGCCCTCAAGGCGGACCTGGCCGGCGAGATGCGCGCCATGGCGCGCTTCCTCGAGATCGAGGTTCCCGAGGCGTCCTGGCCACAAATCGTCGAGCACTGCGGGTTCGACTACATGAAGGCGCACGCCGAAAAGGTCGCGCCCTTGGGCGGGGCGATATTCGACGGCGGGGCCGGGACCTTCATCAACAAGGGCGTGAACGGCCGCTGGAAGGACCAGCTCTTAGCCGACGACAGCGCCGCCTACGAGGCCATGGCGCTCGAGAAGCTGGGTCCCGAGTGCGCGCGCTGGCTGGCGAGCGGCGAACGCGCCGGGTCCCGATGACCCGGATGCTGGCCTGAACCGGCCAGCGTGCTTGATCGCGATCTCCCATACAGTCCCGGCGCTGACGGTGACCTGGTTTGCCGGGTCAGCGCTCAGGTCATCGGCCCGATAGTCGAATACGGCGGCAGGATATTGGATATCGCCGTATTCCGTTGATGGGGAGAAAGTCATGACCGCGGAAAAGCCGACGATGGCCTTGGGCTGGCGCCTCTTCGGCCTGGGCGTGATGGCGCTCGCCATGGTCTCACTGGCGTGGGGGGATTTCGATCCGGGTCAGCCCGTGCCCAAGGCCTTCCCCGACCGCACGGCCCTGGCCTATGCCGCCGCCGTGTTCATGCTCGTCGCCGGCGCGGCCATGGAGTGGCGCCGGACCGCGGCCCGGGCCGCCGCGGCGCTCACCGCCTACTGGATCCTCATCGTCGTCGTCCTGATGAACGGCGCCGTGGCGCTCGCGCACTCCGGCGAATACGGCGCCTACAGCGGCGGCGCCGAGCAACTGGCCATCGCGGCGGCCGGCCTCATCGTCTACGCCGCCAACGCCAGGATCGACGGACCCCTCGCCGCGCGCCTCACGCGCCTGGGCCAACTGGCGTTCGGGATCTGCGCTTTGCTGTTCGGCGGCGCGCACTTCTTTTACATGAACATGACCGTCCCGCTGGTCCCCAAGTGGCTGCCGCCCGGCCAGGTGTTCTGGGCCTACGCCACCGGGGTCGGCCACATCGCCGCGGGCCTTGCGATCCTGACCGGCGTGCGCGCGCGCCTCGCCGCCATCCTGCTCACCGCCATGTACGCCGCCTTTACCCCGCTGGTGCACCTGCCGATGCTCATGGCCGATCCCTCCAGCCATTTCATCTGGAGCGAGAACGCCTTGAACATCGCCCTGACCGGGGCCGCCTGGGTGGTGGCGGATTCGCTGGCGCGGCCGACGAGATCAAATCGCGCATCCCAAACGCCGCCGGGCCGTTAG
>DASRLN010000257.1:0-13464 GCA_035648435.1 Caulobacteraceae bacterium
CGCCCGACGCGGTCGCGGCGGCGGCTCGGTGGGCGGGGGAGAGCCGGGCGCCCGGCTCTCCCCCGCCCACCGAGCCGCCGCCGCGACCGCGTCGGGCGAGGCCGGCGGCGCGAGCGCCTCGATGCGCACCGGCCAGCCCCGCTCGGCCAGCAGCCGGGCGGCGACATAGCCATCGCCGCCGTTGTTTCCCGGCCCGGCCAGGACCAGCGTGTCGCGCGGCGAGAAGCGTTCGGCGATCGCCTGGGCCACCGCCGCCCCGGCCCGCTCCATGAGCTCGACGCCGGCGGTTCCGGCGGCGACGGCGGCCCGGTCGGCGGCCGCCATCTGGTCCACGGTCAGTATCTCACGGGCCAAGATCGATCCCCTCACAGGATGCCGGTGGCCGCTTCGCGCCCCGGATCGACCACGATCAGGCCGCCTTCGCCCAACTCCAGGACGGTGACCGAAGCGTGATCGGGCCGGAATCCGACCACCTGGTCGGCCCCCGAAATCCGCGACAGCACCGCGTTGATGGCCACGAAGTGGCTGAACACGGCCGCGCCGGGCCGGGCGGCGACCGCTTCGGTCACCCGGCCGCGCCAGGCGTCGTAGTCGAGGTCTCCGACGATGTCCGTCCAGCGCCCGGCCAGGGAAGTGCGCAGCCAGCGCGGGCGGGCCTCGGCGGCGAGGCCGGCGGGGGTCGGGATCTCGCCCACCGCCGGTTCGATGACGACGGCCACGCCCAGCGCCTCGGCCAGCGGCGCGGCGGTCTGGCGGCACCGGCGCAGCGGCGAGGAGACCACCGTCGTCGGCCACTCAGGCGGCGGCAGGGCGAGAAGCCGGCGCGCCGTCGCGGCGGCCTGAGTGGCGCCGATGGCGTCGAGGCCGGGGTCGCCGTCGGCGCCGCCCCAGGTCGAGGACGGCCTGCCGTGGCGGATGAGATAGATGCGGGCCACGCCTCAGACCGGCGTGAAGAGGTTGCGCACGCCGTCGTCGGCGAGCCCGACGACGCCCCCGCGTCCGACCTGCTCGGCGGATTCGAAGATCCGCAGGAAGGCCTCGTCGCGCGGGGTGTTGGCGACGAACCGGCGACCTTCCTGGTCGCGGCCGATGACGATGCCCATGCGGTAGCCCTCGCGGGCGTGGACCACGGTGTAGGTCTCGACCACCGCCGGTCCGCTCGGCCGCTCGACGACCACCGGGTGCGGCAGGGCGTCGATCCGCGACTGGACGGCGAGCGGATTTTCGCGGGCGAACGGACCTTTCGGACGGAGGGTCGAATAGACGCCGACCGACTGCTTGGTGAGGAACCAGCCGTTAGCGGTTGAAAGTCCCCAAGTTTCCGGAGATTCGCGGAGCTTGTCCATGATCGTCGCCACCGCGTGCATGGCGTAGTTGTTGCCCGGGCCGCCGAAATACGGCAGGCCGCCGGTGACGGTCAGGCCGCGCGGGTCGTCCAGGTCCAGCCCCAGCTCCTGGGCGCCGATCTCCACCGCCGAGGGAAAGCACGAATAGAGGTCGATGAACGACAGATCGCTCACGCCGATCCCGGCCATCTCCAGCGCCCGGGCGGCGGTGAGACGCATGGCCGGACTGGAATGGTAGTTCTGCCGCTCGAGCGGAAACCACAGATCGGCGGCGTCGGCGCAGCCGTGCAGATAGACCCAGCGGTCCTCGGGAACGCCGAGGGCCCGGGCCTTGGCGACGCTGGCGATCAGCACACCGGCCGACTGATCGACCTGCATGATGGCGTTGAGATATTTGGGATAGGGATAGCTGATCATCCGGTTGTCGGGGCCGACCTCGACCAGTTCCGCCGCGCTCCGCGCCTTGCGGAACCAGGCGTGAGGATTGGCGGCGGCGACCCTGGTGAAGGGGGCGAAGAGTTCGCCCAGGCGCCGCTGGTGATCGGCGAGACTTCGCCCGTCGCGCGCCCGCAGGGCGTTCTCGAACAGCGGATAGGTGTTCACCGGCAGGCCCAGACCGTGGGCGGCTTCGTGGGGGGTGACCCCCGGACGCGGGTCGCCGACCCGGCGCGGCGGTTCGGTTTCGGCGTCGCCGTAGCCGTCGAAGGGCAGTCCCCGCGCGACCTTGCGCATCAGGGAGCCGAGGAACTCCGCCCCGACCGCCAGGGCGAAGTCGGTCTCCCGGCCCGCGATCCGCTCGGCCAGGAGGTTGATCAGCTGCTGGGGGCTGGCGCCGCCCATGTGGCTGTAGACCTGCCAGGACGGCCGGGCGCCGAGCGCCTTGGCGAGACTGGCCGGCGGATTGATCAGGCGCGGAACCGGCAGGCTGGCCAGCGCCCCCGCCGCATCGACGGTGAAGCCGACCACCGCCAGCGCATCCAGCTCCGAGAGCGCCCGCTCAGCCAGCCCGGCGTCGCGCGCCGCCGCGCCGGCGGCGTCGCGCAGCATCCGCAAGGGCGTGGGCGCGTCGGCGGCGTCGCCGCGGAAGGTGAACTGTCCGGCCCCGATCAGGACCGGGGTTCGCTCGTCCATGGCGGGCGTCTCCCTCGCCGTTGCGATCGGCGATCCTTAGGACGCCCCGGCGCGGTTCACAAACACCATGGCGAATGGCCGGCCAAGGCATGGGCGCCGGGCGCCTGATTTTTCAGCACCGGGCGGCGGCGCCTCCGATTGACAAGCGGGCCGCCCTCCGGGCTCTTGTGCCTGACCGGGCGGCCGTGGTTCGCCGCCTCTCGAACTCAAGATCTGGTTGGGAGCGCATGAAGAAGATCGAGGCGATCATCAAGCCGTTCAAGCTCGACGAGGTGAAGGAAGCGCTTCAGGAACTGGGCCTCCAGGGGATGACAGTCATCGAGGCCAAGGGCTTCGGGCGGCAGAAGGGCCAGACGGAACTCTACCGGGGAGCCGAGTACGTGGTCGATTTTTTGCCCAAGATCAAGATCGAGGTGGTGGTCGCCGACGATCAGCTGGCCGGCGCGGTGGAAGCGATCGCCACCGCGGCCCGGACCGGACGCATCGGCGACGGCAAGATCTTCATCTCCGATGTCATCGAGGCGATCCGCATCCGGACCGGGGAGGTCGGGGGCAGCGCGATCTAGCCCCTGTTCATTTTTCGCAAGTCAGGCAACAAACTCGACGCCGCTGAAGGACCTCAACAGACCATGACCACCCCCAAGGATATCCTGGCCCAGATCAAGGAAAAGGAAGTCAAATACGTCGATGTCCGCTTCACCGACATCCGCGGCAAGCTGCAGCACGTTACCTTCGACATCGATCTGGTCGATGACGAATTCCTCGCCGACGGCACGATGTTCGACGGTTCGTCGATCGCCGGCTGGAAGGCGATCAACGAATCCGACATGAAGCTGCGGCCGGACCTGGCCACCGCCCATATCGATCCCTTCTATCAGCAGACCACGATGTGCCTGTTCTGCGATGTCCTCAACCCGGACACCAACGAGCCCTACAACCGCGATCCGCGGTCGATCGCCCGCAAGGCCCTGACCTATGTCGCTGCGGCCGGCGTCGGCGACACGGTCTATTTCGGCCCCGAGGCGGAGTTCTTCATCTTCGACGACGTGCGCTGGACCACCGCCGCCCACGACACCGGCTACAGTTTCGATTCGATCGAGCTGCCGGCCAACACCGGCCGGGAATACCCCGAAGGCAACATGGGCTTCCGGCCGGGTCCCAAGGGCGGCTATTTCCCGGTCAACCCGGTGGACTCGGCCCAGGATCTGCGCGGCGAGATGCTGAGCGTGATGGGCGAGCTGGGCATGCAGCCGGAAAAGCACCACCACGAGGTGGCGCCGGCCCAGCACGAGCTGGGCCTGAAGTTCTCCGACCTGTTGACCATGGCCGACCGCCTGCAGCTCTACAAATACGTCATCCACAACGTCGCCGCCGCCTACGGCAAGACCGCGACCTTCATGGCCAAGCCGATGTTCGGCGACAACGGCTCGGGGATGCATGTCCACCAGTCGATCTGGAACAAGGGCAAGCCCCTCTTCGCCGGCGACAAATACGCCGGTCTTTCGGAAACCTGCCTGTTCTACATCGGCGGCATCATCAGGCACGCCAAGGCGATCAACGCCTTTTCGAACTCGACGACCAATTCCTACAAGCGCCTGGTTCCCGGCTACGAGGCGCCGGTGAAGCTCGCCTACTCGGCCCGCAACCGCTCGGCCTCGATCCGCATCCCGCACGTCGAAAGCCCCAAGGGCAAGCGCATCGAGGTCCGCTTCCCCGACCCCATGGGCAACCCGTATCTGACCTTCGTGGCCCTCTTGATGGCCGGCCTCGACGGCATCGAGAACAAGCTCCATCCCGGCCAGCCAATGGACAAGAACCTCTACGACCTGCCGCCGCGCGAGCAGAAGAAGGTTCCCGAGGTCTGCGGCTCCCTGCGCGAAGCCCTGGAAAGCCTCGACCGCGACCGCGCCTTCCTCAAGAAGGGCGGGGTGATGGACGATGATTTCATCGACAGCTACATCGAGCTGAAGATGGAGGAAGTCATGCGCCTCCAGCTCCATCCCCACCCGGTGGAATTCGACATGTACTACAAGTGCTGAGGCGGGCGGGCGGCGCTGACCGGGATGAAAGCCATGACGCAGGTCATCGTGGGAAGATGGGGAAAGACTCTCGCGGTTCGCTTTCCCGCCGAGGTCGCCCGATCCGCCGGCTTGCGGAATGGCGATCGCGTCGAGGTCATCGACCAGGACGGAGAGGTCCTGATCCACAAGGTCGCGCCCAACTCAGCGGTGGGCGAGCTGTTTCGCGGCAAGACGCCCGAGGAATGGCGCGACCTCTACGCGGGCGCCTATGACTGGGGTCCTGATCGCGGCCTCGAATCCATCGACGGATGAGCGATGGCGGCTATCTCCCGGACGCGGGCGATCTCGTCTGGACGGATTTCGATCGGACGCTCATTCGCGAACAGACCGGCCGCCGACCGGCGCTGATCGTCTCGCCGGCAGCCTCCGCGATCGAGCGCCCGGATCAGAATCGGTCTGGCCATTGTCGGCGGCCGTGAAGGACGCGAAGCAGATCGATCGCCTCACCTCCGCGCCGATACACCAGGATGAAGGGTGTCTTGGCGACGACCAGTTCCCGTGTCCCATGCCGGCGGCCTGGTCGCCCCATCTGCGGAAAGTCGAGCAAACCGCCGGCGGCGGTCAGAACCAACGTGGCCTGGCGCTCCGCAGCTCCAGGTCGATCCCGGGCGATGTAGGCGCGCAGGTCGTGGAGATCTCGCAGGGCGGGCGCGGTCCATGTCAGTCGCATTTCGGCATGGGGAGTTCATCTGGACCACCCCACGATCGAACCCAGGCCACCACCTCGTCATGGGCCACCACGTGTCCCTCGTCAGCCGCCCTGATCCCTTCCTCGATGGCGGCGAGCTGCCATTCCTGCACTTCGACGAAGTCCCTCACCGCCTGCTCGATCGCCCACGACTTGGGACGATCCAGAGCGGCCGCGATGGCGCCGATACGATCATTGAGACCGCTTTCGAGCCTTACACTGACGGGGGAGGTCTTGGTCATGCCATGCCTCGGGGCGCTGAATACGATCAACTACGCCGTATCACAAATCCGCGGCGGGATGAAGAAGCCGCCTGCCAGCGGCTATCCTACGATGCGCACGGGCAGGTGTTCGTAGCCCTTCACGAAGTTGGAAAGCACGCGCTTGGGCTCGCCGACCACTTCGATGTGGTCCCAGCGCTTGAGGATCTCTTCCCAGACGATGCGCAGCTGCATTTCGGCCAGGCGGTTGCCGACGCAGCGGTGGATGCCGAAGCCGAAGGAGAGGTGCTGGCGAGGGCGGGGGCGGTCGATGATGAAGGCGTCGGGATTGTCGATCGCTTCCTCGTCGCGGTTGCCCGAGACGTACCACATCAGGACCTTGTCGCCGGCCTTGATCGATTTGCCGCGCAGCTCGTAGTCGGCCAGGGCGGTGCGGCGCATGTGGGCCAGCGGGGTCTGCCAGCGGATGATCTCCGGCACCATGCTGGTCACCAGCGAGGGATCGTCGCGCAACTTCTGGTATTCGCCGGGGTTCTGGTTCAGGGCCAGCAGGCCGCCGGTGATCGAGTTGCGGGTGGTGTCGTTGCCGCCGACGATGAGCAGGATCAGATTGCCCAGATACTCCATCGGCTCCATGTTCCGCGTGGCGTCGGCGTGGGCCATCATCGAGATCAGGTCGGGGCCGGGCTCGCTGTTCACCCGCTGGTTCCACAGGTCGGTGAAATAGGCGGCGCATTCCATCAGCTCGGCCTGGCCCGACTCCTCGGATTCGATGATCCCCGATTCCGGGGTGGCGGTGGCCACGTCCGACCAGCGGGTGAGTTTGCGGCGATCCTCCCAGGGGAAGTCGAACAGGGTCGCCAGCATCTGGGTGGTCAGTTCGATCGAGACGGTATCGACCCAGTCGAAGGTCTCCCCCACCGGCAGGGCGTCGAAGATCTGGTTGGCCCGCTCGCGGATGATCCCTTCGAGGTTGGCCAGGTTGTGCGGCGAGACGATGGGGCTGACCACCTTGCGCTGGGCGTCGTGCTTGGGGGGGTCCATGGCGATGAACATCGGCAGCTTGAAGTCCTCGCGTTCGTTGGCGATGGTGATGCCGCCTTGCGAGGAAAACACGCCGTGATTGGTATCGACGGTCATGATGTCGGCGTATTTGGTCACCGACCAGTAGGGGCCATGCTCGCTCTCGGCGGTGTGGTGGACCGGATCCTCGGCCCGCAGGCGCTCGAAGAACGGCCAGATGGTGTCGTTCTGGAAGCGCTCGGCGAGGCTGGGATCGATGCCCGCGAGCGGCGCCGCGTAGGCCTCCGCCCTGGCGTCCTGGTGAATATCGACAGCGCCGTCGGCCATGGCTGGGTCTCCTCGCCGCCAGCCTACGAGCCACGCGGGAGAACGGCAATATGACCGTGAGGGCGATCAACGCCGAGATGGTGCGCGAGTTGCTGCCCATGGACCGCTGCATCGAGCTGATGGGCGAGGCGATGACCGCCGGCGTGGCCGAGGGGGCCGTGCAGCCGGTCCGCACCGGGCTGGCGAGCGGGCCCACTGGCGCGCTGGGGCTGATGCCCGGATTCCTGCCGGCGCCCGCCCGGCTTGGGGTGAAGGTGGTCACCGTCTATCCCGGCAATCACGGGGGACCGCTGGGTTCGCACCAGGGCATGGTCCTGCTCTTCGACGCCGCCTCGGGGGCGCCGACCGCGATCGTCGAGGCGCGCGAACTGACCGCGGTGAGAACGGCGGCGGCCAGCGCCGTGGCCACCGACGCCCTGGCCCGCGGCGACGCCGAAAGCCTGGCGGTGTTCGGCTGCGGCGATCAGGCAAGCGCCCACCTCGAAGCGATGATGCTGGTGCGCGCCTTCGACCGGGTGATGGTCTGGGGGCGCGATCACGCCAAGGCCGGCGCCTTCGCCGAACGCCAATCGGCCCGACTGGGGCGCGACGTGGTGGCGGTCCGCTCGGCGCGGGACGCCGCCGCCGCCGACGTCATCTGCACCGCCACCGCCGCCGCCGAGCCGTTCCTGCTCGGCGCCTGGCTGGAGGGTGGCCAGCACCTGAACATCGTTGGCTCCAGCATTCCGACGACATCGGAGATCGACATCGAAGCCGTCGCCTGCTCGCGCTATTTCGTCGATTTCGAACCCAGCGCCCGGGCGCTGGCCGGCGACTTCCTGCGCGCCCTGGAACGAGGCGCGGTGAAGGAAGATCACATCAAGGGCTCGATCGGCCAGGTTCTGACCGGCGAGATCGAAGGCCGCACCGACCCCTCGGAAACCACCCTGTTCAAGTCGCTGGGGATGGTGGCCGAGGACCTGGTGGCGGCGGAATTCGTGGTCGCCGAAGCCGAACGCCGGGGTCTGGGGCAGGTCATGGCCTGGTGACGGCGTGACGTGAACGGTGTCCGGGACTCCGAGGGCGCCGCCACGGCGGTGATCGGTCACCCTTGGAATCCGAATCGCTGCTAATACCGCGCCATGGCCAAGGCCGCGCAAGCCACCCTGTTCGATGACGCCCTGGCCCCGGCCCACCCGCTGTCGGCCTATTCGGCCAAGGACATCGAGGTGCTGGAGGGGCTGGAGCCGGTCCGCAAGCGGCCGGGGATGTACATCGGCGGTGTCGATGAGCGCGCCCTGCATCATTTGTTCGCCGAGGTGCTGGACAATTCCATGGACGAGGCCGTGGCCGGCCACGCCAAGGTCATCGAAGTCAGCCTCGCCGCTGACGGCGCCCTGACGGTCAAGGACGACGGGCGCGGCATGCCGGTCGATGCGCACCCCAAGTTCCCGGGCAAATCCGCCCTGGAAGTGATCATGACCGTCCTGCACTCGGGCGGGAAATTCTCCGGCAAGGCCTATGAGACCTCCGGCGGCCTGCACGGGGTCGGCGTCTCGGTGGTCAACGCCCTCTCCGAACGGGTCGAGATCATCGTGTGGAAGGACGGCGCGGAATGGCGCCAGACCTTCTCGCGCGGTCGCCCGACCTCGAAACTGGAGAACATCGGCCCGTCCCGCCGGCATGGGACCCAGGTCACCTTCTGGCCCGACCCGGTGATCTTCGGCGACGAGGCCCACTTCCGCCCCGCCCGCCTCTACCGGATGGCGAGGTCCAAGGCCTATCTCTTCCGGGGCGTCGAGATCCGCTGGCGCTGCGCCGCCGAACGCATCACCGACCAGACGCTGGCCGAGGCGACGTTCCACTTCCCCGGCGGCCTGGCTGATTTCCTGGCCGAGAACACGCAAGGCCTGGAGACGGTGACGCCGGAAGCCTTCACCGGCCGCGTCGAGCGCAAGGGCGAGGCGGGCGCGGTGGAATGGGCGATCGCCTGGACGGCGGCCGGCTTCGGCGAGGCCGACGGCTTCATGCGCTCCTACTGCAACACCGTGCCGACGCCGGAGGGCGGCACGCACGAGGCGGGCCTGCGCGCCGTGCTGACCCGGGGGCTCAAGGCCCACGCGGAGCTGGCCGGGGAGAAACGCGGCGGCCTGATCACCGCCGACGACGTCACCGCCCAGGCCGGGGCGCTGATCAGCGTCTTCGTGCGCCATCCGGAGTTCCAGGGCCAGACCAAGGAGCGCCTGTCCTCGATCGACGCCCAGCGGCTGGTCGAGACGGCGCTGCGCGATCCCTTCGATCACTGGCTGGCGGCCCAGCCCAAGGCGGCCGGCGCGCTCCTCGTCTTCATCATCGAGCGGGCCGAGGAGCGGCTGAAACGACGCAAGGACCGGGAGGTCGCCCGCGCCTCGGCGACCCGCAAGCTGCGCCTGCCGGGCAAGCTCGCCGACTGTTCGGGCCAGGCGACCGACGGGACGGAACTGTTCATCGTCGAGGGCGACAGCGCCGGCGGCTCGGCCAAGCAGGCCCGCGACCGGCGCATCCAGGCGATCCTGCCCCTGCGCGGCAAGATCCTCAACGTCGCCTCGGCCACCGCCGACAAGACCGGCGGCAACAAGGAGCTTTCCGACCTGATGCTGGCCCTGGGCGTCGCCGGCGGCGCGCGCTATCGCGAGGAGGATCTGCGCTATGAGCGGATCATCATCATGACCGACGCCGACGTCGACGGCGCCCACATCGCCAGCCTCCTGGTGACCTTCTTCTACCGCACCATGCCGGACATCATCCGCGGCGGAAAACTGTACCTCGCCCTGCCCCCGCTCTACCGGCTGAGCCATGGCGGCAACAGCGAGTACGCCCGCGATGACGCTCACAAGGACGAACTCCTGGCCACTGTCTTCAAGGGCAAGAAGCCGGACATCGGCCGGTTCAAGGGCCTGGGCGAAATGATGCCCGCCCAGCTCAAGGAAACCACCATGGACCCCCGCACGCGGACCCTGGCGCGGGTGACGCTACCGCGCGAGGAGACTCTGGTCGAGGAGCTGGTCGAGACGCTGATGGGTCGCAAGCCCGAACTGCGGTTCAAGTTCATCCAGGAAAACGCGGAGTTCGCGGCGGGGGATGTGGATGTTTAGGGGATGAGCCTGAAGGCGCGGCGCGCAGCGTCAACTTGTTCGGAGCGCGGGCTTCCAGCCCGCTCTTCCGACGGCCCGATAGAGCGGGCTGGAAGCCCGCGCTCCGGAGAGAAGATGGTAGCTATGTGATCGGGTTTTCCTGACCGCGAGTGCGGTGGCACGCCTATTGGATGGCAGGGGGATCGATCACGGATTGGTGTGATTATGGCCGACCCCGCGACGCCCTCCGCGAAATTCCGGATCTCGATCCCCAAGGTCGTGTGCGTCGCGCGGCGGTGGGAGGCAGGACAGATTAGTCCGCGAGATCACCGCCTGGCGCCCTGGGCAAGGACTCGCTCGCGACATCGGACGCGACACAGCCCATCGCCGGCGTCCCGCCCTCCCCGCGCCTCACCGCACGGTGATGTCCTTTCCCGTCCGGGCGTCGCGGATCGGCAGGGGCTGGATTTCCGGGGCCTGTTCCCAGCCGCCGCCGAGGGCCTTGAACAGGGTCACCTGATCGGAAGCCACGGCCTGATCGGAGGCGGCGAGCTGGGCGTTCGCGGCGACCAGGTCGGTCTGGGCGGTGAGCAGGTCGAGGTAGCTCACCCGGCCGAGCTGGAGCTGGACCCTGGCGAGATTGAAAGCCTTCAGGCTCTGATCGCGGGCGACCGTGAGGGAGGCGTTGCGGTCGAGTTCGTTGGCGTAGGCCGTGAGGGCGACCTCGGTGTCCTGGAGGGCCTGCAGGACGGTGGCCTGGAAATTGGCCAGGGAGGCCGAGGCGGTGGCCCTGGCTTCGCGGATCTGGGCGTGGGCCACCAGGGTGTTGGGGAAGGTCCAGTTGAGCATCGGGCCGATGGCATAGCTGAGGTTTCCCGGCGAGGTCAGGCCCGAGAGGGTGGTCGCGGCCGTCGCCACCGATCCGCCGATGGTGATGGCCGGATAGAGATTGGCGGTGACCACGCCGATCCGCGCGACGTCGCCGGCCAGCTGGCGCTCGGCCTGACGGACGTCCGGTCGCCGCTTGAACAGGGCCTGGACGTCGCCGACCGGCAGCACCCTGGCGAGCTTGGGCGGCGCTTTGCAGGTGTCGGCGGCCCGGGAGATCTCCTCCGGCGGCCGGCCGGTGAGGACGGCGAGCTGAAACAGGGCCGTGCGCCGCTCGCCTTCATAGACCGGCAGAGTGGCCTGGACCGAGGCGACCTGCTCGCGCGCCCGGGCGACGTCGAAATCCGAAACCGTGCCGTCGCGTGACTCCCTGACGGTGATCTCAAGCGTCTGGCCGACGACGCCGAGGGACTGCCGGGCCACGGCCAGTTCCTGGGCGTAGGCGCAGGCGTTGACGAAAGCGCGCGTGGTCTCGCCGGCCACGCTGATCCGCGCGGCGTCCTCGGCGGCCCGCCGGGCCTGGACATCGGCCTTGGCGGCCTCGATCGTCCGACGCACGCGACCGAACAGATCGATCTCGTAGGAGACATCCAGGCCGGCGCTGAAGATCGGCGTCGGCGAGGGCGCGCCACGACCCGTCAGGGCCGCCGCGAGATCGGATTCCGAGCCGACCCCGTATTGCGCGCCCGCGGAAAGGACGGTGGACGGATAGCGGCCGGCCCGGGCCAGGTCCAGCGCGCCCCTGGCCTCGGCGAGATTGGCGACGGCAACGAGCAGGGTGTTGTTGTGGGTCAGCGCCTCCTGGACCAGCTGATCGATCGCTGGCGAGTTGTAGAGCCGCCACCACGTCGATGGCGGCTGGGTGGCCGAGGCGACGGCGGGGGTGGAGGCGGCGAAGGTGTCCGCCGCCGGGCTCGGCGGGGTCGGCGGCGCATAGCGCGGTCCGACCGTGCAGCCGGCGAGCAAGGCCGCGGCGGTGGCGGCCGGGACGATCCGGGACGAGGTCACGTTTCCACCGTCTCGTCGCCCTGCCTTTCGGCGGCCTCGACCCGCGTCGGCAGTCTGTGGGTCGGAGGCTGGGGAAGCCGGTCGCTGAGGCCGCGGGCGACCACGTAGAAGACCGGCGTGAAGATCAGGCCGAAGATGGTGACGCCGATCATCCCGAAGAACACCGCGACCCCCAGCGCCTGGCGCAGCTCGGCCCCGGCCCCCGAGGCGAAGGCCAGGGGCACGACGCCCAGGATGAAGGCGAAGGAGGTCATCAGGATCGGCCGCAGCCGGGTGCGCGCCGCCTCGACGGCGGCCTCGCCGCGGCCCAGGCCGTGCTCCAGCTCGCCCTGGCGGGCGAATTCGACGATCAGGATGGCGTTCTTCGCCGCCAGCCCGATGAGCACGATGAAGCCGATCTGGGTGAGGATGTTGTTGTCCATGCCCATGATGTTGACCCCGGTGATGGCCGCCAGCAGGCACATGGGCACGATCAGGATCACCGCCAGGGGCATGGTGACGCTCTCGTAGAGCGCGGCCAGGAGCAGGAAGATCAGGGTCACCGCGAGGATGAAGACCAGGGCGGCGGTGTTTCCCGCCGCCTGCTGCTGAAAGGCCAGCTCGGTCCACTCGTATTTGAATCCGGCCGGCAGGATCTTCTGGGCGATGCGCTCCATGGCCGACATGGTCTGGCCGGTGGAATGGCCCGGAGGGGTGTTGGCCTGGACTTCGGCGGAGGGATAGAGCTGGTAGCGCAGCACCCGATAGGGACCGGTGACGCGCTGGAGACTGACCACCGCGCCCAGCGGCATCATCGCCCCGCTGGCCGAGCGGGTCTGGAGTTGGGGAATTTCCGACTCGTCCTGGCGGAACGGCGCGTCGGCCTGGGCGAACACTTCGTAAGTGTGGTTCAGATAATTGAAATCGTTTATATAGCTCGATCCCAGGAAGGTCTGGAGGGTGTCGAACACGGCCGAATCGGAGACGCCGAGATATTCGGCCTTGACCCGATCGATGTCGGCGAAGATGCGCGGGGTCCTGGTGTTGAAGGTCTCGTAGGCGCCGGCGACATCGGGATCCTTGTTGACCGCGGCGACCAGGTTCTGGGCGACCTGCTCGAGCCGGCGGTAGTCGGCCCCACCGGTGGTGTTCTCGACCACCATTTTGACGCCGCCCTGGGTGCCGATGCCGCGCACCGGCGGCGGCGGCAGGATTTTGATCGAGGCCCCGGGAATGACCGCCAGCGATTTTTCCAGGCTGGCGATCATGCCCTTCAGGGTGACATGGTTCTTCTTGCGGTCGGCGAACGGGCTTTCGACGACATAGGCCTGGGCCGAGGCGGCGTTGGTGGTCTGGGTGGGGGCATCGACCCCGGCGTAGGACGACGCGGCCACCATGCCGGGCGTCCGGAGCATGATCGGGATCGTCCGGCGGAGCAAGGCGTCGGTGCGGGCCAGCGAGGCGCCGTTGGGCAGGTTCGCCGCCATGATCACATTGCCCTGGTCCTGGGCGGGGATGAACCCGGCCGGGGTCGCCGACACCCGCCAGGCGGTCAGGGCGATCAGACCGGCGTAGATGACCAGCATCACCACCGCCATGCGGATCAGCCGGCCGGTGACGCCGGCATAGCGATGGGTGAGCTTGCCGAAGCCCTTGTTGAACACTTCGGCCGAGCGGGTG
>DASRLN010000258.1:0-4344 GCA_035648435.1 Caulobacteraceae bacterium
CGCCACGGGCGGCGCGGCGACGGCGATGATCAACCTGACCGGGGCCAACCACGTCGTCGCCACCGGCAATGCCCGGGGCGGCGCCGGGGCCGGCTCGGACGACGTCGGCGGAGATGCGACAGCCACGGCCGATGCCACCGCCACCAGTTCCGACGCCACCAACGGCGTCGCCAACGCCACCGCCCACGCCAGTGGCGGCGGCGGGATCGCCGGGACCGCCAGCGCCACGGCCCAGGCGACCACGGCCGCGGGCCAGCAGGCTCAGGCCGTCTCCGTCCTGGATGGCTCCGGCGGCCAGCAACAAGCGACCGCGACGAGTTCACACGGGTCCATTGTCACCAGCCTGTCGAGTCAGGCCCAGGCCCCGTTCACGGTCAGCAACGGCCAGGTCCAGGCCGACACCAATGCGGTCAATCCCTACGGCTTCGCCGGCGGCGACAACGCCGCCTACGCCGCGGGCACGATCGATCCCAATGCGAGTTTCGTCTCGACCATCTTCGGCGCCAACGCCAACATCGCGGCGGCGAGCGCGCCCGGGGCCATCAGCGGCCTCGGGGCTTCCTTCTCGGCGGTGTTCGGCGCGGCCACCGAAGGGATGTTCGTTCCCAACGGGACGAGCGGCTCGCACACCTTCACCAGCACCGAGGACTTCACGCTCAACAGCGGCATCATCTCCGGCCACCTGATCGTCGGCCTGGCCGGAACCAGCGTCACCGGCAACGCCGGCGACGGAAGCGACTTCTCCAACCTGACCTTCACCGTGGCCGTCAACGGCGCCACCACGGCCAGCGGCAGCTTCACGTCGCTCTCGGCCGCCCAGGCGTTCTTCTCCAACAATGCCGTGGACGCGGGGGGCTTCGACTCCAGCCAGCCGCTGGATGTCAAGGTCATCCTCTCGGTCACCTCGGCCACCGCCAACTTCGGCTTCGCCGACCAGTTCGTGGTGGGATCCACCGACGGCGTCGCGCCGCCGGTGGCGGCGGCGCCGGCCACCGTGCTGATCCAGCAGGGCCAGGCCGGGGCGATCTCCGGCGTCTCGGTCTCGGAAGCCACCGCCCTCACCGGCGGCCAGACGGTGACGGTGGCGCTCACCGACACCAGCGGCCTGCTCTCCCAGACCGCCGGCCAGGGAACGGTGGGCGGCAACGCCAGCACTGATCTGACGCTCACCGGCACGGTCGCCCAGGTCAACGCCGATCTGGCGACCCTGAGCGACACCGACGCCACGGCCGGATCGGACACCATCACCGTCACCTCATCGGACGGCCGCACTGGCGTCGGCACGCCTGTGACGATAGCGGTGACCGTCCACGGCATTCCGGTGATCGCGGTCCCCGGACCCCAGACCATCGGGGTCGGCACGGCGGCGACGATCGGCGGGGTGAGCGTTTCGGAGGCCGGCGCCACGGGCTCGCCGGAGACCTTCTCGGCGGCGGTGAGCGACACCAGCGGGGTGCTTTCGGCCACCGGCTTCAGCGCCGCCGGCGCCAGCATCACCATCACCGGCGCTTCGCTGAGCGATTTGAACGCCGACCTGGCCAGCCTGACCGACACCAACGCCACGCCCGGCTCTGACACCATCATCGTCAGCGCCAGCGACAGCTTCGGCGCCGCGGCGGCCAACCAGTCCATCGCGGTGACCACCAACGGCCTGCCGGCCATCGCCGTCCCCGGGTCCCAGACAATCGGGGTCGACACGGCGGCGACGATCGGCGGGGTGATGGTTTCAGAGACCGGCAATACCGGCTCGCCGGAGACCTTCTCGGTGGCGGTGAGCGACACCAACGGCGTGCTTTCGGCCACCGGCTTCAGCGCCGCCGGCACCAGCATCACCATCACCGGCGTTTCGCTGAGCGATTTGAACCAGGACCTGGCCAGCCTGACCGACACCAACGCGACGGCCGGAGGCGACACCATCACCGTCAGCGCCACCGACAGTTTCGGCGCCGCGGCGGCCAACCAGACCATCGCGGTGACCACCAACGGAGCGCCGGCAGTCGCGGTCCCTGGCGCCCAGACGATCGGGATCGGCACCGCGGCGACGATCGGCGGGGTGGTCGTCTCGGAGACCGGCAATACCGGCTGGCCGGAGACCTTCTCGGCGACGCTCTCCGACGCCAACGGCGTGCTCTCGGCCACCGGCTTCAGCGCCGCCGGCACGAGCATCACGGTCAGCGGCGTTTCGCTGAACACGCTCAACGACGAACTGACCAGCCTCAGCGACACCGATGGTATGGCCGGATCGGACACCATCACCGTCAACGCCACCGACCGCTTCGGCAACGCGGCGACGGCCAAGACGGTCGCGGTGACCGTCAATGACCTGCCGGCGGTCGCCGTCCCCGGGTCCCAGACCCTCGGGGTCGGCGTGGCGGCGACGATCGGCGGGGTGGTCGTCTCGGAGACCGGCAATACCGGCTCGCCGGAGACCTTCTCGGCGACGGTGAGCGACGCGGCCGGCGTGCTCTCGGCCACCGGCTTCAGCGCCGCCGGCACGAGCATCACGGTGAGCGGCGTCTCGCTGAACACCCTCAACACCGACCTGGCCAACCTGACCGACACCAACGCCACGGCCGGCTCGGACACCATCACTGTCAGCGCCAACGACAGCTTCGGCAATGCGGCGGCGGCCAAGACCGTCGCGGTGACCGTCAACGCAGCGCCGGTGATCGCGGTCCCCGGGGCCAAGACCATCGCCATCGGCAACGCGGCGGCGATCGGCGGGGTGGGCGTTTCGGAGACCGGCAATACCGCCGCGCCGGAAACCTACTCGGCGACGCTCTCCGACGCCAACGGCGTGCTCTCGGCCACCGGCTTCAGCGCCGCCGGCACGAGCATCACCCTCAGCGGCGTTTCGCTGAACACCCTCAACACCGACCTCGCCAGCCTCTCCGACACCGACGGTGTGGCCGGAAGCGACACCATCACCGTCCACGCCACCGACAGCTTCGGCAATGCGGCGACGGCCAAGACCGTGGCGGTGACCGTCAACGGGGCGCCGGCGATCGCCGCTCCGGCCAACGTCACCATCGCTGACGTCCAGCCGAACGCCATTTCGGGCGTGAGTCTCTCGGAAAGTGGCTCGACCACCGGCGAGACCTTCACGGCCACGCTCACCGACACCAGCGGACTGCTGTCGGCGACGGGAACGGGGGTCAGCGGCTCGGGCTCCGCCAGCCTGACGATCACCAGCTCCATCGCCGTGGTCAACGCCGCCCTCGTCACCCTGAAAGACACCGAGGCGGCGACCGGCGCCGACACCATCAAGCTGGGCGCCACCGACAGCTTCGGCGCCGCCGCCGCGAACAAGACGATCGCGGTGACCACGACCAGCAACATCCACTGGACCAGTCAGATCAGCGGGAACTTCCCGGTCGGCAACGACTGGACGCCGCATGTGACGCCGGGGGCCACGGACGCCGCCATTCTCGATGCCCCGGGTTCGACGGCCTACATCGTCATCGCCGGGGCGAGCGAGACGGTGGCCTCCGTCCAGACCGCCTCGACGGCCAGGCTGGCGATCACCGGCGGGGTGTTCACCATCACGGGCGGCACCGGCTCTGGGAGCAATGCCGGCCAGGTGTCGGTGACTCAGAACGGAACCCTCGACATCGGCGGCGTGTTCGCCAATTCCCGGGAGATCTTTGTCGAGAACAGCGGCGCGATCCAGGTGGCGGCCGGCGGTCTGACGCTCACCGGACGCGGCAGCGTCTATCTCGCCGACAACACCCTTGAGGGCGCCACCACCGGCGCGACCCTGACCACCAGCAACTTCATCTACGGGGCCGGCCAGTTGGGCGCCGGCCAGATGACCCTGGTCAACCAGGCGGCCGGTGTCATCGAATCCTATGGATCCAGTCTGTTCACCATCAATACCGGGGCCAATTCCATCACCAACGCCGGCGCCTTCCTGGCGCTGGGGGCCGGCGGGATGACGATCGCCAGCGCGGTCGCCAACACCGGCCACTTCGCGGTCAATGGCGGGTCGATGACGGTGATGGGCGCGGTCACCGGATCAGGCTACGCCGAGGTGGTCAGCGGGACCCTCGACTTCGCCGGGGCGTTCAACGAGAACGTGATCTTCACCAGCGGCTCGACCGGCACGTTGGAACTGGCCCATTCGATCGGCTACACCGGCAGAATCCAGGGCCTTTCGACCACCGGCGCCAATGCCCTCGATCTGGCCGACATCACCTTCACCAGCGGGGTGACCACGGCGACCTTCAGCGGCTCCACGACCAGCGGCGTGCTCACCGTCACCGACGGGACCCACACCGCCAGGATCGGCCTGATCGGCAACTATGCCGGGCACACCTTCACCACCAGCCTGGGGGCCGGCGGGGT
>DASRLN010000259.1:0-7374 GCA_035648435.1 Caulobacteraceae bacterium
GGCGACGACTTGCCCTTCGCCGGCCGCGAAGGCGACGAGGCGCGCCCGCCCGTCGGCGCTGACGTGCGAGATCACCGTGTTGGTGGTGCCGAAATCGATGCCGATGACCGGCCTGTGGCTATGCATATTGACAATGATGTCCCGGTAGGTTACATAATGCAATATGCTGCGCTCGTCGCCAAGCTTCTATCCGCGCTTCGCGGCGGCCGACCTCGGCGCCTTGGGTTTTCGCACACCCGGGCCGGCGCGGCTCTCCGCGCGAGCCCTGCAAAATCCCGAAAAAACGGGGCATTTTCACCCCAAGAAGGCGGCAATTTCCGTCAATTTTCGGGCAAAAACTGGCAAGAACTCGTCAAAAACTGCAAAAAACTCATCCCCCCGGCGGCCCGCCTTCGGCATCGCTCAACGCCGCCATCAAATTGATTCTATTACTGATTCCACGACCCCAGAGATTTTCCGCCCTCGCCGCCGATGTAAAAAACTCGGCCCTAACGGCGGCGCCGGCCTCGCCTCAGCCCTCCGCTTCGGCGAGCGGGCGCTCGTAAGCCGCCATCTGGGCCATCATCAGGATCTTGGAGACCGAGGCGGAGAGCGGGCAGATCTGCACCGATTTGGAGAGGCCGACCAGGATCGGGCCGACCACGGTCGCCGCGCCCAGGCTCTGCAGCAGCTTGGTGCTGATCGAGGCCGAGTGGATGGCCGGCATGATCAGCACATTGGCGGGGCCGGTCAGGCGCATGAACGGATAGTTCTCCCGCGCCTCGGCGTCGAGGGCGAGTTCCGGCGGCATTTCGCCTTCGTATTCGAAGTCGGCGTCACCCAAACGGTCGAGCAGGGCGACGGCTTCGCGGACCTTGACCGATCTCACACCCATGGGATTGCCGAAGGTGGAATAGGACATGAAGGCCAGGCGCGGCGTGAAGCCGAGCTGGCGCACGATTCGCGCCGCGCCCCGGGCGATCTCCACCAGCTCCTCGGCGTCGGGCATCTCGGTGACGTTGGTGTCGGCGATGAACAGGGTCTGGCCCCGGGCGAGGACGATCGACATGCCGATGATCCGCCCGCCCGGGGCCGGATCGATCACTCGCAGGACTTCCTCCAGCGCCTGGTCGAAGGTGCGGGTGACGCCGGTCACCATGCCGTCGGCGTAGCCGAGCGCGACCATCGAAGCGGCGAAGGAATTGCGGTCCTGGTTGATCAGGCGCTGGACGTCGCGCTTGAGGTACCCCTGCCGGGCGAGACGGCCGTAGAGGAAATCGACGAACTCCGCGTTGTGCCGGGAGACCCTGGCGTTGATCACTTCGAGATCGGCGACGGCGGGATCGAGGCCGACGAGGACCATGTTCGCCGCGATGAGATCCTCGCGCCCGAGCAGCACGGCCTTGCCCAGGCCCTGGGTCTGGAAGGCGTAGGCGGCGCGGATCACGCTCGGCTCCTCGCCCTCGGCGAAGACGATGCGCTTAGGCGGCGCCGACTGAACGGCGCCGGAGATCTTCTGCAGGAAGCCGGCGGTGGGATCGAGCCGTCGGGCCAGGCTGGCCCGATAGGCGTCCATGTCGGTGATCGGCTTGCGGGCGACGCCGGTATCCATGGCGGCCTGGGCGACGAAGGGCGGGATGTAGTGGATCAGGCGCGGATCGAACGGCGTGGGGATGATGTAGTTCGCTCCGAACCGGAGCTGCAGGCCGTGATAGGCCGCGGCGACCTCGTCGGGCACGTCCTCCCGGGCCAGCGCCGCCAGCGCCCGGGCGCAGGCGATCTTCATCTCCAGGTTCACCCGGCGCGCCCTGACGTCCAGGGCGCCGCGGAAGATGTAGGGGAAGCCCAGGACATTGTTGACCTGGTTGGGATAGTCCGACCGGCCGGTGGCGACGATGGCGTCGGGCCGCACCGCGTGCACCTCCTCGGGGGTGATCTCCGGGTCGGGATTGGCCATGGCGAAGATGATCGGCTTGGCGGCCATCGAGCGGACCATGTCCTGGGTCAGCGCGCCCTTGACCGACAGGCCGAGGAAGACATCGGCGCCCTCGACGGCGTCGGCGAGCGTGCGGGCGTCGGTATCGACGGCGTGGGCCGACTTCCACTGGTTCATGCCCTTCTCGCGGCCACGCCAGATGACCCCGGTGTTGTCCACCGCGATGCAGCTCTCCGGCCGCACGCCCATGGCCTTGACCAGTTCCAGCGAGGCGATCCCCGCCGCCCCCGCCCCGCACAGCACCAGCTTTACGTCTTCCAGGCGCCGGCCGGTGATGGCGCAGGCGTTGATCAGGCCCGCCGCCGAGATGATCGCCGTGCCGTGCTGATCGTCGTGGAACACCGGGATATCGAGCAGTTCCTGCAGCTCGGTCTCGATCCGGAAGCACTCGGGGCTCTTGATGTCTTCCAGATTGATGCCGCCATAGGTGACCCCGATGTTCTTGACCACGGTGATGATCTCGTCGGCGTCGCGGGAGGAGACCTCGACATCGATGGAATCGACGTCGGCGAAGCGCTTGAAGAGCACGCACTTGCCCTCCATCACCGGCTTGGCCGCCAGGGCGCCCAGATCGCCCAGGCCCAGGATCGCCGTGCCGTTGGAGATCACGGCCACCAGGTTTCCCTTGGAGGTGTAGTCGTAGGCGAGGTCGGGATCCTCGGCGATGGCCAGCACCGGCACGGCGACGCCCGGCGAATAGGCCAGCGACAGATCCCGCTGGGTGGCCATGGGCTTGGTCGCGGTCACGGCGATCTTGCCGGGCGTCGGGTGCCTGTGGAAAGCCAGCGCCTCGTCGTCGGTGAAGGTGCGTCTCTCGGCGTCGCTCATCGGTCATCCGGCGTGACAGGTAGATCGAACCCTAGCGGCGGCGGCCGCCCGCCACAACCAAGCCAAAGCGCCCCACGGCACGGAGCGCGGTCGTCCCGACCGCGACTTGGTCGTTTTGGCGGACGAGATCTCCGCCCTCCGAGGTGGCGATTGTCGTTGACCGTCCCTCGCTGGCGCGGGACTTAAGGAGAGATGAAAGTCGCACGCCCCATCCGACTTGGCGTGGCCGGCGCGCTCGGGGCCATGGGTTCGGCCGTGGCGACGGTGATCGCCGCACGCGAGGATGTCCGGCTCGCCGCACTCTTCGACCGGCCCGGGAGCCGGGGCGATGGGCGCCATGGCCTCGATCTGACCACCGTCCAAGGCGCCCTGGCGGAATGCGACGTGATCATCGATTTTTCCACCGCCACGGCTTCCGCCGAACTGGCGAGGTTGGCGGCGGCGGCGAGCGGCCCGGCCCTCGTCATCGGCTCGACGGGGTTCTCGAGTGAGGAGGAAATCGCCGTGCGCGCGGCGGCCGTGCGAGTCGCCATCGTGAAGTCGGGCAACTTTTCGCTCGGCATCAACGTCCTCGCCGGCCTCGTTCGCCAGGCGGCCGAACGGCTCGGACCGGCGGACTGGGATATCGAGATCATCGAGGCGCATCATCGCCGCAAACGCGACGCGCCATCGGGGACCGCGCTGATGCTGGGCGAGGGCGCCGCGCGTGGCCGGCGCGCGCGACTGGCGGATCTGGCCCTGCCGCCGCGCCAGGCGACCGGCGCCGAGCGCCCGCGAGGCGCCATCGGCTTCAGCTCGGTTCGCGGCGGGGGGATCGTCGGCGAGCACAGCGTGGTCTTCGCCGCCGAGGACGAGATCGTCACCCTGTCGCACTCGGCGCGCGACCGGCGGCTGTTCGCGCGTGGCGCGGTGGAGGCGGCGATCTGGATCGCCGGAAGGGCGCCTGGCCTCTATTCGATGGGCGACGTGCTGGGCTTCGCGGACTGAACGCTCGGGTTTCAGCGACCGCCGGTCGAGCCGAAGCCGCCGACGCCGCGCCCGGTTTCGCGCAGAGCTTCGACCTCGCTCCACGCCGCTTGGGCAACGGGCGCGATGACCATCTGGGCGATGCGGTCGCCCCGGCGGATGATCAGGGTTTCCTCGCCGAGGTTGACCAGGATCACCTTGATCTCGCCCCGATAGTCGCTGTCGATGGTGCCGGGCGTGTTGAGCGGGATGACGCCGTTCTTCAGGGCCAGACCGGATCTCGGCCGCACCTGGGCTTCGTGGCCTTCGGGCAGGGCGATGGTCAGGCCGGTCGGAATGGCGGCGCGCTCGGCGGGCGCGAGGTGGAACGGCTGGCCGTCGGGCACGGCGGCGCGCAGGTCCATTCCCGCCGCGCCGGCGGTCTCGTAGGCCGGCAGCGGCAGGTCCGCGCCATGGGCGAGCCGGCGGACCTCGACCTGAACGGTCACGCCAAGGCCCCGGCGACGCGCTCGGCCAGTCTTCGGGCGACCTCGGTCTTCGGCGCCTTCGGCCAGCGCTCGACGCCCCGCTCATCGACGATCAGCACCTCGTTGGCGTCTCCGCCCATGGTTCCAGGCACGCCGACGTCGTTGCCCACGATCCAGTCGCAACCCTTGCGCCGAAGCTTGGCCTTGGCGTTGGCCTCAAGGTCCTCGGTTTCGGCGGCGAATCCGACCACCAGCCTGGGCCGGCTCGGACCGGCCCTGGCCAGGTCGGCGAGGATGTCGGGGTTCTCCACCAGGGCCACGGTTGGAGGGCCGTCGCGGCCCTTCTTGAGCTTGACGGGCAAGACGGTGTCCGGCCGCCAGTCCGCAACCGCGGCGACACAGATCGCCACGTCGGCGGGCAGGGCGGCGCGGCAGGCGGCGAGCATCTCGATGGCCGTCCCCACGTCCACCCGCTCGACACCGATCGGCGAGGCGAGCCCGGTCGGCCCGCTCACCAGGGTGACCCTGGCGCCGAGGTCGGCGAGCGCCGCGGCGATGGCGTAGCCCTGCCGGCCGCTCGAGCGGTTGGCGATGACGCGAACGGGATCGATCGGCTCGAGGGTCGGTCCGGCGGTGACCACGGCGTGGCGGCCGGTCAGCGGCCTGCCCGCCCCCCGCGACAGCGCGGCCATGATCGTCTCGAAGATCGCGCCGGGCTCGGCCATCCGGCCGGGGCCGAACTCGCCGCAGGCCATGGCCCCTTCGTCGGGGCCGATGAAGGCCACGCCATCGGCTGCGAGCGTCGCCAGATTGCGCCGCGTCGCCGGGTGCAGCCACATGCGCACATTCATCGCCGGAGCCATCAGCACCGGCTTGTCCGTCGCCAGCAGCGTCGTGGAGGCGAGATCGTCGGCGAGGCCGGCGGCCACCCTGGCCATCAGATCGGCGGTGGCCGGCGCCACCACCACCAGGTCGGCGGACCTTGAAAGCTCGATGTGGCCCATCTCCGCCTCCTCGGTCAGCGAGAACAGATCGACGTGGATCTTGTCCTCGGCCAGGGCCGCCAGAGAGAGCGGGGTGACGAATCGGGCGCCGGCGGCGGTGAGGATCGGGCGGACCCCGACGCCTGCCTTGCGAAGCAGACGAACGAGCTCCAGCGCCTTGTAGGCCGCGATCCCGCCCCCCACGATCAACAGCACCCGTTTCTCGTCCACCGGTGGCCCTCTCGAAAAACGCCCGCCGCTCATAAACTGAAAGGCGCCCCCTGGACAAACCGCGCGGATTGTTCTTTGTTTGTTCCATGAAGGCATCTTCACCACCGGTCACACGGGAGACGACCATGAGAACAGTGCTTTTGTCCGGGGCCGCCGTCGCGCTCGCCCTGATGCTCTCCGGCTGCGGCGACAAGCCGTCGGCCATCGCGCCTGGCGCCCAGAACGCCGCCGGCGGCATGCCGGCGACATCGACCCAGGCCAGCGCCGGGGATCCGCGGGACGCGCCGGTCCCGCAGGTCGATGGCAAGCCGATGTGGGCCGCCAACCGCAAGCATTCGGCCCAGGAAAACGCCCAGTACCAGTTCACCAAGAATGGCGGCGACTTCGGCGCCAGCAGCGAGGCCGAATACATCCGCAAGGTCCACGCCTTCATCGAACGACCGCCTGGCGGCGCCCAGACCCTCGATCGGAGCAATGGCGACAAGCTGATCTACGACCCCAAGGTCAACACCTTCGCCGTGGTTTCCAGGGACGGCGCGCCGCGGACCATGTTCAAGCCCCGCGACGGCGCCTCCTACTGGACCCAGCAGAAGGACCGGGAAGCCAAGCGCGGCAAGTCCGGCCAGGACGGCGGCGGCGACCAGAGCTAGGCGCTCGGCCGCGAGGTCAACGCGGCCAAGCCGCCGCGGCGAACACGGCCGCGGCGGCGACCACGCCCCAGGCAAATCCGATCCACGCCGACATCGGCGTGCGCTGATCGGCGGGCGGTGTCCGCGGCGCTGGCGGCTCGCGGGCGACGCGGGCCAGACCGGCGAGGACCGCGCCGACGTCCTTGGCGAAGTCCCGCGCCCTGGCGGCGGGGGAAAGCTCGCGCGCCATCCAGCGCCTCACCACCGGCTCGGCGGCGGCCCAGATGTCATGCCCCGGATCGATGGCGCGGGCGACACCCTCGACGGTCACCATGGTCTTTTGCAGAAGCACCAGCTCGGGCCGCAGGCGCATTTCGAAAAGCGCGGTGACCTCGAACAGCTGGGTGAGCAGATGACCCATGGAGACATCGCGCGCCTTGCGCCCGAAGATCGGCTCCCCGACCCCCCGAAGCGCCTGGGCGAAGGCCCCGGAGTCGTGGCCGCGGGACACGTAGCCGGCCTCGAAATGGACTTCGGCCACGCGGGCGTAGTCGCGCTGGAGAAAACCCCAGAGGATTTCGGCCAGGTAGCGCCGCTGTCCGGGACCCAGGTGTCCGACGATGCCGAAATCGACGGCGGTGACGACCGCCGGCGCCTGGACGAAGAGGTTGCCCTCGTGGAGATCGGCGTGGAACACGCCGTGGTCCAGCGCCTGGGCGAGGAACGCGCGGACCAGATTGTCGGCCAGCCGGGGGCGATCCAGCCCCGCCAGATCCAGCGCCCCGGCCTCGGAGAGCGGCAGGCCGGACGCCCAGGTCAGGGTCAGGACCCGGCGACCGACGCCCTCCCAGATCACCTCCGGCGCGCGCATATAGCCATCGCGCGCCATGACCGCTCCCAATTCGTCGGCGCCGGCGGCTTCGACACGCAGATCGAGTTCCAGTTCCAGCGACCTCGCGACGACGGCGACGAAGGCCCTGGGTTCGAGTCGGCGCGTCTTTGGGATCCAGGTTTCGGTCAAGGCCGCGGCGAGCTTCAGGCACGCCACGTCCGCCGCCACGCGGGCCTCGATGTCCGGCCGCAGCACCTTCACCGCCACGCGCCGGCCGTCCAGCAGAGTGGCCGCGTGCGCCTGGGCCAGGGACGCGGCGGCGACCGTGTCCGCGAAGCTCGCGAAAAGCGTTCCGAGCGGGCGGCCGAGTTCGCGTTCGACCTGGGCCTCGGCGATCGCGGTGGCAAACGGGGGCAGGCGGTCTTTCAGGCGCCCGAGGTCGGCGGCGAAGGCCGTCCCGAAG
>DASRLN010000260.1:0-8968 GCA_035648435.1 Caulobacteraceae bacterium
GTCAAGGTCCCGGCCCCCTGGGTCCAGGCGCCGGCATAGGCGAGGTTTATCGCCACGCTCACCTGCGTCGTCGGGCCGGAAACCGCGACGTTCGCCACCGTCAGGCTGTTGTTGGTCGAGCCGCCGTAAGAGCCGAATGCCGTCGATCCACCGGAAAACGCCAGGGCGCCTGGGCCTCCGATCGCCGATTCGATGACGTTACCGGACCCGGTAAGATCCAGTATCGACCCGGCGTCCACCCTCACCGGTCCCAGTTGCTGATTCCAGAAGCCCGCGTAAGCCAGGTCGGTCTGGACATCGACCTCGGTTCCGCTGAAGACCCTGAATTCGGCGACGCTCAGGCTGGCGCCGGGCCCGAAGACCACCGTCCCGCCGGCCTCCAAAGTGCCAGGTCCGTTCACGGCCGCGGCGACGTATAAGTCGTTGAAACTGAAGAAACCGGTCAGATCCAGCCCCGCCAAATCAAAATTGCTCAGCTGGTCTGCTTGGAGGGCGGTAAGGTTGGCGTTGTCGAGAATACCGATCGCCAACCGATTGGAGGCGTCACTGCGCGAGGAGGATTGGACGACCGCCCCGTTCGCGTCGGCGATGACATCCAGGATGTAGGCGCCCGGCGCCAGGGTCGAAAGGGGCAGCACGGTCGTTGCATGCGCCGAGCCGCCACCGGCGATGGCTGGTGTTGAATAGCTGGCCAGGAGCGTGTCCGCCGTCGTCGGCGCTGCATCGAGGTTGGTGGACACGTAGATACCGGCGGCCGAGGCCGGGGCTGGACCTTGTGATTGGTCGGCGATCTGAAACGACAGCGTCTCGCCGTTCAACGATGGGCCGGCGATGGCGAAGATCGGTGTGGGAACGTATCCGATCACGTCCATCAGGGTCAGGTCGCCTATGCCGACTGGGTTGACCACGCCGGCCGGCGCGAAGGCATCGAAGGCGTCGGCGACGTCATCACCCGCGCTGAAATCGAAGAGATCACCCTTGGGGTCGGTGTTGAAGTCGAACATGTCGCTGACGCCGCCATCGACGGAGTAATAGCGGCTGGCGGCGCTGGCGTTGAAGCTGCGTACGGCCGGGGCGCTGTAGTCGAACATGTCCAACGGCTCGAAGACATCGCCATGGGCGCCGAAATTCATCTGCCGTCCCATGACCTCGGAGAATTCGTGGGCGACGACGCCGAAGAGGTCGTACTCGTTGGTCGCCACGGCGCCGCCGTTCTGCGTAACCGAGAAGTCGAACGTGCCTGGCGCGCCGGAAAAGCCCACCCAGCCATCCGGCGCAGCGCTGGCGCCGGCGAGGCCCAGCGCCTTGGCTTCGGCCGTGGTGAGCGAGAAGACACCCCCGCCGGTGGGGTCGGCGGTCGGCAGGGTGGCGACGGCGCCGGCGGCCTCGGCGGTGACCGCGCTGGAGGTCAGGGCGGCCCTGATCTGGGCGTAGTCATACGACGTGGCCGTGTAGTTGGAGTCGCTCTCGCCCAGGGCCTTCGCATCGAGACTCTGCCCGTCCACCTCGCCCCATCCGACGTCGATGTTGAGAGTGATCGGATCGGCGAACTGGCTGTCGTAGAACTGGACGACGTCGGCGACCACGGTGGTGAATCCGGTCGGCGCATTGGCGACACTGGCATCGTAGGTGACGTCGATATTCATCGTGGGACCCGGCGGGGATGGTTCCATTTCCAGTAACAGATCGGATGGAACCGCGCGAACGGGATGGCGCCGCCGGCGTCCGCATTCCGGCCAATCCGGCGCCAGTGGCGCGCCAGGGCGCGGGGTGGGCGTCGCGAGGGCGCTGCTTCGCCGCTTGAATGCCGCCCCTTAACCCGGCAAAACGTGATCACAGTCTTGTCTAAGGATCACCTTGGCCGCCGCGCCCACAAACCCCATCGCCGATCCGGAGGAAGCCCGCCGGTTCCTCGCCGATCACCCGGGGATCGCCTTCTTCGAGGTGATGTTCACCAATCTCTCCGGCGTGCCGCGTGGCAAGCGGCTGCGGCGGCATGAGCTGATGGCGGTCTACGGGCAGGGCCGGTTTCTGCCGGGTTCGATCCTGGTCTGCGACATCACCGGGCGGGACTGCGAGGAGACGGGCCTCGTCTGGGAGGACGGCGACGCCGACCGCGTGGCCTGGCCCGCGCCGGGGACGCTGGTTCCCGCCCCCTGGCTCGGCGACGACGTCGGCCAGGTGATCACCTCGATGCACGAACTGGATGGAACGCCGTGCGATCTCGATCCCAGGCGGGTGCTGGCGGGCGTGCTTGAGCGCTTCGCGGCCGATGGTCTGACGCCGGTGGTCGCCTGCGAGCTGGAATACTATCTGCTCGAGGCCGGCGGGCTGGAGCTGGCAGGGCGGCCGACCCAGCACGGGGTCTATGGGCTGCGCGAGATCGAGGACGCGGCGCCGTTTCTCCGCGAGCTGTGGCGCTGCGCCGACGTCCAGGGCGTGCCGCTGGAAGGGGTGATCTCGGAATATGCCCCGGGCCAGCTGGAGCTCACCCTCCGGCATGGCCCCGACGCTCTGCGCGCCGCCGACGAGGCGGTGATGTACAAGCGCACCGCCAAGGGCGTCGCCGCGCGGCAAGGCCTTGAAGCGACGTTCATGGCCAAGCCCTTCGCCGAGCGGGCGGGCAGCGGCCTGCACCTGCACGTCAGCGTCAACGACGCGGCGGGGGCCAACATCTTCGCCAGCGACGATCCGGCCGGCGCGCCGGCCCTCGCCCACGCCGTCGGGGGGCTGAAGGCGACCCTGGCGGACGGCATGGCCATCTTCGCGCCGAACGCCAATTCCTACCGCCGCTTCCGGCCCAACTCCTACGCGCCGGTGGCCCCGACCTGGGGGGTCAATAACCGCACCGTCGCCCTGCGCGTCCCCGCCGGGCCGCCGGCCACGCGGCACGTCGAGCACCGCGTCGCCGGCGCCGACGCCAACCCCTACCTGGCGCTCGCCGTCCTGCTGGCCGGCGTCCATCACGGCCTCGCCGGCAAGATCGATCCCGGCCCTCCGATGGTCGGCAACGGCTACGCTGCCGCCGCGGCGAGCGGCGAGCGCCTGCCCACCACCTGGACCGCGGCGCTGGCCGCCTTCGAGGCCTCGCCGGTGATGGCCGACTATCTGGGCGAGCGGTTCGTCGCCATGTTCGCCAAGGTCAAGCGCATCGAGCAGGACCGCTTCAACGAGGTGGTCTCGGCCCTCGACTACGACTGGTACCTGAAGAATGCCTGATCCGGCCCGTCCCGTCCTCGGCGTGGTCTGCTGCGCCCGCACCGTCGGCGTCGAGGCGGCGCAGGCGGTGATGAACCGCTATCTCACCGCCGCCATGACCTTCGCCGACGCCGCCGCCCTGCTGGTTCCCTCCCTGCCCGGCCTGATGCGCCCGGCCGAGGTGGCGGCGAGGCTGGATGGCGTCCTGCTGACCGGCAGCCCATCCAATGTCGCCCCCGAACGCTACGGCCAGGAAGATCGGTCGGCGGCCGCCGGCCCGTTCGATCCGGACCGCGACGCGATGACGGCGGGCCTGATCGAAGCGATGCTCGGACTGGGAAAGCCGGTGTTCGGCGTCTGCCGGGGCTTTCAGGAACTGAACGTCGCCTTCGGCGGAGATTTGAGGCGCGATACCGGACACAATCCGGACCTTCTCGGACATCACGCGCCCGACAATGTGACCTTTGGGGACATGTTCGGACACGAACACGACGTCGATCTGACCCCCGGCGGCGTCCTCCAGCGGGCCTTCGGCCGCGACCGGCTGAGGGTCAATTCGGTCCACTACCAGGGCGTCGATCGGCTGGGCGAGGGCCTGACCGTCGAGGCTCGTTCGCCCGATGGCCTGATCGAAGCGGTGTCGGCGCGGGTCGGCGGCGCACCGGTCCTCGGCGTCCAGTGGCATCCCGAATGGGAGACAGACAAGCGATTGGATTCACAGATGTTTTTCCGCCTTCTCGGCCTCGCCCTGCGCGGCCGGCCGCTCACCGCCCAAGGACCGCACGCGTGACTCGCCGCAACCACGACATCGCCGAACTGCGCCGCCTCGACGTCGCCCACCACCTCCCGGCCCACCAGGACCACCGCCTGATGCGCGAGATCGGCGGCAGCCGGATCATCACCCGCGCCGAGGGGTGCACGATCTTCGACGGCGACGGTAATGCCCTGCTCGATGGCATGGCTGGACTGTGGTGCGTCCAGGTCGGCTACGGCCGGGAAGAATTGGCCCGGGCCGCCTATCAGCAGATGCTCGAACTTCCCTACTACAACACCTTCTTCAAGACCGCCTCGCCGCCGACCGTGACCCTGGCCGCGAAATTGTCACAACTTCTCGGCGGAAATCTGTCTCACGTATTCTTCAACAACTCCGGTTCCGAGGCGATCGACACCATCATTCGCCTGGCCCGTTACTACTGGCAGCTCAGGGGCCAGCCCGAACGCACCGTGATCATCGCCCGCGACAACGCCTACCACGGCTCGACCATCGCCGGGGTCAGCGCCGGCGGCATGCGGGCCATGCGGGTCCAGGGCGGTTCGGGCGTGCCCGGCTTCGAACACGTCATGCAACCCTATGGATTTGCTTTGGGTTTCGGCGAGGACCCGGAGGCCTTCGCGGCCCGTTCGGCGGACGCCGTCGAGCGCCGCATCCTCGAGGTCGGCCCGGAAAACGTCGCCGCCTTCATCGGCGAGCCGGTCCAGGGGGCGGGTGGGGTGATCATCCCGCCGCCCGGCTACTGGCGCCGGATCGAGGCGATCTGCCGCCGGCATGGCATCCTGCTGATCTGCGACGAGGTGATCTGCGGCTTCGGCCGGCTGGGCGCCTGGTTCGGCTTCCAACACTATGGAATCAAACCCGATCTCGTCGCCATGGCCAAGGGTTTGTCGTCCGGCTACCTGCCGATCTCGGCCGTCGGCGTCGCGCAGGGTCTCGACGATGAAATCGGCGACGCCGGCGGCGACTTCATCCATGGCTACACCTATTCCGGCCACCCGACCTGCGCCGCCGTCGCCCTCGCCAACATCGACATCCTGGAGCGGGAGGACCTCGTCGGCCGCACCGCCCGCGACACCGGCCCCTATCTCGCCGAGAAGCTGGCGCGCCTGGCCGGGCATCCGCTGGTGGGCGAAACACGTTCGCTGGGCCTGATCGGCGCGGTGGAGATCGTGGCCGACAAGACGACGCGCGCGCGCTTCGGCGGGGCGGAAGGAACCGCCGGTCCGCTGGTCCGCGACCTCTGCATCAAAAACGGCCTGATGGTCCGGGCGGTGCGCGACACCCTGGTGATGAGCCCGCCGCTGATCATCACCCACGGCGAGATCGACCGGATGATCGGCGCCATCGGCGCCTCGCTCGACGAGGCGGCGGGGATCCTGGCGACCTAGCCCGGCCGCCAGCTCGCGAAGCCGATCAGGCCCATGCCATCGGCGATGTCCGAGGCGATCGCCTGGCGCAGGGCGTCGGGATCGCGCCGGGCGATGGCGTCCAGCGCAATACGGTGCTGATCGACGAGGTTGGCGGTGCCGAAGCGGCCGTAGACGACACGCATGAACGGACCGAACTGCAGCCACAGGGTCTCGATCAGGCGGTTGAGAGTGTCCCGCCCCTGGGCGCGGTAGATGTTGAAATGAAAGCTGAAATTCGATTCCATATAGGCCAGCACGTCGCCGTCGGCGATCGCCCGGTCAAGCGCCGCGTCGATGGTTTCGAGGCGTTTGAGGCGGCGGGCGTCGATGTGCGGCAAGGCCAGCACCGCGGCTTCCGGCTCCAGCAGCAGCCGGCACGCCAGCAGATCGGTGAACCGTTCCCGCGTCATCGGCGGGATCTCCAGCCGGCGCTTGGAGCGGATGGTCACCGCGCCTTCGGCCGCCAGGCGGCTGAGCGCGTCCCGCACCGGCGTCTGGCTCACGCCCAGTTCGAGAGCCAGGCCCCGCGTCGAAAGACCGACGCCCGGCGTGATCTTGCCGGTGATCATCCGCCGGCGCATCTCTTCATAGACGCTGGCGTGGAGGAGGGGTTCGGGCTCGGGGGGGCGAGTCCGGAGCGCCGCGACGTTGGCCATGAAACCGGCTCATCCTGTGACAACGCGATTGGCGTCGAGCATCATAGAGGACATCGGTTAGCGAGGGTAGATCATGGTCCGGCAGGTCGTCGATTCTGTCGCCAGCCAGTGATCACAGTGCTAGACGAAGGGGCGTTTTCGGCGGGGTTCCCATGACTGACATCGCGGCCTGGATCGCCGAGCGGGGCGTCGCCCACGTCGAGCTGATCGTGCCCGACATGAACGGCGTTCCGCGCGGCAAGGTGTTGCCGGCCGCGAAGTTCGTCGAGGACGCGCGCGCCGGCTCGCTGCGGTTGGCGAGCAGCGCCCTGGTGGTGTCGGCGACCGGCGCCTACGCCTACGCCCAGAGCGCCGGGGCCGACGAGTGGCATCGCGACCGCGATGTGGCCCTTCGGCCCGACGCCGCTTCGCTGCGTCTCTCGCCCGGCGGGTCGGGTCCGGCGGCCACGGTCTTCGCCGACCCTCATCACCTGGACGGCGAGCCATGGCCGGCCGCCTCTCGCCAGGTGCTGAAGACGGCGCTGGACCTCTTTTCTCAGCGGGGCTGGCGGCCGGTGGTCGCGCCCGAACTCGAATTCTACCTCTGCGCCGCCAACGATGATCCGGCTCTGCCGCTCATGCCGCCGAAGGGAGTTTCCGGGCGGGCCGACGCCGCCCCGCAGCCAGGTTCCCTCGACGCCCTGGTGGAATTCGCGCCGGTGATCGAGGCGATCTGCCGCGACGGCGCCATCGCTGGCCTCGACCTCGACGTGCTGTCGCAGGAGTCCGGAACCGGCCAGCTGGAGATCAATCTGCTCCATGGCGATCCGATCGACCTTTGCGATCAGGTGGTGCTGTTCAAGCGCATCGTCCGCAGGGCCGCCATCGCCCAGGGCCTGCACGCCACCTTCATGGCCAAACCGATGGCCGCCCAGCCGGGCAGCGCCATGCACCTGCACATCTCGGTGGTCGGCGAGGATGGCGTCAATCTATTCGCCGACGACGACGACGGCGCCGACAGCGTGATGTTCGGCCAGTTCATCGCCGGCCTGCAGAAGTATTTGCCCGAGACCACCCCGCTGTTCGCGCCGAATGTGAACTCCTTTCGCCGGATGCGGCCGGGCCAGAGTCAGCCGGCCAACCTCGAGTGGGGCCGGGACAACCGCTCGTGCGGACTGCGCGCGCCGATCTGCGACCGCCGGGGGCGCCGCATCGAGAACCGATTGCCCGGGGCCGACGCCAACCCCTACCTTGCGATCACGGCCGCGCTGCTGGCTGGATACCTCGGCATCGAGGAACGACTTGTCCGGACCAAGGAGGCCATCGGCAACGCCTACCTTCGCCCGCGAACCCTGCCGCGGACGTTCGAGGAGGGCCTCGATCGTTTCGCCGCCTGCGAACCCTTCCGCTCTCTGCTCGGAGAGCCGTTCTTCATCGCTTACATGGCGATCAAGGAGGCCGAACTCGCCGTCTTTCAGGCCGTGGTCACGCCCTGGGAGCGGGAACATCTGCTGCTGAGAGTGTGAGCTTGCTGTTCAACGGCGGTCTGAACATGGCCGGGTCGTACTACGCGGCCACGGCGGCGCCCGCGCCCGATCATCCGCCGCTGGCCGGCGCGACCGAAGCCGATCTGGTGGTGGTCGGGGCCGGCTGCACCGGCCTTTCCGCCGCTCTCCACGGGGCCGAACGGGGCCTGAAGGTGGTGGTCCTCGAGGGCGGCAAGGTCGGCTGGGGGGCATCGGGACGCAACGGCGGCCAGATGATTCCGGGCCTGCGCAAAGGCGCCGCGCAACTGGTCGCCATGCTTGGACGCGAGCGGGCCAGGGTCCTGTTCGACCTCGCGCTGGAGGCCCGCGATCTCGTCGTGGGTCGCATCGCGCGCCACGGCATCGACTGCGACCTGACGCTGACCGGCCATCTCCTGGGCGCGGTCAAACCGCGTGACGCGGCGCACATGGCCGCCGAGGCGCGATGCCTGGCCGAGGTGATGGAATACCCGCACGCGGCGCTGCTCGACCGGGACGCGATCCGCGCCGAGGTCGCCACGTCTTACGAAGGCGGTCTCGTCGATCGGCAAGGCGGCCATCTGCATCCGCTGAACTATACCCTCGGCCTGGCGCGCGCGGCGGTCGAAGCCGGCGCCCGGATCCACGAGAATTCACCGGCGACGCGGATCGAGACGGGCTCGGGCGCGACGGTTTCGACCGGCGCCGGCGCGGTGCGCGCCCGCCACGCGATCCTCGCCGGCGACGCCCTGCTCGAAGGTCTCGCGCCGAGAGTGACGAGCCGGATCATGCCGGTGGCCAGCTACGTGGTGGCGACCGCGCCGCTGGCCGATCCGGCCGCGCTCATCCCGCACGACATGGCGGTTTCCGACAGCCGCTTCGTGGTCAATTATTACCGCCGCACGGCCGACGGCCGGCTGCTGTTCGGCGGCGGCGAGAAATACACCGCCGATCCGCCCCGAGACATGGCGGCCTTCGTGCGGCCTTATCTGGAGGGCGTGTTTCCCCAACTGGCTGGCGTCGAGATCACCCACGCCTGGGGCGGCCTGGTGTCGGTGACCACCAGCCGTCTGCCGCACCTGGGGCGCGACGGACCGGTGTTCTTCGCCCACGGCTATTCGGGCATGGGCGTCTTGCTCTCGACCCTCGGCGGCAAGCTGCTGGTCGAGGCGATGAGCGGTGACAGCGAACGGTTCGACCGTTTCGCGGCGCTCGAGCCGGCGGCCTTCCCCGGCGGCGTGGCGCTTCGCGGCCCACTCCATGTGCTGGGCATGCTCTGGTATGCGTTTCGCGATCGGCTGTGAGGGAGAGTGGCGATGGAAGACGGCTCCGACGACCGAAGGCTGGGCATGGGCCGGCCGATCCAGCGGCGGAATTTCCTCAACGGCGTGGCGGTCGGGTTGGGGGCGCTCGGGGTCGGCGTCTTCGGGGCCGAGAGCGCGGGGG
>DASRLN010000261.1:0-24134 GCA_035648435.1 Caulobacteraceae bacterium
GGGGGGTGGAACGCCCTACCCATCCGCCCCGGGCATCCGAATCTCAGTTGAAGCCGTCGGGCGGACGCGCAGGCGCTTGACCCGGCGCGGGTCGGCGTCGGTTATCTCGAAGTCCAGGCCCGAAGGATGGGCGATGACTTCTCCCCGCTGCGGCACGCGCCCCGCCAGGGCGGTGACCAGGCCGGCGGCGGTCTCGATGTCTTCCTCCTCGATCTCCTCGGTGGCCAGGGTGCGTCCGAGCGCGCTCTCCAGCTCCTCGAGGGGGGCGCGGGCATCGACCTCGAAGACGCCTCCGGAACGGGCCACGATCGGAATGGCGGCGGCCTCGTCGTGTTCGTCGTCGATCTCGCCAACCACCGATTCGATCAGATCCTCCAGCGTCACCAGGCCATCGACGCCACCGAACTCGTCGATGACCATGGCCATGTGGATGCGGCTGGCCTGCATCCGCACCAGCAGGTCGGCGGCCCGCATGGAGGGCGGCACATAGAGGGTTTCACGCTTCAGCCGCAGCAGCACCGCGCCACTCGCCGTCTTGCCGATCGCCGGCCGGGCCAGCAGACGAAAGACATCCTTGATGTGGGCGAACCCGACCGGGTCGTCGAGACTTCCACGATAGACCGGCAGGCGCGAGTGCTCGCTTTCGGCGAAGGCGGCGACCAACGCTCCGAGATCGGCGGCCAGTTCCACCGCCCTGATGTCGGCCCGCGGGGTCATCACGTCCCCGACCCGCAGGGTCTGGAATGCCTGGGCCTGGCTCATCAGCTCGGCGCCGGCCCGGCTCTCCGCGCTGGCCTCCGGGGCGTCGCGGTCGCGCCCGGAGGTCAGGCCGAACCGCCCCAGCAAGGACCGCCAGCCGCCGACCCGGACCCGCGGACCCGCCGTGTCATCGGCCGTGCTGGACATGGTCTCCCGCTTGCAGGACGTGGCGATAGGGATCGATGACGCCGAGAGTGGCGAGCGCGCGCGCCTCCAACGCCTCCATGTGTTCGGCTTCCTCGTCGGTCTGATGATCATAGCCCATCAGATGAAGGACGCCATGGATGGTCAGGTGGCGCATGTGATCGGCCAGGGTCTTGCCCTGGGCCGCCGCTTCCCGCGCGCAGACACCGAAGGCGAGGATCACCTCGCCGATGGAACCGTCCGGTCCGCTGGCGGCGGGAAACGCCAGGACGTTGGTCGGCGTCCAGGCGCCCCGGAAACGTCCGTTGAGCTCGCCCACCGCGGCGTCGCCGGCCAGCACCACGGTGAGTTCGACGCCGCGCCCCGCCGCCGCCTCGGCGCCGCGCCGCGCCAGCGAGCGGGCGCGCGGCAGCGCCCGCGTCCACGCCGGTTCGCGAACCAGCACCTCGATCACGGCCGGGGACCCGCGGCGGCGGCGTCGTAGGCGGTGACGATCCGCCCGACCAGCGGATGACGCACCACGTCGGCGGCCGTGAACCGGGTCACCCCCACGCCCTCCAGCCCTTCCAGGATCGAAACCGCGTGGGGCAGGCCGGAGTCGGCCGGATTGACCAGATCGATCTGGCTCGGATCGCCGGTCACCGCCATCCGCGAACCTTCGCCGAGGCGGGTGAGGACCATCTTCATCTGCAGCCGCGAGGTGTTCTGCGCTTCATCGACGATGACGAAGGCGTGGCTGAGCGTCCGCCCGCGCATGAAGGCGATCGGGGCCACCTCGATCTCTCCGCGCTCGCGCCGCCGCCGCAGGGCCTCGGCGCCCAGGATATCGATCATCGCCGCCCAGACCGGGGCCATGTAGGGATCGACTTTTTCGGTCAGGTCGCCGGGCAGAAAGCCCAGGCGCTCGCCGGCCTCCACCGCCGGCCGGGTGACCACCAGCCGCTCCACCTCGCCCGAGCGCAGCAGGCTGGCGCCGTGGGCGACGGCGAGAAATGTCTTGCCGGTTCCGGCCGGTCCGAGGCCGAACACCAGGTCGTGGCGGGCCAACGCCTCCAGGTAGTGAGCCTGGCCCACCGTGCGCGCGCCCACCGTTCCCCGGCGAATTGCGCCAGGCGGGCTGACGCCGGGGCCGGCCCGCGCGTGGTCGATGGCCACCCGCACATCGGCCGGTGTCACCTCGAGCTTCGCGGCCACCCGCGCCGACAGGGCCTCGATGGCCAGCCGCGCGCCCCGACGGGCCTTAGCCTCGCCGTTCAGCGACACCCCGCCGCCGGGCGTTTCCAGCAGCACATGAAAAGCGTCCTCGATCAGGGCGGCGTGGCGACCGCCCGGCCCCGCCACGGCCCGCGCCGCCTCTTCGCCTAGTGGCAGAAACTCGGAAACGCCGCGGCTCAAGCGCGCTCCTGGGCGAGCCGCCCGGACAGGCTTCCAAGGGAAGCGCCGATGATCTCCACCGGCGCGATCGCGCCGATCAGGCTGGCGGGCGCTTCGCAATGCACCGCCTGCAGCCAGGGACTGCGGCCGGTCACCTGCCCATCGCGCCGCCCCGGCTTTTCGAACAGCACCGGCGCGGTGCGCCCGACCGTGCCGGCGTTGAACGCCGCCTGCTGCCCGGCGATCAGGCTCCGCAGCCGGGCCAGGCGATCGACCTTTTCCGCCTCCTCCACCTGGCCGGCCATGGCGGCGGCCGGTGTCCCCGGCCGGCGGGAGTATTTGAACGAAAACGCGCTCGCGTAGCCCACGTCGCGGACGAGGCTCAAGGTGTCCTCGAAATCGGCCGCGCGCTCGCCGGGAAAGCCGACGATGAAATCTCCCGAAAGCGCCAGGTCCGGTCGCGCGGCGCGCGCCCGCTCGACGATCCGCCGATAATGCTCGGCGGTGTGGCCGCGATTCATCAGCTTCAGCACCCTGTCCGAACCGCATTGCACCGGCAGATGCAGATAGGGCATCAGGCTCTCCACCTCGCCGTGGGCGGCGATCAGGGCCTCGTCCATGTCGCGCGGATGGCTGGTGGTGTATCGGATGCGATCGAGGCCGGAGATCGCCGCCAGGCGCCGGATCAGGGCCGCCAGGCCGCCGCCGTCGTCGTTCTCATAGGCATTGACGTTCTGGCCGAGCAGGGTCACCTCGCGCACGCCCTTCGCCGCCAGGGCGCGCGCCTCGCTCTCGATGGCGGCGGCGGGCCGCGAGTATTCCGCGCCCCGCGTGTAGGGCACGACGCAGAAGGTGCAGAACTTGTCGCAGCCTTCCTGGACGGTGAGGAAGGCGCTCACCCCCGTCGCGCCGCGCGCAACCCCCAGGCTGTCGAACTTCTCCCGCGGCGCGAAGTCGGCGGCCAGGCGCTCGCCGGCGGCCCGGTGGGCTCGGGCGATCAGTTCGGGCAGCCGGTGATACGACTGCGGTCCGACCACCACATCGACCGCGCTCTGGCGGGCCATGATCTCGGCGCCCTCGGCCTGCGCCACGCAGCCGGCCACCGCCAGCAGCATCTGGCCGCCCGCCGCCCGGGCGCGGGCCTTCATCGCCTTCAGGCGGCCGAGTTCCGAATAGACCTTCTCGGTCGCCTTCTCGCGGATATGGCAGGTGTTCAGCACCACCAGATCCGCCCCTTCGGCGGTGTCGCTCGCCACATAACCCAGCGGCGCCAGCAGATCGGCCATGCGCTCGCTGTCATAGACGTTCATCTGACAGCCATAGGTCTTGATGTACAGGCGCTTGGGCGCGGCGGCGCTCGCGCAATCCCGATCGAGCCCGGGCATATCCACGTCCCTACTCCTCCACCGGGACGCCATAGAGTTCCAGCCGGTGATCGACGAGGCGGTAGCCGAGCCTGCGGGCGATGGCCGCTTGCAGGGCCTCGATTTCGTCATCGACGAATTCCACCACCTTGCCGCTTTTCATGTCGATGAGATGATCATGATGGATCTCGCCCGCCTCCTCATAGCGCGAACGGCCGTCGCGGAAGTCGTGCCGGGTGAGGATTCCGGACTCTTCGAACAGGCGCACGGTGCGATAGACGGTGGCGATCGAGATGTGCGGATCGACCGCGTGGGCGCGGCGGTGCAATTCCTCGACGTCGGGATGATCGCTGGCCATCGACAGAACCCGCGCGATGACCCGGCGCTGCTCGGTCATCCGCATGCCCTTCTCGATGCACATCTTCTCCAGTCGATCCAAGCGGAAGCTCCCACGCGGCCCGATCGGGCGAGGAGGCGAGCATAGGCCCTAAGCCCCCGCCCTGTTAAGCGGACGCGACAGCACGACCGCGTCCGCGGCGCCGCCGCCGGCGCGGACGTAGTAGGCCGGCCGCGTCCCCACCGCCTCGAAGCGCTCGCTGGCGTAGAGTCTCGCCGCCGCGGCATTGTCCCCGGCGACCTCGAGCAGCATCCGGCCCGCGCCCTGGGCGGTCGCCGAGGCGCAGGCAGCCCGCAGCAGGGCGCGGCCGACGCCCCGTCGACGGTGGCCGGGCGCGATGGCCAAGGTCAGCACCTCGGCCTCGTCGGCCGCACGCCGGATCATCACCCACCCCGCCGGAGACTCCGCGTCCTCCGCCATCAGGGCGGACGCGCCGGGCGTGGCCAGCAGAGTGGCCAGCTCCGAGGCGCTCCAGGGCGCGGCGAAGCAGAGGGCGTGAAGGGCGGCGAGGACCTCGACGTCGGCCACGGTGGCCGGGCGGATGATCATGGCGCCCGGGGCCTCGCGTCCGGCGCCCGCAGATACATCGGCCTCGGGGGCGCCGGGGGCGCGATCCGCGCGATCCGCGCCACCACCTCCGCCGCCGGGGCCGGGGTTTCGACGACACGGACATCGCCGTCGGCGGGCGCCAGCAAGCCGGCGCCGGGACCGACGATCACCGCTCCGGGCCGTCCGGCGAGAAGCGAGATCGCGGTCTCGATGGGCAATGCCGCCGGTTCGCAGACCGGTCCGCCGGCCTCGAAACCCTGGACATAGACGCCGCCCCGACCGGCGCTGATCGCCGCCAGAAGATATCCCGGCGCATCCTCACCCGCCGCCAGGGCTTCCAGGCAGCCGACGCCGATGCACGGCCGGCCGAGCGCCAGGGCCAGGCCCTTGGCGAACGCCAGGCCGATCCGCAGACCGGTGAACGATCCCGGCCCCACCGTCACCGCGATCCGGTCGAGGCGTCCGAAACCGACGCCGGCCCGCGCCATCACCTCCCGGGCCATCGACGCCAGGCGCTCCTGGTGGCCGCGGTTCATCGCCTCGCTCCGCGCCGCCAATGTCCCCTCGTCGCCGACGACCGCGACCGAACACGCTTCCAGGCAGGTATCGAGCGCGAGGACGATCATCGAGCGGCTAGACGATCTGGCACACGTCCTCGAACGCGTGGCGCGGCGAGCGCGCGAAGAGGTTGAACTCCGTGCCATGGCCCAGCGAGCAGAGGAAGTTCGACTTGATTTTCGTGCCGGCGAAGAAGAGGGCGTCCACCTTGGCGTTGCTGAATCCGGACATCGGTCCGCAATCCAACCCCAGGGCGCGCGCGGCGATGATCAGGTAGGCGCCCTGAAGCGAGGAGTTGCGGAACGCCATCGGCTCGACCACCGCCGGATCGGTGAGGCCGTCCTTCATGTCCGGCGCATGGGGAAACAGCTTGGGCAGAGTTTCGGGAAAATCGAGATCATAGCCGACGATCACCGTCGCCGGGGCCTGGCGGATCTTCTCCTGGTTGTTCCCCGCGGACACCGAGGCGAGCTTCTCCTTGCCCTCGGCGCTGACCACGAACACGAACCGCGCCGGGGTCGAATTCGCCGCCGTGGGTCCGAACTTGGCCAGATCATAGACCTCGCGCAGCAGGGCTTCGGGCAGCGGATCGGTCGCCCAGCCGTTCCGCGTCCGCGCCTTGCGGAAAATCTGGTCGAGCGCGGCGTCGTCGAAGCGATCGGGCATGGCGAGGTATCCTGAAAGGAAGGGGGGAGAGAGAGCGGGCGGCCGGCGCGGCTAGACGGTCTGTTCAACCCGCGTCACTTCCGGCACGTAGTGGCGAAGCATGCTCTCGACGCCGGACTTCAGGGTCGCCGAGGACGAGGGGCAGCCCGAACAGGCGCCGCGCATGTGCAGCCAGACCACGCCGGTGTCCGCCTCGTACCTGGAGAACAGGATGTCGCCGCCGTCCTGCGCCACCGCCGGTCGGATCTTCGAATCCAGGAGATCCTTGATGTCGGCGACGATCTGCGCGGTCTCACCCTCGTAGACCGTCTCGCCGGCCGCGTCGGCCTCCGCGTCGGTGACGATCGGCCGGTCGGAGGTGAACTGGTCCATGATCGCCGCCAGGATCGGCGCCTTGAGGTGGGACCAGTCACGGTCGGCGCCCTTGGTCACGGTGAGGAAGTCCGGTCCGAAGAACACCCGTCTCACCCCGTCCAGGGCCATCAGGTCGGCCGCCAGCGGCGAGGATCGCGCCGCGTCGGCGTCCACGAATTCCCGCGTCCCGCCGGCCAGCACCTCGCGGCCGGGAAGAAACTTCAGCACCTCTGGATTGGGCGTCGTCTCGGTCTGGATGAACATGGTCGATGTGTCTTCCTCGTCAGCAGCTAGATGGGTCCGCGCCCACCGCCGTGCAACTCAGGGGCCGGGCCAGAAGCCCACGATGCGCTGGGTCTCGGCCAGCACCGGCCCCGCCAGCGCCCGCGCCCGCTCGGCGCCGGCGGCGAGAATGCGGTCGATCTCGCCCGGATCGGCCATCAGGCGTCTCATCTCGCCCGACACCGGTGCGAGCTTGTGCACCAGCAGCTCGGCCAGGGCCGGCTTGAAACTTTGCCCGAAGCCCTGGCCGCCGAAGCGCCCCAACACCGCCGCCGCGCTCTCGCCGGACAGCGCCGCGTAGATGCCGACCAGGTTCTCGGCCTCGGGGCGGTCCTTCAGCCCTTCGACGTCGGCCGGCAGCGGCAGGGGATCGGTCCTGGCCCGCCGGACCTTGGCCGAGATGGCCTCGGCGTCGTCGGTGAGGTTGATCCGGGATTGGTCGGAGGGATCGGACTTCGACATCTTGGCGCGCCCGTCCCGAAGCGACATGACGCGCGCGCCCGGACCCTCGATCAGCGGCTCGGGCAGGGGAAAGAAACCCGCCGCGTCGAAATCGTGGTTGAATTTCGCCGCGATGTCCCGCGTCAGCTCCAGGTGCTGCTTCTGGTCCTCCCCCACCGGCACGTGGGTCGCCTTGTAGAGAAGGATGTCGGCCGCCATCAGCACCGGGTAGGTGTAGAGCCCGACGCTCTCGCGCTCCTGGTGCTTGCCGCTCTTTTCCTTGAACTGGGTCATCCGGTCGAGCCAGCCCAGGCGCGCCACGCAGTTGAAGATCCACGCCAGCTGGGCGTGCTCTGGAACCGCCGACTGCGGGAAGATGATCGCCCTGGCCGGATCGACGCCGGCGGCGATGTAGGCGGCCACGATCTCGCGCGTCTGGGCCGCCAGCCGGGCCGGATCCTGCCAGGCGGTGATGGCGTGCAGATCGACCACGCAATAGAGGCATTCCGCCTGCTCCTGCAGCGCCACGAACTTGACCAGCGCGCCGAGATAGTTCCCCAGATGCAGCGCGCCGGAGGGCTGCACGCCGGAAAGCACGCGGCGCCGGAGAGGTGAGGTGTTGGTCATGACGGGACCCGCTTAGCCGGTTTTTCCGTCCTCGCGCCAGGGCGCACGGCGGCGACCGCCGCTTTTCGGAGCGATCGCCTATCGCCCCGAACTCGCCCTCGCCCTTGGCAGCCGGGCCGGAATGGACAGGCTCTCGGCCGCCTCCAGCGCCTCGAGGAGCCGCTGGCGCACCGCCGCGCTCCGGGCCGGATCGGTGAGCTTCCCGCCGTCGGAGCCGACCACGTAGAAGGTGTCCACGGCCCGCTCGCCGTAGTTGTCGACGTGCGCCGAATGGATCGACAGCGCCGATTCCGACAGCGTCCGCGCCAGCGCCTCCAGCAGCCCCGGCCGGTCGCGGCCGGAAACCTCGATCACCGTCGAATGGTGCGACGCCTGGTTGTCGATCGCCACCGACGGCGAAATGGCGAACGCCGAGGCCCGCCCCAGATCGATGGTCGCCGGCGCCCGCGCGCCGGGCGTCTCACCGCGACTGGCGGCTTCGAGGGCGGCCGTGAGCCTGGCGAGCTGGCGCCCGCCGCCACTTCCCAGCGGCTGGCCGACGGCGTCCTGCACATAGAAGACATCGATCGCCTCGCCCCGGGCGGAGGTGAAGATCTTGGCCCCCACGACATTGCCGCCGAACGTCGAGATGGTCAGGGCGAGGTCGGCGAACAACGCCCGCCGGTCGCCGGCGGCGACGACGATCTCGGCGGCGTTGCGGTCGGCGCGGATGCGCGCCTCCGCCGCCGCGCCCCCCTCCGCGCGCGCGCGCTTGGCCAGCGACATGTGGGCGGCCTGCTCCTGCTTCGAAAAGGCGACGAAATAGGCGTCCTCCATCGATCCCGACCAGGTTCTGGAGTCAGGATGGTCGGCCGCCAGCGCCGCGCGCGCGTCATAGGCCACCGCCTCCTGCCGCCGCCGCGCGACGCCCGCCGCGTCCGACGTGCGCCCGCCGCGGAACACCGCTTCGGTGGCCGCATGGAGTTCGCGCAGCAGCTGCCCCTTCCAGCCGTTCCACACCCCCGGTCCCACCGCGCGGATGTCGGCGACGGTCAGGACCAGCAGCAGGCGCAGGCGTTCCGGATTCTCGACCACGGCGGCGAAGGCGGCGACGGTGGCCGGATCGGCCACGTCGCGCTTTTGGGCGAAATCGCTCATCATCAGATGGTGCTCGACCAGCCAGGCGATCAGGTCGATCCGCCGGCGCTCCAGGCCCAGACGCTCGCAGGCCTGCCGCGCGGCGCGTCCTCCAGCCATTTCCTGGCCGCCGGCGCCGCCCTTGCCGGTGTCGTGGAGCAGCATGGCCAGGAACAGCGCCTCGCGATCCTCGATCAGCGGCATGATCGCGGTGCACAGCGGATGGTCTTCCTCGAAGCGACCGGAGGCGATGTCGCTGATGATCCCCACCGCCCGCAGAGTATGCTCATCGACCGTATAGGAGTGGTACATGTTGAACTGCATCTGGGCCACGATGTGCCCGAACTCCGGCAGGTAGCGCCCCAGCACCCCGGCCTCGTTCATCAGTTCCAGCGTCCGCCTCGGCTTCTTTCCGCGCGCCAGGATGTCCAGGAACACGCGAGCCGCCGCGGCATCGCGGCGGAGCTTGGCCCCGATCAGCGCCAGGCGCCGGGTCGCCGCCGTGAAGGCGTCCGGATGCAGGTCGAGATCGCGGAGATCGGCGATCTGGAACAGGCGCAACAGCCGCACCGGGTCGTCGTCGAAGACGCCCGGCCCATCCACCGTCAGCCGGCCGCCCTCGATATGAAAACCGGGCTCGTTCAGCCTCGTGCGCGTCTCCCGGCTCGGCAGGAACCGCGAAAGCCCCCGTGGCGCGACCTTCAAATGATCGGCCTCGAGCTTGGCCGCGAAGACGCGGGTCAGGCTTCCCACCTCCCTGGCGATCAGGAAATAGCGGCGCATGAAACGCTCCACCGCCGGGGTGTTGTCGCCGCCCTTCCGCGCGCGGTCGAAATATCCCATCCGCCGGGCGACCTCCGGCTGGACGTCGAAGGTCAGCCGCTCCTCCGGCCGGCCGGTGGTGAAGTGCAGGTGAGCGCGCACCGCCTCCAGGAAGTCGAAATCGCGGATGAAGGCGCGCACCTCGCGGCCGTTGAACATCTCCAGCCGCATCACCGCCGCCAGGCCGTCGCCCGGGCGCAGATATTGCGCGATCCAGAACAGGGTATGCAGGTCGCGCAGGCCGCCCTTGCCCTCCTTGACGTTGGGCTCGACCATGAACCGGCTCGCCCCGGCCCGGGCGTGGCGGTCGTCACGCTCCTTGAGCTTGGCGGCCACGAACTCCGCCCCGCTCCCCCGCACCACCTCCTCGCGGAAGCGCTTGATCAGGGTCGCCGCCAGGGCTTCGTCGCCGGTCAGCCGCCGCGCCTCCAGCAGGGAGGTGCGGATGGTGATGTCGTCGCGCGACAGCTTGAGGCACTCGGCCACGGTTCGCGAGGCGTGGCCGACCTTGAAGCCCAGGTCCCACAGGGCATAGAGCATGAACTCGATCACGCTCTCGGCGTGCGCGGTCTCCTTGTACGGCCGCAGGAACAGCAGATCGATGTCCGAGAACGGGGCCAGCGCGCCGCGCCCGTAGCCACCCACCGCCATCAGCGCCAGCCGTTCCCCCTCGGTCGGGTTGCGGGCGCGGAAGACGTGCACGGTGGTGAAATCATAGAGCGCGCCGATCACCTCGTCGGTGATCCCGCAGAGCAGCCGCGCCGTCTCCACGCCGCCGGCCCCGTTCTCCAGCCGCTCCTTGGCGATCATCCGCCCCCGGAAGAGGGCGCCTTTGAGGATGTCGATCGCCCGCCGCCGCTGCTCGCCGGCGTCTCCCAGCGCATCCAGCGCCGCCGTCGAGAGCTGCGAGCGTAGCCGAAACCCATCGACGACGTGTTCAACCCGGGTCGGTCGCAGGCGCGGCGGCATGACCGGGACTATAGCGGAGGGTGCGCGCGCGCCGAAATCAAACCATCGCCCTCAGCCGGTAGAGCGCCTCCATCGCCTCGCGCGGGCTCATGCCGTCGAGGTCGAGGGCGGCGAGGGCGGCCTCGGCCGGCGTCGGGCCGCTCGGGGTCGGCGCCTCGGCGGAGAAGGCGGCGAAGAGCGGCAGCTCGGCCAGGCCGGCGTGCGACTGGGCCTGGCTCTCCAGACGGTTCAGAACCTCCCGCGCCCTGGCGACGACGGCGGCCGGGACGCCGGCCAGCTTGGCGACATGCACGCCGTAGGAGTGGTCGGCTGCCCCCGCCGCCGCCTCGTGCAGGAAGATCAGCTCGCCGTTCCACTCCTTGGCCTTGAGCGACAGGTTGGAGACATATGCCAGGCGCTCCTCCAGGCCGGCCAGTTCGTGATAGTGGGTGGCGAAGAGAGCCCGGCTCTGGTTGGTGTCGTGGAGGGCCTCGGCGCAGGCCCAGGCGATGGCCAGACCATCCCAGGTCGCCGTGCCGCGTCCGATCTCATCGAGAATGACCAGCGAGCGGGGGGTGGCCTGGATCAGGATCGCGGCCGTCTCGACCATTTCGGCCATGAACGTCGAGCGGCCCCGGGCCAGGTCGTCGCCGGCGCCGACCCGGCTGAACAGGCGATCGATCACGCCGAGGCGCAGGGAGGCGGCGGGCACGGGGCACCCGGCCTGGGCGAGGATCGCCATCAGCGCGTTCTGGCGCAGGAAGGTCGATTTTCCGGCCATGTTGGGGCCGGTGACGATGGAGAGCCGCGCGCCGGTCCCGCCGCTTCCGTCCAGGCGGCAGTCATTGGGCGTGAAGGCCCCGCCGGCCCGGCTCACCGCCGCCTCCACCACCGGATGGCGCGCGCCGCGGGCCTCGAAGACCAGGGAGCGATCGACGATCGGCCGCACGGCCCGCGCATCCTGCGCCCATTCGGCGAGGCCGGCGGCGACATCGAGGGTGGCCAGCGCCTCGGCGGCGGCCTGGATCTCGCCGGCCGCGTCTCTCGCCGCCTCGCGCCAGGCTTCGAAGATCTCCAGTTCGATGGCCAGCGCCCCCTCGGCGGCCCGCGCGATTCTGGCGTCGAGATCGGCCAGCTCGACGGTGGTGAAGCGCACCTGGTTGGCCAGGGTCTGGCGGTGGATGAAGCTCGCCGAATGTGGCGGCTGGAAGAGCGGTTCGGCCTGCCGCGCGGTGGTCTCGACGAAATATCCCAGAACGGCGTTGTGGCGGATCTTGACCGCGACGCCGCTCTGGACCTGCAACCGCCCCTCCAGGGCGGCGACGACGTGGCGGCTGTCGTCGCGAAGGGCGCGGGCGCCGTCGAGCTCGGCCGACACCCCCGCCGACACGAACCCTCCGTCCCTGGCCAGCGACGGCAGGTCGGCTCCGAGGCCGGCCTCCAGCGAGGCGGCGAGCCGCGCCAGCGCGCCGCCCGCCGTCGGGATCAGAGCCTGGCGGGCGGCGACGGTCTCGGCCGGCGGTGTCACGATCGGGTCCGGGGCCTCCCCCAGCAGGGCGGCGATCTCGGCGCCGGCCGAGGCGCCGTCCCTGAGGCAGCCGAGATCACGGGGTCCCCCTCGCCCCAGGACCAGCCGCGCCAGAACCCGGGCCATGTCGCCGGTCCCGCGCAGGCGCTCGCGCAGGCGGCGGCGAAGCTCGCGCCGCTCGATCAGCCAGTCGATCGCATCCAGCCGCGCGTCGATGGCTTCGGAAGAGGTAAGCGGTCGCGCCAGCCGGGCGCCGAGCAGCCGCGCGCCCGGCGCGGTCACCGTCCGATCGATGGCGGCGAGGAGCGATCCCTCCCGGCCGCCCGATAGCGCCCGGTCGATCTCCAGGCTGGCCCGGGTGGCCGGATCGATGGACATGGTCTGCGCTTCGCTGCCGCGCCTGGGCGCGCGCAGGGCCGGCAGGCGCCCGGCCTGGGTGATTTCCAGGTGGGCGGCGATCAGCCCCAGGGCGGCGATCTCGGCCCCGGCAAGGGCGCCGAAGCCGTCCAGCGTCTCCACGCCGTAGAGCCGCTTGAGCCGCGCCTCCGAGGCCGCCGGCTCGGCCAGGGCGCCGGCCATCGGCTGGACCGCACCGCCGGCCGCCTTCAGGGCCTCGCTCACCGCCGGATCGGCCAGCAGGCGGTCGGCGACGAGGATTTCGGCCGGCCGCGAGGCCGCCAGGGCCGAGGCGAGATCTCCGGCGGCGACGATCGCGCAATCGACCTCGCCGGTGGAAAGATCGACGCTGGCGATCGCCATCTGGCCGGCCCGCGTGGCGACCGCCGCCAGGCAATTGGCCACCCGCGCATCCAGCAGGCCATCCTCGGTCAGGGTGCCGGGGGTGACCACCCGCACCAGGTCGCGATGAACGATGGCCTTGGACCCCCGCTTGCGCGCCGCCGCCGGGTCTTCCATCTGCTCGCAGACCGCGACCTTGAAGCCGGCCCGGATCAGCTTGGCGAGGTAGGCCTCGGCGGTGTGGAACGGCACCCCGGCCATGGGGATCGGCGCGCCGGCGTGGACGCCGCGATGGGTGAGGGAGATGCCGATCGCCGCCGCCGCCCTGGCCGCGTCTTCGAAAAAGAGCTCATAGAAATCGCCCATGCGGAAGAAGATCAGGGCGTCGGGCTGGCGCGCCTTGGCCGCGAAATATTGCCCCATCACCGGGCTCACCCGGTCGGCGGTGGGCGCCTGTGGAATCGCGGCCAGGGTCATGGATGGAAGGCCATAGGCCGCCGTGGCGCCCGTCAGCCCGCGTCCGCGCCGAGCCGCCTGATGACCGCCGCGCCCGTCAGCATCTCGAGCTGGACTTCGAGCCGGATCACACGGCCCGTGAGGTCCTCGATCCGGGATTGCTGGGACTGCATCGCCTCGGACTGACGGCTCACCTTGTCCTCGAGCTTGATCATCGAGGTCAGCGCCCCCCAGACCCTGTCGCCGACGCCCATCAGGCGACGGCTCCCCGGGCGCGGGCCGGGCGCGCGTCTTCCATGGCCGCGATGCGCGCCTCGCTTGCCCCAATAAACGTGAGAGCGTCGTCGATGGCCGCTCCGGCGCGCTCGGCCGCGCCCTTGGCCGCGTCGGCGAGAACCCCCAGTTCGGCGTCGGCTTCTTCGGATTCATAGGCGAAAGCGCCGCGCCGCATCAGCTCCGAAATCGACATGGCGAGCGTCTGGGCCTTGGCCACGATGGCCTTCTTGTCCTTGGTGGTCGCCTGCACCACGATCCGTTGAATAGCCGCCGCCATGACGTTCCTCGATTGACCCCTATGGACACGGACAGTATATGTACAACGTGGCGATGGTCAAGCTCAAGCGCCAGCTCGGGCACGGGATTGGGGCGCGGCGCCGAGGGCCTCTTGACGGCGCGCGGCAAGGCGCCAAGCTCGCGGCCATGGAGCGTCTCGCCGAAGCCTTCATCATTCCCGCCGGTCCCGGCGACGCCGCCGCCCTGGCCGCCGCCCATGTGCGCGCCTGGCGCGAGACCTATCGCGGCCTGCTGCCCGACGAATGGCTGGCTCGGATGAGCGCCCCGCTGCACGCCCGCCGCTGGCGCCAGCGCCTCACCCGCGCTCCCGCCGGCCTGGTGGTCCTCGCCGCCGAGGGGTCCTCCGGCGTCATCGGCTATTGCGAAGGCTCAGGCGAGGAGGTTCACACGCTCTATCTGGTCCGCGTCGCCCAGAAGGTCGGCCTCGGCCGCCGCCTGCTCACCGGGGCCGCGCGGGTGCTCCAGGGGGCCGGCGCCAAGTCCCTCCGCGTCTGGGTCCTCGACGGCAACGCCAACGCCCGCGATTTCTACCTCCACCTCGGCGCCCAAAGACACGCCCATCGCCCGGTCGTCGGCTGGGGCGGCCACCTCACCGAGACCAGCTACGTCTGGGAGGACATCGGGATGTTGAGCGGGACGTAAATTCCCATTTCCCCGATAGAGGAAGAACGCGATCCCTCTAGTTGTTCCGCCCCTCGACCCCCGTCACTCCCTCCCAGAAACCCTTGGCCTTCTTGAAGAAGCCGGCGGAGCGGGGGTTCTGCTTTTCGCCGCAGAGGTCGCCGAGGTCGCGGAGGAGGGCCTTCTGCGCCGTCGTGAGACGGGTGGGGGTTTCGATGAACAGTTCGACCACCAGGTCGCCGCGTTCGCGGGAGCGCAGGGAGGGCATGCCCTTTCCACGCAGGCGGACGGTGTGTCCGGTCTGGGCGCCTTCGGGCACCTTGATGTGGATCTTGCGGGCGCCGTCGCAGTTCTCGCCGCCCAGCAGGCACGGGGCCTCGATCTCGCCGCCGAGCGCGGCGGTGACCATCGGCACGGGCACCGAGCAGAGCAGGTCAAGGCCGTCGCGCTCGAAGAGTTCGTGCGGCTTCACCGACAGGATGATGTAGAGGTCGCCGCGCGGGCCGCCGCGGGCGCCGGCGTCGCCCTCGCCGGCCAGGCGGATGCGGGCGCCGTCATCGACGCCGGCCGGGATGCGCACCTGCAGCACCCGCTCGCGCCGCACCTGGCCGTGGCCGTGGCAGCTCTGGCAAGGATCGAGGACCAGACAGCCCGCGCCGCCGCATCGGGGGCAGGTGCTCTCCAGCTGGAAGAAGCCCTGGCTGCGCCGCACCCGGCCCGCGCCGCCGCATGATCCGCACACCGTGGGACTGGAGCCGGGCTTGGCGCCGGAGCCCGCGCAGGCCTCGCAGGCGACCGCCGCCGGGACCCTGATCTCGCGTTCCGAGCCAGCGTAGGCCGCTTCCAGGGCGATCTCCAGATCGTAGCGCAGGTCGCCGCCGCGGGCCGGACCGGAAGAGCGCGGGCCGCGGCCGAACATGTCGCCGAAGACGTCCCCGAAGACGTCATTGAACACGTCATGGACATTGCCGAAGCCGGCTCCGCCGCCGTTCATTCCGTTCACGCCGGCGTGGCCGAAGCGGTCGTAGGCGGCGCGCTTGTTGGGATCGGCGAGGACGGTATAGGCCTCGTTGATCTCCTTGAAGCGCGAGGTGGCGTCGATGCAGCCGTTGTTGCGGTCGGGATGGTGCTCCATGGCCAGCTTGCGGAAGGCCGACTTCAGACCGGCTTCGTCGCAGCCCCGCTGAACACCCAGAACCTCGTAGTAGTCACGCATCCCGGGTTTCACCCAACGTTCGTAGCGCGGGCTTCCAGCCCGCTCTTCCTTTGCTGATCGGGAGGCGGAACGCGCGTAACAGCGGGCTGGAAGCCCGCGCTACGAGATTGGGGCTGGTTGTTGGGTCCCCGTTCATCCGCCCGCTCCCTGCGTCGCCTCAGGCCGACTTCTTGTCGTCGCTGACGTCCTCGAATTCGGCATCGACGACACCGTCGTCGGCGGGCGCACCGGCCGGCGCCGCGTCGTCCGCCGCCGCGCCCTGCTGGGCCTTGTACATCGCCTCGCCGAGCTTCATCGAGGCCTGGGTGAGGGTTTGGGTCTTGGCCGTGATCGCCTCGACGTTCTCGCCCTCGGCCTCGCTCTTCAACTCGGCGATGGCGGTCTCGATGGCGGTCTTGTCGGCGCCCTCGATCTTGTCGCCGTGCTCGGCCATGGCCTTTTCGGTGGAGTGGATCAGGGCGTCGGCGTGGTTCTTGGCCTCGACCAGTTCCTTGCGCTTCTTGTCGGCCTCGGCGTTGGCCGCCGCCTCCTCGACCATGGTCTTGATGTCGGTGTCGGAGAGCCCGCCGTTGGCCTGGATGCGGATCGACTGTTCCTTGGCCGTGGCCTTGTCGCGGGCCGAGACGTTGACGATGCCGTTGGCGTCGATGTCGAAAGTCACCTCGACCTGCGGCACGCCGCGGGGCGCCGGGGGAATGCCGACCAGATCGAACTGGCCCAGGAGCTTGTTGTCGCCGGCCATCGGCCGCTCGCCCTGGAAGACCCGGATGGTCACCGCGTTCTGGTTGTCGTCGGCGGTGGAGAACACCTGGCTCTTCTTGGTCGGGATGGTGGTGTTGCGTTCGATCAGCGGCGTGAACACCCCGCCCAGGGTCTCGATGCCGAGGGTCAGGGGGGTGATGTCGAGCAGCAGCACGTCCTTGACGTCGCCCTGCAGCACGCCGGCCTGGATGGCGGCGCCAAGGGCCACCACCTCGTCCGGATTGACCCCGGTGTGCGGCTCGCGGCCGAAGAAGGCCTTCACCGTTTCGACCACCTTGGGCATGCGGGTCATGCCGCCGACCAGGATCACCTCGTCGATGTCGCTGGTCTTCAGGCCCGCGTCCTTCAACGCCTGCTCGCAGGGGCCGACGGTCTTGGCGACGAGATCCTCGACCAGGGCCTCGAGCTTGGCGCGGGAGAGCTTGATGTTGAGGTGCAGGGGTCCGGAGGCGTTCATCGAGATGAACGGCAGATTGACCTCATACTGGGCGGTGAACGACAGCTCCTTCTTGGCCTTCTCGGCCTCTTCCTTGAGGCGCTGAAGGGCGAGCTTGTCCTTGCGCAGATCGACGCCCTGTTCCTTCCTGAACTCATCGGCGAGATAATCGACGACCCGCAGGTCGAAGTCCTCGCCGCCCAGGAAGGTGTCGCCGTTGGTCGATTTGACCTCGAACACGCCGTCGCCGATCTCCAGGATCGAGACGTCGAAGGTGCCACCGCCCAGGTCATAGACGGCGATCTTCTTGCCGTCGTTCTTTTCCAGGCCATAGGCCAGCGCCGCGGCGGTGGGCTCGTTGATGATCCTGAGCACCTCGAGGCCGGCGATCTTGCCGGCGTCCTTGGTCGCCTGGCGCTGGGCGTCGTTGAAATAGGCCGGGACGGTGATCACCGCCTTGTCGACCTTCTCGCCCAGGTGAGCCTCGGCGGCCTCCTTCATCTTCTGCAGGATGAAGGCGCTGATCTGCTGGGGGGAATAGTCCTTGCCGTGGGCGCGCACCCAGGCGTCGCCCGTCGGGCCCTTGACGATCGCGTAGGGCACCATGTTCTTGTCCTTGGCGACCACCGGATCGTCGAAGTTGCGGCCGATCAGGCGCTTGATGGCGAACAGGGTGTTTTCCGGATTGGTCACCGCCTGGCGCTTGGCCGGCTGGCCGACCAGGCGCTCGCCGTCGTCCAGAATACCGACCACCGACGGCGTGGTCCGCACGCCCTCGGCGTTCTCGATCACCTTGGGCGCCTTGCCGTCCATGATCGCGACGCACGAATTGGTCGTGCCAAGGTCGATACCGATAATCCTGCTCATGTGTTCTCGCTCACTTCCAATAGGTGCGATGGGCCGCCGGAGCGCTCCGCCCCTTGCATGGGCGCCCCCGCCGGGTCCGAAATCTTTCAGGCGGACCCCCTTTTGAGGGAGGCGCCGCTTCGAGTTTCGATATGGGAACCACGGCGGCGGTCGCAAGGGCGCCGCCTCGCCGCCGCGCGTGTTACAAATGCGCGCGGTGATGGTTTCAGGCTTCCGATTGCTCCCCGGCCGTCTCGATCCGGCCGCCCAGGCGGACCTCATCGCCGAGGTGACGGCCGCCGTGGCGCGCGCTCCCTTCTATCGCCCGGTGACGCCGGGCGGTCGGCCGATGAGCGTGGAGATGACCAATCTCGGCCCCCTCGGCTGGATCACCGACGCCGCCGGCTACCGCTATGCGCCCACCCACCCGGTCACTGGGGATCCGTGGCCGCCGATCCCAGCGGTCCTGCTGGACCTGTGGTCGGAGGTCGCCGGCGGCCAGGCGCCGCCGGACGCCTGTCTCGTCAACCTCTACCGCGATGGCGCCCGCATGGGGCCGCACCAGGATCGCGATGAAGCGGATTTCACCCATCCCGTGCTTTCGGTCTCCCTCGGCGATACCGCCGTCTTTCGCATCGGCGGCCACAAGCGAACCGACCCGATGGCGACCGTACGCCTGGCCTCCGGGGACGTCTGCGTGCTGGCCGGCGAGGCGCGCCTGGCGTTCCACGGCGTCGATCGGATTCTCGCCGGCTCCTCGCGCCTGATCCCCGGCGGCGGGCGGCTCAATCTCACCCTTCGCCGCGCCCTTTGACAACGCCGCCCGCGCGGACCCACCATGGCGGGCGCCCAAGAGGAGGAACGCCATGGCCGCCCTGACCCGCCCCGAAGGCGCCCCGCCGGAGGACTTCCACCTTTCCCGGCGCGCCGTCGGCGGCCTCATCTTCGCCGGTTACGCCGCCGCTGGCCTCTCGGCGCAAGCCGAGCCGATCCACACCGACGAAGCCGGGCTGATCATCGAGGAAGTGGTGCTGCCGGCCCCCGACGGTTTCCGGCTGCCGGGATACCTGGCCAGACCCAAGGCCCCGGGGCGATTTCCCGCCGTGGTCGTCGCCTCCGAGGTGTTCGGCCTCCACGACTACATCAAGGACGTCTGCCGTCGCCTGGCCAAGCTCGGCTACGTCGCCGTGGCCCCGGCCTTCTTCGTCCGGGTGGCCGACCCCGCGCCGATCAGCGATCTGGCGGCGGTGATCAGGATCGTCGGCCAAGCCTCCGACGCCCAGGTCATGGGCGATGTCGGCGCGACCCTGAAGTTCCTGGACGCCCAGGACTTCGTCGATCCGCAAAAGATCGCCATCACCGGATTCTGCTGGGGCGGGGGAACGACATGGCTGGCCTGCGAAACCTTCCCGCAATTCAAGGCCGGCGTCGCCTGGTATGGCCGCATGGCCCCGCCGCCCGGGGCGCCTGGCGATCCCAAGCGCCTGTGGCCGATCAGGCTGGTGAACCAGCTGCACGCGCCGGTGCTCGGCCTCTACGGCGCCAAGGACGGCCTGGCCGCTTCCATCCCGGCCATGCGTCAGGCTCTCGCCGCCGCCGGTAAGACCGCAACGGCGATCATCGTCTATCCCGACGCGGGCCACGGCTTCCACGCGGACTATCGCGACAGCTACAACGCCGCCGACGCCAAGGACGGTTGGATGCGCATGCTCGCCCACTTCGCCAGCAACGGCGTCGCGCCGAGACCCTACGGGGCGACGTAGGGCTCTATCCCCGGAGCTTGCGGGTCAGGACGTCCAGATCCCGGGCCAGCTGCGGATCCTTTTCGCGGAGTTCGTCGATCCGGCGGACGGCGTGCAGGACGGTGGTGTGGTCGCGGCCGCCGAAGCGCCGGCCGATGTCGGGCAGGGAGCGGGTGGTGAGCTTCTTGGCCAGCCACATGGCCGCCTGACGGGGCCGCGCCACGGCCCGGGTGCGGCATTCGGAGATCAGGTCCGCCTGCTTGAGCCCGAAGTGTTCGGAGGCGGCCTTCTGGATGTCATCGACGGTGATCCGCTTTTCGCCGCCGCGCAGATGGGGTCGCAACAATCCCTGGGCCTGGTCGAGGGTGAGCGCGCCCACCCCGGCGCCGACGCGCGCGATGAGGGTGTTGAGCGCACCTTCCAGTTCCCGGACGCTGTCGGTGAAGCGGTCGGCGAGGAAGCCCAGCACGTCCGGCCGCAGGGTGCCGGCGAAGCCCTGCTGGCGGCTCAGCACCTCCAGCTTGCGCTCCAGGATGCCGACCCTCAAGCCGCGGTCGGCCGGCTCGATGCCGCAGACCAGGCCGGCCGACAGATGCGAGCGCAGCCGCGCGTCCATCTCCAGGAGCGCCGACGGCGGGCGGTCGGCGGAAAACACCACGCGGCGGCCATCCTCCATCAGGGCGGCGAGCGTATGGAACAGCTCCTCCTGGGTCGATTGCTTGCCGCCGATGAAATGGACGTCGTCGATGAGCAGCAGGTCGGCCGAACGCAGCTCGTCCTTGAACGCCGCCGATTGCCGCTCCATCAGCGAACGCACGAAGCTGGAGAGAAACCGCTCGGCGGTGAGATAGACGACCTTCTTCGCCGGCGCGGTACGCATCGCCTCCCAGGCCAGGGCGTTGAGCAGATGGGTCTTTCCAAAGCCGTAGGGTCCGTGGAAGACCACCGGGTTGAAGTGCCCGTCGGCCCAGGAGGCCACGCGCCTGGCCACCGCGTTGGCGAACTCATTGCTCGGACCGGCGAGGAAAGTCTCGAAGGTGAATCGTTCCTGCAATCCGCTCCGGCGCCCCGTGGCGACCCCGCCCGGCTCGGCGGGACAGATGTCGTTCGACACCGGTTCGGCCGCTTCGATGGCCACCACGCCGGCCCGCGGATCGCCGCCGTCGGCTTCGAATTCGACTCTCGACTTGAGGCTGAGGATGCGGCCCTCCGGATCGTTGGCGGCCCAGATCTCGCCAATGCGGCGCCAGGCGTAGCGTCGGATCCAGTCACGGGCGATGCCTGTCGGTGTCACCAGACACAGGCCCCCGTCCGACGCCGGCCGCAGCGCGGCCTGGGCGAGCCAGGAGCCGAAGGTGTCGTCGCCCAGTTCGCTCTTGAGCGCCTGGCTGGCCTTGATCCATACCGCGCCGGCGGGCGTGGCGAGCGCGGCTTGCGCGAAATTACCGTTCGACATGTTGCCCCGTTCCCATCGTCTTCCCCTCCGCGATCGGAGAGGATCGATCCGTCGGCGCCCGCCGCGCCGCCGGTGTGGAATCCAACCAGACACATTCCCCCCGTGCGCCCGAATGGTGTTTTCGGGCGCCCGTTTCGTCCGTATAAGATCGAAAGCCTTGACAGGCTCAACCTAGCCCCCAAGCCGGGTCCGTCAACGCTGATTCTCTCTTCAGGAGGCGACGATTTTCGGTTGACATGCCGAAGGTCCCGTTGCCGCAAGGAAAAACGCCCGGCCATCGTTTTCGCGATTCGAACACGGGTCGATTTTGTCGCACCCGGGATGACGCGGGCGCGCCGCGCCGCCTTGGCGGCATCGACAATAGCTAAATGATTTCAGTGAAGTGGAGGCCCGCAGGGGCCGGTCAGGCGGCGGGCAGCTTCCTGAGCCGGGCGTGCAGGCGCGAGACTTTGCGCGCGCCGGTGTTCTTGTGCACGATGCCCTTGCCGACGGCGCGCATGAGTTCGGACTGAGCCTCGACGAAGGCGGCCTTGGCCAGCGCCGGGTCGCCGGCCGAAACGGCCTCGTCGAACTTGCGCAGATAGGTCCGGACACGCGAACGGCGAGCCTTGTTGACCTCGGTGCGGCGCGCGATCCTGCGGATCGCCTTCTTGGCGCCGGGGTTGTTGGCCATGGAGGGTACGAGCCTTTGGGACTGACGAGACGAGCGCTCCGACGGGGCTCGCCCTGGAAAACGGGAGCGGCGGATATAGTGGAAACGGCCCCCTTCGGTCAATCCGCCAGCGGCGCGGTGGATCAGGAGGGTCCCTCGACGGTGAAGCCCTCGGCGCGCAGCAGGGCCGGCACCCCACCCGGGCCGATCAGATGGGCGACGCCGACGACGACCAGGGTGGTGCCCGGCATGGCCAGGCGGCGGCGCAGGACCCGCGCCCATCGCTGGTTGCGCTGCGTGATCAGCCGCCGGTAGCTTCCCGGCGCGGCGCGGCGGGCCGGAACCAGGGCATCGGCCTCGAGGCCGGCCAGATCGCCCGCCAGCCATTCATCGACCAGTCGCCGATAGGTTTGGGGGGCGTTCTCGTACTCGGTCAGGGTTTCGTCGAGGGAGGCGATCTGGTCGGCCATCGTGGCGCCGGCCAGGAAGCCGATCTGTTGGGCCGGAGTCTCGAATGCGCCGCGCGTGAGGGTCGCGGGCGCGGACTGCTGGATCCGCTGCTCGACGCCTTCGGACGCGAGCGCGCCGTCGCGGGTGTCCATGAGAAGCGACAGTGTCACCTCGGCGAGCCAGGGGCGCATCGGCTGCAGGGCCGCGAGCGGCGCGCCGAGGCCCTGGGCCACCCTCGCCAGCCGCGCGGCCTGATCGGGGGAGAGGTGGGCGGTGAGGCGGTCGCCCGCCGGCAACAGGCCGCGAAGCCGGGCCAGCCGGGCCGCCTCCGCGCCCGTGACGTCATCGATGGGCAGCTCGAACCACAGGGCGTTCGCCCTGGCTTCGGCCGCGTCGAGGGCGGGCGAGCGCCAGGCGACGCCGGCCGGCAGCATGTGGACCGACCCGAACAGGATCACCGTGGATTTCGCGCTCTTGGCGATCCACATCGGCGGCGTCGCCCACGCCGGGCTCGCGCCGAGCGCCAGCACAAAGACCAACAGCGCCAGCGGCGTCCGTCGGCTCATCGCTGGCACCTGGGACAATGGAAGGTCGAGCGCCCGGCCTGCACCGTTCGGCGGACCACTCCGCGACAGCCGGGCGTCGGACATCCCTCGCCCTCGCGCCCATAGACCGCGAACCGATGCTGAAAGTATCCCAGCGCGCCGTCGGCGCCGGCGAAGTCCCGCAGCGTCGATCCCCCCGCCGCGATCGCCGCCTCCAGCGTCGTCTTGATCGCCGCCACCAGCCGTCCGAGCCGCCGCCGCGAGATCGCCCCGGCGGCCCGGATCGGGGATATTCCCGCCCGATGCAGCGCCTCGCAGACATAGATGTTTCCGAGACCGGCGACGATCTTCTGATCGAGCAGAAGGGTCTTGGCGCCCTGCCGCCGTCCCGCGAACGCGCCGGCGAGGTAAGCCGCGTTGAAATGCTCGCCCAGAGGCTCAGGACCCATGTCGCGGAAGGTCGGGTAGGCGGCCAGCGCGTGGCTGTCGATAAGGTCCATCGAACCGAACCGCCGGGCGTCGAAATAGGTGATCCGCGCGCCGGCCTCGGTTTCGAAGACGATGTGGGCGTGCCTGGCGTCCGCGGGCGCGGCGACGGCCAGGCCCGCGCCCGGCGCCCGGCCGCCTTCGATCTCGAAGCGTCCGGTCATCCCCAGATGCATGATCAGGGTCGCCTGCCGGTCCAGCGGCGCCAGGATATATTTCGCCCGCCGATCCAGCCGCAGGATCCGGGCGCCGGTGAGGCGCTGGACGAAGCCTTCCGGCAGTGGAAAACGCAGATCGCCGCGGCGCGCCTCGACCCTGGCCAGGCGCGCGCCGAGAAGCGACGGTTCGAGACCGCGCCGGACCGTTTCGACCTCTGGCAGTTCGGGCATGAACCCCTGCTAGCGGAAGACGGCCGCGCGCGCCACGCCGGGACGTCCGCGTCTGGCGCTTCGCGCCCGCCGGCCCTAAGACGACGGCCGATGGACGAGCCTGCCGCCACCTTCGGCCTCCGCGACGTCGATCCGGCGGAGAAACCGGGCCTGGTCCGCGGGGTCTTCGACCGTGTCGCCGGGCGCTACGATCTGATGAACGACCTGATGAGCGGGGGCGTTCATCGCCTGTGGAAGGACGCCGCAGCCGCGCGCCTCAACCCCCAGCCGGGCGAACTGATCATCGACTGCGCCGGGGGCACCGGCGACATGGCGCGCCGCTTCTCGCGCATGGCCGCCGCCGCGCGCCGCCGGCGCGGCGGCCCGGCGGCGCGGGTGGTGATCGTGGACTACAACGCCGAAATGATCGAGGCCGGCAGGCGGCGGGGCGCCGACCCGGCCATCGCCTGGACCGTCGGCGACGCCCAGGCCCTGCCGCTGCCGGACGCCTGCGCCGACGCCTATTGCATCGCCTTCGGCCTGCGCAACGTCACTGAAATTTCGCGCACCCTGGGCGAAGCGCGTCGGGTGCTGAAGGCGGGCGGCCGTTTCCTCTGCCTGGAGTTCTCCAAGCCGGTGACCCACGCCGTGGGGCGGATCTACGATGCCTATTCGTTCAATCTGATCCCGCTGATCGGCGCCGCCGTGGCCAGGGATCGCGAGGCCTATCGATATCTCGTCGAGAGCATCCGGCGCTTTCCCGACCAGCGGCGCTTGTCGGAGATGGCGGGCGAGGCCGGGCTTTCACGGGTTTCGGTGACCAATTTCGCGGGCGGCGTCTGCGCCCTGCACCAGGGC
>DASRLN010000262.1:0-2909 GCA_035648435.1 Caulobacteraceae bacterium
GGCGGCGATCTATGGCCCGACCAGCGGGGCCAATGCGCCGCTGACCATCGCCGGGATCACCTCGGCCCACACCCTGGCCGCGACGATCAGCGGCGGGGCCAATCTCTCCTACACCTTGAACGGCGTGGTCGCGCCCTACACCGGGGCGTTCGCGGTGAACGCCGGCGACACCCTGTCGTGGACGGTGAGCAAGCTCATCAGGCGCTCCGGGACCATCGCCGTCACCGACACCAGCAACGGCGGGGCGGCGGTGGACAGCTTTGACTACATCCTGACCGGGCCGTCATGATCCGGATAGAGCGCGACCCCGCCTGGTGGACGGCGGTCGCCAGCCATCCGGCGGTGATCGACACTCTTCACGGCATGCCGCCGGAGGATATCGGCGATGTCGCGGCGCGGCCCGACGTGCTGGCCTTCGCCACCGCCAACGGCGGGTTTCTGGTCGCGCCGCTGGACGCCCTGGGCTTCGCCCGCGACATGCACGTGATGTATCGCCCCGAGGGCTGGGGCCGGGAGGCGGCCTTCGCCTTCGCCGAGGTGCTGGAGGCCCTGTTCTGGGGCGGCTGCCAGGTGGTCAACGTCTATGAGGTCGAGACCAACGCCAAGAGCCGGCCGCCGCGCACCAGCGGCTTCATCCAGGCCGGCGACTGGCGGGGAACTCCGTTCGGCCGCCTGAGGCTGTGGACGCTGACCCAGCGGAACTGGTTCGCCTCGCTCGCAAGGAGAAGACTATGCCGCCTGTCATCATAGCCGCCGCCATCGCCGGCACGGCCGCCGTCGGCGGAGCGCTGATCAGCTCCTCGGCGGTGAACAGCGCCAGCAACGCGGCGAGCAACGCGGCGGCCCAGAACAACGCCCTTCAGAGCCAGATCTATCAATCCAACAAGGCGCTGGAGCAGCCCTATATCGACAGCGGCGACACCGCCAACACCGCGCTGCAGGGCTTCCTCGGCCTGGGCGGCGATCCGGCCGCGACATCCAAGGCGTTCAACGACTACCTCAATTCCACCGGCTATCAGTTCAACGTCGATCAGGGGATCGCGGCGATCGACCAGAACAAGGCCGCCTCGGGCCTGCTCAACAGCGGCTCGACGCTGAAGGCGCTGGACGCCTACGGGACCGGCGAGGCGCAGCAATACGGCCAGCAGTATGTCGGCGACCTGCAGAACGTGGCCCAGACCGGCGTCTCGGCGACCAACGCCCTGGCCGGCCAGGGAAGCAACTACGCCAACGCGGTCAGCAGCAACAACAACAGCGCCGCCACCAACCAGGGCAACGCCGCCATCGCCGGGGCCAACATCGACAACAGCGCGATCAGCAACGCGCTGAAGGCGTTCGGGACCTTCCAGGGGGGCTCGAGCTTCGGCGGGGCCGGCGGCGGGGCCAACGCCTTCACCGGCCTCCTCGGCGGCGGAATGCAGCCGGGAGGGGCGTGAGCATGAGCGATGGCGTCAACATCGACTTCTCGGCCCTGAAGACCCCCGATTACGTCGGCGACTACGCCAACGCGTTCCAGGCGGGGCGCCAGCTGGCGGGGCAGAATATCCAGGGCAATGCGCTGACCGGCTACGGCGCCGATCCCAGCCGCGAAACCCAGGCGGCGATCGCGGCGATGACGCCGGCGCAACGGGCGCAAGGCGCGAAATCGGCGGAGATCCTGGCGGCCATGGGCCAGGGGTTGAGGGCCGTCCCCTACCCGGCCCGCCGGCCGGTGCTCGATCACCTGACGCCGGCCCTCGCCGCGCGCGGCATCGACCCGGCGGCGGTGGCCGCCTTCGATCCTACCGACGCCAACCTCGACGCCCATGTGGCCCAGGCCCGGGTCCTGACGGCGATGCTCGGCGGCCAGGTCATGCCTTCGCCCCGGCGGGAAGGGGGCGGGTCAGTCTCAGCGCCGCCAGCCAGCCCAGCGCCGCCAGGGGAATGAAAGCGGCGAACAGCCAGGGCGCGGCAGCGACCGCGCGGTCCGCGCCGAAGCCGTGGGCGAGGCCCACGAGGTTGGCCATCGCGCCGGCGGCGGCGGCGCCGACCGCCCCGCCGATGAGCTGGCAGGTCGGCACCGCGGAGGAGCCGGCGGCCTGATCCTCCGGCGGCACGGCGATGAGGATGCGGCGGGTGGCGAGGGACCAGCAGAGTCCGAAGCCGGCCCCGGTGACCGCTCCCGCGCCGACCACCAGCCAGAGATGGCCCAGACCGATGACCAGGGCGAGGAGGGCGATGCCGACGGCGTTGAGGCCGGCGCCGGCGCGGATCAGCCCGGCGTGACGCCGCTCCGGCTGATCGGCGACGACGAAGGCCATCACCGTCCAGCCCGCCGCCAGCGAGCAGATGGCGTAGCCGGCGGCGAGGGGAGAAAGGCCGTAGACGACCTGCAGGATGGCCGCGCCGTAGACGCCATAGGCCATGGTCGAGGCCTCCATGGTCACGATCATGGCGTAGCCGGCCCCGGCGGTGGTGGCGGGCCTGGCCGCGTCACGCGGAAGCAGGCGCTCACCGGGCCGACCGTTGACCCATCCGGCCAGGGCGAGGAGGATCAGGCCGGTGGCGACCAGCGCCGGAGGCCACAGCAGTCCCGGAGCGATGTCGGCGGCGCCGACCGCGCCGACAGCGGCGGCGAGCGCCACAAGGGTCCGCCACGGCGCGCCTCGCCGGGGGTTCCCGCCGGGCGCCGGCCGGGCGCCGGCGAGAAGGACGACCGCGGCGGCGGCGAAGGCCAGGCCCTGGGCCGCGAAAGCCCAGAACGCCCAGCGCCAGTGGCCCGCCGCCGCGGCGAGGCCGCCGACCAGGGGACCGAGCAGGGTCGCCACGCCCCATACCCCGGCGGTGGCGGCGAACATCCGAGCCCACAGCCGCTCGGGGACCACAGCGCCGATGGCGACATAACAGAGCCCGACGATCCAGCCGCCGCC
>DASRLN010000263.1:0-4092 GCA_035648435.1 Caulobacteraceae bacterium
GCTCTGGCCAATGCTGAGGTAGACCTGGACGCGGCCGTCGCCCAGGCGGGGGTTCAGGGGGGTGGCGATGTCGAGGCGGAAGGGGCCGAAGCCGAGATTGTAGCGCACCCCGACGCCGACGCCGGTGCTGAAATCGCGGAAATCCGGGGTCGAGGCGCCTCCCACCGAGCCGCTGTCGATGAAGGCGACCACGCCCCACTGGCTGGTCAGGCGATGGCGAATCTCCAGCGAGGTCTCGACCAGGGAGAGGCCGCCCTCGGGCGTGTTGTCGGAGAGCCGGGGACCGACGGCCTGGAAGCCGTAGCCACGCACCGAGCCGCCGCCCCCTCCATAGAACCGGCGATCGGCGGGGACGTCGGGCAGTTCGCCGCCGAGGATCGAGCCGATCCTGACCCGCGCGGCGATGACGTTCCGGGCGTCGGCGCCGATGGGCAGATAGCCGCTCGCCTGGGCCTGGGTCTTCAGATAGGCGAGATCGCGGTCGCCGGTGATCCAGGTCGGCTCGGCGCGCATGTCCAGGCGCCAGCCACGGGTGGGATCGAGAGGATCGTTGGAGCGGTCGAGGGTGAAGGCCGCCAGGCCGGTGGTGATGAACAGCTTCAGATCCTCGCCGACCGGGGTCGCCAGGGGGTTGATGGCCGATTTCTCCCTGATCGCGGTGTAGTCGAAATAGCCGCCCAGGGTGATGAAGGTGGTCTTGGTGTAGTGCCGTTCGACGTCCAGACGCACGCCGCCGCCGGCATCGTCATAGGCCGCCGTGCGGTCGGCCAAAAGGCCGCCGCCGATCTTCAGGATCTGGTCGGGCCGCCGCCAGTCCGGCAGATCGAGTTCGAGGTCGAGCTTCTGCTGGATGTCGTAGAGGCGCGCGGCCAGGATCAGGCTGTCGGCCCGCCCAAGCAGATTGTAGTGGATCCATTTGGCCTCCACGCCCGAGCCGCCGACCGTGGCCACGCCGGCTTCGGTTTCCAGGGTGCCGACCGTGGAGACGCCGGCGCTCAGTTCCAGGGTGCGCGGCTTGCGGTCGGCGAGGGTGACGATCACCGGCCGCCGGCCATCCGCCGCGTGCCCCGGGGGCGCCAGGGCGACATCCACCGATTCGTAAACGCCAGCGTCGGAAAGCCGCTGTTCGAGCCTGGCGATCTTGGCCGGGTCATAGATCGCGCCGGGCTTCCACGGGGCCAGGGCGCGCACCCAGTCGGGGTCGGTGCGGCCCTTGGTGACGACCTCGACGCCATCCAGCCGGACCAGGGGGCCGGAGGCGATCCTGAACGTCGGGCGCACGGTGTCGTCGGCGTGATCGACGATCACCTGGCGGGGCCGCGAGGCGGCGTCGGCATAGCCGCGCCCGCGGATCTCGGCCACGATCCGTCCCTCGGCGGCCAGGACGTCGGGCGCGCGGCCGGGCGTCCCGCCGCGCAGCGCCATGGCCCCCACCCCGGCGGCGGCGTCGGGCGGCTCTGGCGGCGGCGCGAGCCATTCGACGGCCGGATCCTGGAAGTGAAAGCGCGGCCCCGGGGTCACCCGGACGACGGGCCGGGGCGCGTCGCCGCCGGTGACATCCGGCTCGACGGTGGCGGCGTAATAGCCTTCGGAGCGGAGCAGGGCGACGATGTCCGCCGCCGCCTCGCGGGCGCGCCGGCGAGCCTCGAAGGCCCCGTCCGGCCGCCCCTTGGCCTCGCCGGCCGCGCGCTGGAGCTGCTGGCGCAGAGCCCGGTCGAGATCGCCCTCGACGGCGGCCCTGGGCTCGATCGCCAGAGCCGCGCCGGCGGTAAGAGTGGCGATCAGGCTGGCGAGGACCGCCGCGAGAACGGCGCCGGCATGGTTGGCTCGTGGCACGCAACGATTCCCAGCCGCCCCACCGTGACGCCTCCTGTAGGGGGGCGCGGGCGCGCTGTCACCCACCCTCCCGGCGGATCGCGCCGCGCGGGCGGGCGGCGCGGGGTGAAGGCATCGGTTGCGGCGGCGGCGCGGGCGTGGACAATGGGGGCGCGGCGGGACGAGGTCAGGGGCGCGCGTGAACGGAAGTCGGACGGTCGAGGAGCAGCGGAGCGGATCCCCCGGCCGGGCGGGATATCGGCCGGGCGCGGCCTATGACGAGATGTTCGCGCCGGACGGATCGACACGGCCGCATTACCAGACCCTGCGGGACCGGATCGACACCCTGGGGGCCGAGGAACTGGCCGACCGGCAGCAGACCCTGGAGCGGTCGTTCCTGCTGCAGGGGATCACCTTCACCGTCTATGGGGCCGAGACCACCACCGAGCGGATCATCCCCACCGACCTCTTCCCTCGCATCATCCCGGCCGGCGAGTGGGCGACCATCGAGGCGGGGCTGATCCAGCGGCTGAAAGCGCTCAATCTGTTCCTCGCCGACATCTACGGCGAGCAGAAGATCCTGATGGACGGGGTGGTGCCGCGCGACCTGGTGCTGGGCGCGCCGTCCTACCGCCGGCAGATGCAGCACCTCTATGTGCCGCACCAGGCCTATGTGAACGTCTGCGGCAGCGACCTCATCCGCGGACCCGACGGCGGCTTCGCGGTGCTGGAGGACAATCTTCGCGTGCCCTCCGGGGTCTCCTACATGCTGGCCAACCGCGACGCCTCGCGGCGGACCTTCCCGGGCACCTTCCGGCAGGCCGGGGTGCGGCCGGTGGAGCGCTATCCGGACCTGCTGCTTTCGGCGCTGAAGAGCATGACCAGCGAGTGGCGGCCCAATCCCCAGGTGGTGGTGCTGACGCCGGGGGTGCACAACTCGGCCTATTACGAGCACGCCTATCTCGCCCGGCTGATGGGGGTCCCGCTGGTCGAGGGGCGCGACCTGGCGGTGCACGACAACCTGGTGTTCATGCGCACCACCGCGGGCCTGCGCCGCGTGGACGTGATCTATCGCCGGGTGGACGACGACTTCTGCGATCCCCTGAGCTTCCGACGGGATTCCGAGCTGGGCGTCGCCGGCCTGTTCAACGCCTACCGGGCCGGCTCGGTGGTGATCTGCAACGCGCCGGGCACCGGGGTCGCCGACGACAAGGCGGTCTATGTCTATGTTCCGGAGATCATCCGCTACTTCCTGGCCGAAGAGCCGATCCTGCCGAACATCGAGACCTTTCTCTGCCGAGAGCCGGCCCAGCTGTCCCACGTTCTGGCCAATCTCGACACCCTGGTGGTCAAGGCGGTGGGAGCGTCCGGCGGCTACGGCATGCTGGTGGGACCGCACGCCACGGCGGCCGAACGCGCGACGTTCGCCGAGGCGCTGAAGGCCGACCCGGCCAACTACGTCGCCCAGCCGACCATCCAGCTTTCCACCGCGCCATGCCTGGTCGATGGCGCGATCGAGCCGCGCCACGTCGATCTGCGGCCGTTCATCCTGTCCGGCGACAAGGTCGTGGTGACCCCCGGCGCCCTGACCCGCGTGGCCCTCAAGCGCGGCTCGCTGGTGGTCAACTCCAGCCAGGGCGGCGGCTCCAAGGACACCTGGGTGCTGGCCGCCGACGAGACGGCGGCGGCGCCGGCGGCGGGCGAAGAGGCGGTGAGCGAAGAGGCGGCGCCTGGGCCATGATGCTCGCGCGGGTGGCCGACAGCCTCTACTGGACCGGCCGCTACGTGGAGCGGGCCGAGCACCTGTCGCGTCTTTCGGCGGTGATGCTCAACGCCACCCTCGACCGCACCGACGTCGCCGGCCAGGCGGCGCGGATCGCCCTGTCGGCGGTGGGCGACCAGGTCGGCCACGAATCCCTGCAGGCGGTCGAGTCGGCCCGCGGCCTGGTGCTCGACCGCTCCGGCGGCGGCTCGGTGGTGGTCTCTCTTTCCCGGGCGCGGGAGAACGCCCGCCAGGTCCGCGACCAGATCACCAGCGAGACCTGGGAACGGCTCAACCTGGTCTATCTGCGCACCGGCGATGGATCGGCCGAGGCGGACTTCGAAGAGGACGCGACCGGCTTCCTGCAGGCGATCATCGCCGACCTGCACCTCTTCAAGGGCGCGGCCGACGCCACCATGAGCCACGGCGAAGGCTGGCGGTTCATGATGGCCGGGGTCTACATCGAGCGCGCCCAGCTGATGGCGCGGCTTCTCAAGGTGTGCTTCAGCCGGGGC
>DASRLN010000264.1:0-9120 GCA_035648435.1 Caulobacteraceae bacterium
GCCCTCCGTCCTAGGCAGCGATCGCGAACGTCACCAGGAAGTACGTCTCCAGCGCGCCCATGACCAAGCCGGCCGCCCACTGCAACCAAACCGGCCTCGACCAGCCACCGATCAACGCTGCGGCGAGCATCGGCGTGACCAGCAGGTCCTCCCACATCCAATCGTTACCGCCGATCCCCGCGCTGCTGTCCCGATAGACGTAGTTCTGCAGGAGATTGACGACCATCATGACCGCGAAGGCTCCGGTAAAGGCGGGGCGCTGGCGTGCGTAGAAGGCCGGCATATCCATGGCCGTGCTGGTCTCGGCTCGGATCGAGACCAAGGAACAGGCGAAGTATTGAAGCAATGCTGGCGCGAACTGGAGCAGCACATCGGCCACGGTCCATTGCTTGACGATGTGCAGCTGCCAGATGCTCAGCCAGTTCACTACCAAGCCGATGAGCGCATTGAGCATCCAAAGGGCAAGCAGGCCAGAAAAGTGCACGCGGTCGCGGGTGAGGATGAGATCGGTCGTGCTCGACAGAAGGTGCGTCAACGCGATGGCGAAGACGAACGACAACAGGATGGTGATCTGTTCGAACATGCCGCCCTCTTCACCCATATGTGCGGATCAACCGAGGGAGCGCAACGGCATCGAGACTACCTGCCGCTCTTCCCGCTCATCGGGGTCTCGTTCATGGACGGCTACCGGGCCGTCTCGTTCCTCAGCTGGGTTCCGAACCTGATCCTGGCCGAAATCTATCTTCGGGGCGGCTTCGAGCGCCCACGGACGGTTCGCGCGGCCGGGCCGAACGGGTGATTTCGTCATCGCGAGTTTCGTTCGGCCGCGGTTCGTGCGATTGAACCGGCCGGGCGCCACGACGATGACGCCGCCGGTATCGCTCCTTAGGATCAAGACGACGATGAAAAACGCCACGCTTCTCCGCTCCGCCCTGGCGGTTTCCGCCGCCGCCCTGATGGCCGGCGCGCTTTACGGCTGCAACAAGGCCGGGACCTCCGCCGCCAACGCCCCCGCCGCCAACAGCGCGGCGGCCACCGACACCACCGCCGCCGATGGCGGCGTCCCGGTCAGCGGCGACAACGGAACCGCGGCGCCGACCAGCGGCGGCGCGGCCTACGCCGGCGGCGGCGCCGCCAGCGACACCGGCGCGGTCCAGCCGGCGCCATACCAGGGCGGCGCCTCGCAGAGCTATGCCGACGACGCGGCCCCCGAGAACGGCGCCCAGCCGGTCTATGCCGACAGCCCGCCTCCGGCCCTGCCCGACTATCGGCAGCCGCCGGCGCCGGCCTATGGCTATGTGTGGACGCCCGGCTACTGGGCGTGGGGGGCCGGCGGCTATTATTGGGTGCCCGGCACCTGGACCGAACCGCCCCGGGTGGGCGTTCTGTGGACGCCGGGCTACTGGGTGTCCTCCGGCGGCCACTACGGCTTCCGTCGGGGCTATTGGGGACCGACCGTGGGCTTCTACGGCGGCATCGACTATGGCTATGGCTACGGCGGCGACGGCTACCAGGGCGGTCGCTGGCAGGGGAGCAATTTCTACTACAACACCTCGGTCAACAACGTCTCCGCTATCCACACCAACAATGCTTATCGCCAGAACGTGGCCAACAACATGGCCGGCAATCGGATGAGCTTCAACGGCGGCGGCGGCGTGCAGGCGAGGCCGACATCCGCCCAGATGACCGCCCTGCGGGCGCCCCGGATCGCCCCGACGTCGGCCCAGGTCCAGCATGTCCAGCTTGCCCGCACGACACCGGAACTGCGCGCCAGCGTCAATCACGGCGCCCCGACCATCGCCGCGACGCCACGCCCGACGGTGTTCAAGGGCGCTGGCGTGGTGACCAAGGCCAACGCTCCGGTTCGCTACCAGGCGCCCGTCGCCCGGCCGGCCGGCCCGGCGATGCATCCCGGCGCGCCGCAAGCCGCCCGGCCGACGCCAGGGCGTCCCGCGGCGCCCGCCCCGCAAGCCGCCCGGCCGACGCCAGGGCGTCCCGCGGCGCCCGCCGTGGCCCATCCGGCCCCCGCGACCCGGCCGCAGGCGCGCGCCGTCTCCATCCCCGAAAAGCGCATCGGTATCGGCCACCAGACCGCGGCCCGCGCGCCGGCGCGTGCCGTCGCACCCCCGCGCGCCGTGGCCCGCGCGGTCGCCCGGCCGCGGGCGCGTCCCACGGCGGCGGCTCGCCCGGCGGCGCGGCCAGCGCCCACGCGGCCCGCGGCCCGGCCGGCGGCCAAGGAGCCCGAGCGCAAGTAGCGGGCGCGGGTCCGGCGCGGACGCGGCGGATCCGATAGGAGGCGGGGCCTATGGCTTGAGCCTCCTGGGCGCGGCGATCAACGAACTTGACAATGGCCGGCCTGGAACCATCCTAGTGTCCGCGCGTTTGCCAACGTCCGCTTCGCGCCGTTGTCAAGCTTCAGGCGCGACTAGTGGTCGCGTGTTTCATCGAACCATCCCAGGAGCGCCCTTCCCATGAACAGTCTAGCTTTCGTCCGCAACGCCGGCCTTGCCGCCATTCTGGCTGGCGCTCTGGCGGCGCCCGCGATGGCCCAGGATCGCCCCGACGCCAGCATCCACTTCCACGGCGGCTCCGTCGCCTTCATCGCCGGCATCCATTGGGGCAGTGGCCACGTTAACTTCCACGGTCGGCGGCGCGAGATACGGGTCAACGGCCTTTCGGTCGGCGCGATCGGCGCGACCAGCTACGACGCCGACGGCGAAGTGTTCAATCTGCACCGCCTCAGCGACATCGAGGGCACCTACGGCGCCGCCGAAGCTTCCGCCACGGCCGGCGCGGGGGCCGGCGAGATCGACATGAAGAACGACAAGGGCGTCGAAATCCGCGCCCATTCCACCTCCGCCGGCCTGAAACTGTCCCTCGGCGGCGGCGGCGTGCAGATCGAGCTGAAGCACTGATTCCGAACCGATCCTTCTGAGCCGTTCACCGTCGTCCCGGATGGCCGGGATGGCGGCGTCCGCCTGAACGAAGGCGCCGGGGTCTGCATTCGGGCATTACCGCGCTTTAATCCTCGGCCCGCTTGCGCGCCGCGCGGGTAAGCGTCACCGTCGGGGCCAATCATCGCCTCCTCGGGAATTCCGCATGCTCGACCGCCGCCATCTTATCGCCGTCACCGCCGCCGCGGCGGCCACGACGCCCGCCCTCGCCAGAACCCGGGGCGCCGTCGTCGATGCCGCCGCGTCCAGGGCCGAGGGCGCCAGGATGCTCAAGCTGTTCAATGACTTCGTTCAGGAATTCCTCGACCGCTCGCCGGAATCGGCGACGGGAGTTGGTTTCGATGTCGGACCCCGCGCCCATCAGCGTTCCGAGCTCGACGACCGGTCGCTAGCCAAGGCGGCGCGTTGGAAGATCGACGACGAGAAGGACCTCGCCGATCTCCACGCCATAAATCGGGCCATCCTCAGTCCGGCCGACAAGATCAGCTACGACGTCGTCGATTTCGTCTTTTCCGGCGACGTCGAGGGGGAGAAGAGCTTCGACTACGCCACCGGCCAGCTCCAGCGGCCTTATGTGGTCAGCCAGCTTTCCGGCGCCTATCAGCGCGTGCCGGACTTCCTCGACAGCCAGCATCCGGTCAAAACCAAGGCCGACGCCGACGCCTACCTGGCGCGTCTGGCGGCGTTCAGGACCGCCCTCGACCAGGAGAGCGATCAGGTTCGCCATGACGCGTCGCTGGGCTGCACGCCGCCCGACTTCGTGCTCGACAAGACTCTCATCCAGCTGAGGGCGCTGGGCGATGCGCCGGCCGACCGATCGAACCTGGTCTCGTCCCTGGCCCGCCGGACCAAGGCGGCGGGGATCGCTGGCGACTGGGACGCGGCCGCCTCGAAGATCTACGAAGGCGACGTGCGCCCGGCCGTCCAGCGGCAGATCGCCGTTCTCCAGGAATTGCGCGCTCACGCGGTCCACGACGCCGGCGTCTGGCGTCTGCCCGAGGGCGGGGAATACTACCGCCAGTCCCTGGCCCAGGCGACCACCACCAGTCTGTCGCCGGCCGAGGTCCACAAGCTGGGCCTGGAGAAAGTGGCCGAATTGTCGGGCGAACTGAACACCCTGCTCCACGCCCAGGGTTACTCCAAGGGAACGGTGGGCGAACGGCTGCGGGCGCTCTACGACGATCCCAGGTTCCGCTATCCCAACACCGACGAGGGCAAGGAAAAGCTGATCGTCGATCTCAACGCCAAGATCGCTGCCATCACCCGGAGGCTGCCGGACTGGTTCGGCGTGCTGCCCAGAGCGCCGCTGCTGATCAAGCGGGTTCCCAAGACCACCGAGGCCGGGGCGCCTGGCGGCTATTACCAGGGCGCGTCCCTCGATGGCGCCCGGCCGGGGATGTATTACATCAACCTGCGCGACACCGCCGAGGTTCCGAGCTGGACCCTGCCGACCCTCACCTTCCACGAAGGCGTCCCCGGCCACCATCTGCAGATCAGCATCGCCCAGGAGGCCCCCCTGCCGATCATCCGCCGGGTCCTCGGCTTCAACGCCTATCAGGAAGGCTGGGCCCTCTACGCCGAGCAGCTGGCCGGCGAGATGGGGATGTACGACGACGATCCGATGGGCCGCATCGGCTACCTCCACGACGCCCTTTTCCGCGGCGTGCGGCTGGTGGTCGATACCGGCCTCAACCAGCTGCGCTGGAGCCGCGAGAAGACGGTGAAATACTACACCGACACCATCGGCGACCAGGAAGCTTCCGCCATCACCGAGGTCGAGCGCTACTGTGTCCAGCCGGGCCAGGCGTGCAGCTACATGGTCGGCAAGCTCACCTGGCTGCGCCTGCGCGCCAAGGCCCGCGCGGCCCTCGGCGCCAGGTTCGACATCAGGAAATTCCACGACGCGGCGCTATTGGGCGGAGCCATGCCCCTGGCGGTCCTGGAAACGGTGATCGACCAATACATCGCCGCGGCGAAGACCGCCTAGCAGGCGGCAGGCTCATCGCTTCCGGCCGGGTCGAGACCCGCGCGCCGCAGAGCCGACGCGGGAACCCGGGTCCACGACGCCAGGCGATCCAGTCCGCCCGGCGCCAGGCCGAGGGCGAAGACGATCGCCCGGCGGCCCGGCCATGACGCGATGCGCCGCTGAAGCCAGGTCGCCAGCCGCACCGGGCGGGCGATGTCGGCGCGCAGGGTGGCATGGTAGCGGCCAGCGTCCGCGCCCTCGCCGATGGCGCGCGCGGCCAGCGTGGCGCTGTGCAGGGCGATGGACATGCCGTCGCCGGAAAACGACGGGATGACCGCCGCCTGGTCGCCCAGCCTGAACAGTCCCGGATCGTCGTCGTGGCGGTGTATGAACCCATAGGGGACGTCGGCAATGGTCAACGGCCTGGCCGAAAGTTCTTCCGCGTCGGCGAGGCGCCGGGTCAGGTGCGGTTCGCGCAGCAGCTCGGCAAGCAGCCCCGGCCAGGTCCGGCCCGCCGCGTCGAACCGATCGTGATCGACGAGCAGACAGAGGTTGGCGACGCCGCCTTCCACGAGCTGCAGGCCGGCGTAGCCGCCTTCAAACAGCACCACTTCGACGAAGCCGCCCAGCGCCGCGCGCATCGAAGGGCTCAGGCGGAAGTAGCTCTTGAACCCGACCATGCCCTTGATCGCGCCCGCCGTGTCGCGCCGCGCGCCGCGGACATCATGCTTGCCGCTGGCCAGCAGGATCGTCCGAGCCTCCAGGCTGCCGCGGGAACTCTCCACCACCCCCGGCGAGACGGCGCGGACGGTCACGCCGCGTTCGACGGACGCTCCCAGGGCCTGGGCGTGGGTCAGGAGCGCCTCGTCCAGACGCCGGCGCGTGAGGCCGAGGGCGGTGAACGGCAACCGCGCCTCCGCGCAGCGCTCGGACGCCACCAGGCGGACGCTTCCCACGCGCGCGCCGCCCAGCCGCGCGAGGTCCAGGCCGAGCGCCGTCAGATGGGCCTGGGCCTCGGTGGAGAGAAACTCGCCGCAGATCTTGTCGCGGGGTCCGCTTTCGCGCTCGAGCAGGAGAGGCCGCGAGCCCGCCCGGGCCAGGAGCGCGGCGGCGGCGCCGCCGGCCAGGCCGCCGCCGACAATGACCATGTCGCTCATCGGATCCGGCCGACGCAGATGCGGAACGGGAAGCGCCATTCGATGGTGACGCGGGTCCGGGGGACATCCGCCGCCGCCAGCAATCGCTCCCAATCGGCGCGGCGAAACGACCGGGCCACCGAGATCGGCCCGTCGTGGCGGACGAAGCGATGCCATCCCGCCGCCGTCGAAAGCGCCTTGAATCCATAAAAGGCCAGCGGATGGCGGTGGAGGTCGTTGACGAACCAGCCGCGTCCGGCGTTCGCCTCCATCCAGCCGATGAAGCGGACGATCTCATCGTCGGTCATGTGGTGGGCGACCAGGGATGAGACCACGAAATCGATCCGGGCCTCGGGCTGGTGGTCGAAGACGTCGCCGGCGAGATACGCGATGCCGGCCGCCGGATCAGTCGCCGCCCGGGCGGCGGCGGGGCTGAACGGACTGAGGTCGATGCCGATGAGGCGCGGTCGCAGGCCGGCTCTCAACGCCCAGGCGTGGATGGCGCGCAGCATATCGCCCTGTCCATAGCCGACGTCGAGCAGCGAGAAGGATTGACCGGGGCGAAGACCCGCCGTCGCCCGCCCCAGCCATCGCAAGGTCGGCGGTCGCGCCCGGGTGACGGTGTTGGCCCTGGCCAGGTCGGCGAGGCAGTCGGCGAACACCCCGGGCGCGACGTCGGGGTCATCCATCAATTCAGCTTCGGCCGATCGATGCGCGAAGCGGCGCACGATGGCCTCAGGCCGCGAGCTTGAAGCGGAAGCTCTCGGCGGCGAGGCCCGGTCCGAAGGCGACCGCGAAACCGTTTTCGCGCCCGGCGCCCGACGTTCCACGCCCGCGCAGAATCCTCTCCAGAACGAACATCAACGTCGCCGACGACATATTGCCGAATTCGCGCAGAACCGCGCGCGACGGATCGAGCTTTCCAGGCCCCAGGCGGAAACCGGACTCGACCGCGTCGAGGATCGTCCGGCCGCCGGCATGAACGGCCCAGAGATCATAGTCCCGCGGCCGGGTTCCGCGAAGCAAGCCGCCGTCGTCGTTGCGGGCGTTTTCCGCCGCCAGGGCGCGGGCGATCCTTCCGGGCACCTCGCCCGAGAGATGCATGTCGAAGCCATGATCGCCGATCCGCCAGGTGATCGCCTCGCTCGAGTGGGCGATGGTGGCGGCGCGGAAGTCGATCAGGGCCACCCCGCTCTCCTCGGCGGTGACCAGCGCCGCCGAACAGCCGTCGCCGAACAACAGCATCGACAGCGACTGCTGAAGAGTGCCCTGACGCTGAAAGTGCAGGGTGGAGAGTTCGAGGTTCACCACCAACACGCGCGCCGCAGGCTCGGATCTGACGAAATGGTGGGCCAGCCGCAGCGCGTTCACCGCCGCGTAGCAGCCCATGAAGCCGACCACCGTGCGCTCCACGCCGGGATCGAGGCCAGCCGCCCCGACGATCATCTGGTCCAGACCCGGGGCCACGAAACCGGTGCAGGACGCCACCACCAGGTGGGTGATCCGCTCGCGCTCGCCTTCGAGGCCGAGGCTGTCCAGCGCCCGCATGGCCAGACGCGGGGCCTGGGATTCGAACCGCCGCATCCGCGCCGCCGTCGATGGCGAGGCGCCCGGATCATAAAAGCCCTCCCGGTCGCGAACGATGTCGCCGCCGTCGTCCTCGGCCGGCTCGAAATAGGAGAACCGGTGATCGATCCCGCAGCGCTCCACCATCCGCTTGAACAGCTTCACTTCTCTCGGATCGCTCAGCGAACGCTCGATGTGCGCGAGAAAGGCCGAATGAACATCGTGCGGCGGTGTCGCCGTCCCGATCCGGTTGATGTGCGCCGTCGCCATGGTCTCGTGTTCCCAATCCGAGGGCGCGGGCCGACGGGCCGTCCGACGGGACCCACGCCTGCCGCGCGACCGCAAAGTTCTACGCCGACAGGCGACGACCACCAAAACGGTCCGCGGCCGGCAACGTTCCGGCGAGCCGCATGGCCGATAGCCCTTGCCGTCGCTCACCTTCACTTGACGGCTGGCCGGCTCAGTCGCGATAGCGGGGAAATGACGGCTTTTTCCACCCGCCTCGACCGCGCCCTCGAAGCCCTGCCGCGCGCCTATCCAGGGCCGGGCGGCGCGGTCGCCGTGTTGCGCGACGGCGAGGTGCTGGTTCGCCACGCCTGGGGCTGGGCCAACGCCGAGCGGCGCATCGCCTTCACGCCGCGAACCCTGTTCCGGATGTGCTCGATCACCAAGCAGTTCACCTGTGCGCTGGTGCTGGACGCCTATCCCGACCCGTCGGCGCTGGACGGCGAAGTGCGCGCCCGCCTGCCCCGGCTGGAACAGCAGGCGCCGGGCGCCCTGCACCTCTGCCACAACCAGTCCGGCCTTCGCGACTACTGGGCCTTGGCGATGCTGCACGGCTCGCCCGCCGAGGCGCCCTTCGGCGACCAGGAGGCGGGGCGGGTGATCGCCGGCGCCCGGACTCTGCAGTTCGCCCCGGGCACGCGCTATTCCTACGCCAACCAGAACTTCCGCATCCTCGCGGACATCCTCGAGGCGCGCACCGGCCGGGGCTTCGGAGAATTGCTGCGCGACCGCATCTTCGATCCGGCCGGCATGCAGAGCGCGTTCCTCGCCGCCGACACCCGCGCCATGCCCGACGGCGCGCAGGGCTACGAGGGGACGCAGGCAAACGGCTTCCGCGCGGCGGAGAACCGCATTCTGTGGACCGGCGACGCCGGCATCGGCACCAGCCTCGACGACATGATCGCCTGGGAACGTTGGATCGATGCGACGCGGGACGACGCCGGCGGCCTCTATCGCCGCCTTTGCGCGCCGGTCGCCTTCGCCGATGGCGCGGGCTCCGAATACGGATTTGGCCTCGGCCGGCGGCCAGAGCTGAAGCGCGCGGTCACCGGCCACGGCGGCGCCCTGCGCGGCTGGCGCAGCCATCGCCTCTATGCGCGGTCGGAGCGCATCTCCGTGGTCGTGATGTTCAACCATCTGGCCGACGCCCACGACGCGGCCGTGGACCTCTTCGCCGCGGTGCTGGACGAGGACCGCCCGCCGAGCGCCGGGA
>DASRLN010000265.1:0-4085 GCA_035648435.1 Caulobacteraceae bacterium
GGGTCACGCTTGCCGACCATGAAGGCGCAGCGGCGGGCGATCTGAAGGGTGTTGTCGCAGGCTTCCGGCAGGTCGGCGAACAGGATGCGCATGTCGGCGGCCGGCTTGAACCAGTGTTCGGGGGTGATCCGGCGGCGGTCCTCCTGATCGACGAAGGCGCCGCTGGCGATGCACAGCAGGGCGTCGTGGGCCCGCCAGGTCTCGGCCCGGGCGAAGTGAGCATCGTTGGTGGCGACCAGGGGAACATCCTCGTCATAGGCCCAGGCGATGAGGCCCGGCTCGGCCGCCGCCTGGGAGGCCAGGCCATGACGCTGGATTTCGACGTAGAGGCGGCCCCCGAACACCCGCTTCATCTCGGCCAGGGCGGCGCGGCCCTCGTTCGCCCGCCCGGCGGCGAACAGCGGATCGACCGGGCCGTCGGCCCCGCCGCTGAGCAGGATCAGTCCCTCGGCGCGGCTGGCGACTTCGCTCCACGCGACGTGCGGCTCGTCGCTGGCCGGGGCGTCCAGAAAGGCGGCCGACGAGAGTTCGCAGAGATGGCGCCAGCCGGCGGCGTTCTGGGCCAAAAGGACGATGGTGGCGATGCGCGCCCAGCGCTCCGGCGGTCCCTGGCCGATGCCGCTCACCGGCAGGGCGCAGCCGATGATCGGCTGGACGCCGGCCTTGCTGGTGACCACCGAGAACTCCAGGGCGCCGAAGAGATTGGCCCGGTCGGTCAGAGCCACCGCCGGCATGGCGCCGGAGGCCGCCAGGGCGCCGATGGCGTCGGCCTTGATCGCCCCTTCGAGCAGCGAATAGGCCGAGCGGACCCGCAGATGGACGAAACCTTCCCCCGCCGCCGTCATTCCTTAAAGCTCCTTCAAACAGCCGGCGCGACTCAGCCCGCGATCCGCGCCATCTGGCAGACCATCCAGACGAAGCCGGCCACCGATGCAAGCGCCAGCGATTCCCGAGCCAACCAAAACATGCCCATGCCTCCAGATGTTCATGTTTCGTTCTAAATCAACTCGACCTCTCCCGTCAAGCCCGCCCCCCACGATCAGCAGGGCGAGGCGTTCGGGGCAAATGAGTAGTTACCGGGCGACGAAAGAGCGCTCTCCTCCCCTCCTTGGGCCAGTCCCACTGCGTCGGAAAGGGGGACTGCATTGGCTTTTCCGACATGACGCCGTCGCTCTGTTCGGAGCGCGGGCTTCCAGCCCGCTTTTTCCTTGGGCAAGCCGGCGCCGCTCGCCAAGAAGACCAGGAAGATGGGACGCAGGTAGACGAAAAGAGCGGGCTGGAAGCCCGCGCTACGGTTATGGCGCAGTAGGACCAGGGGATGCACACATCTCGGGGCTGGAGCTGAGGTTTTGGCAAGTGACGGCCGCGTCAACGCCCGCTGGCGGGTTAAGCTCCTCGCTCCCCTGCCACGAACAGCGAGCGGCGCCATCTTTCGTTCACCGCGACAGTTCACGATCGATCAATTTGTCAAAGCTAAACCCTCGCTGCTTTCAATCCATCGGAGTGGGGACATTGTCGAAACTCATCAACCGCTTCCTTTCGGACGACGGCGGCGCGACGGCGATCGAATATGGTCTGATCGTCGCCCTGATCGCGGTCGTGGTCATCTCCGCCGTCACCTTGGTCGGGACCAGCCTCAGTACCCAGTTTGCTTCGGTCGGCGCCACGATCAGCTCTGCTTCCTGATCGGTCAATTCCGCCGACCTGGTGAATTCAGCCCCGCGCTCCGACGGGCGCGACCGCCGATCGCCGCTCCCTCCATGGTTGAGCACTCCCTGACCAACTGGAACGGGTTTTGCAGAGCCGCGCCCCGACCAACGCATTTGTCGGGGCAGGTTCATGTCGGCATCCAACCAGCACGATCATCGGCGCGGCGCGGGCCGCCTCGCCGGCGGGCTGCGTGGCCTGCGCGAGGCGCGAGGCGGACAGGTGGCGGTGATCTTCGCCCTGCTGCTGCCGGTCATCGCCCTGCTCATCGCCGGGGTGATCGACGCCTCCTTCGCGCTCGACGGCCGCACCCAGCTCCAGGACGCCACCGACGCGGCGGCCCTGGCGGTCGCCGCTTCGGTGGCCGAGGATCCCAACGCCACCGTCGCCGCGCTGAAGACCATCGCCGAGAACACGCTGGCCGTGGACTATCGCGGCGCGCCGCCGACGATCACCGACTTCCATGTCTGCGCCCCGGTCCAGAACGACTGCACGGACGGGGCCACGACGCTCGCCAACGGATCGGTCAAGCTCGCCACCACCGCCTCGGCGCCGTGCACCATGGCCTCCCTGGCGCCGGCCTTCTGCGCCACCGGTTCGAGCCAGACGGTCGGGGCCGACACCGTCGCCAGCATCAATCTCGGCCGCACCGTCCAGCTCAACATCGTCATGGACGCCTCCGCCTCGATGATCGTCGGGGCGACACCGGCCGACGTCGATGCGATCAGCGCCTGGGTGTCGGGCCACTGGAGTCTGGTGAAACCCCTCGACCCGCTCCAAAACGGCGACAACCCGCCCTGCGCCTTCGCGTGCCACGATATCGACGGCGCGACCCAACCGCTGGATGTCGCAACGGGCTTGACCAACGCCCACAAGGCTCGCGTGACGCTGGCCAACGGCAAGGTCGTCCCGGCGACCACGCGCTTCGAGGTGATGACCGCGGCCGCCGGCGACCTGATCAATCATGTTCAGGCGGTCGGCGGCAATCCGCGGAATCTGAAGAACACCTATCTGTTCAACATCTTCTCATTCGACAAGACCCTGTTGCAGCATGGGGCGCAGGACATTTCGACCTACGCGGCGGCCAATGCCGCCGTCTCCCAGGTGAGCCCCGGCCTGGACACCTACCTCAATGACGCGCTGACCCAGCTGGTCACCAAGGTGGGATCGAACGGAAACGGTACGGCCAAGGCGCCGCTGAAGTTCGTGGTTCTGGTCACCGACGGCCTGCAGTCCGACCGCGGCGCCAATTGGAACGGCCCTTCGACGTACGACGCGAAATGGAACTTCGCGCCGACCTATGAAAGCGGCTTCGATGCGCCGCTCGACTCCACGATCTGCCAGACGATGAAAAGTAATGGCGTGATCCTGGCGGTGCTGGAAACCCCTTACGTGCCCCTCGATGGCCAGGATCCCCACGTCCAGCCCTATGAGAAGACAGTGCGCCACACGATCTATCCTGGTGGCCCGAAGACGCCGAGCGTAGTCAGCGCGGCCCTGTCCGACTGCGCCTCGCCCGGCTATTACTATCAGGCGGTGAATTCTTCGGACATCTCCACCGGCTTCCAGAGCCTGACCGACCAGTTCCTCGCCAGGTCCGCGACCATTGTCCAGTAGTACCAACCCTCACTGAAAATGACTCACGCCAATCTTAGCCCTCGCCCCCGCTCTTGGGGGGAGAGGGCTATCGGTAGGTCGCCTGGATGTCGCCAAGTGTCAGCATCATGGGGTCTGGTATAGCCCTGGCGGTAGGTTTTCGGAAACCACGCCGCTTCACCTCTCCGAAACGCGATTGACATATTGAAGCCCCCTGAAGTCCATTCGCTCCCGGGGGCACCATGTTCAGATCATTGGCCGGCGCCGCGCGCGCCATGAAGGCGCGCGGTCCTCGCGCCCTGCGCCGGCTGCGCGAGGCGCGGGGCGGCCAGGTGGCGATCATCTTCTCGCTGCTGGTGCCGGTGATCGCCCTGCTCATCGCCGGTGTGATCGACGCCTCCTACGCCCTCAACGCCCGCACCCAGCTCCAGGACGCCAACGACGAGGCGTCCCTCGCCGTCAGCGTCGCCGTGGCCCAGAACCCCAACGCCACCGTCGCCTCGCTCAAGACCGTGGCCCAGAACGCCGTCTCGGCGAACTTTCCGGCCGCCCACGTGACGATCACCGACTTCCACGTCTGCGCGCCGATCCAGGCCGACTGCACCGACGGCTCGACGACCATGGCCAACGGCACGGTGAAACTCGCCGTCTCGGCCCCCACCGCCTGCACCATGGCCGCCATCGTGCCGATGTTCTGCACCGGCGGATCGACCCAGACGGCCAACGCCAGCACCACCACCAACATCAAGTTCGGCTACAATCTCCAGCTCAACATCGTCATG
>DASRLN010000266.1:0-2986 GCA_035648435.1 Caulobacteraceae bacterium
GGAAGAGCGCCGCGCCACCTCCCCCGCGAAGGGGCACGGGGGAGGAAAGATGGGGTTGAGACTTCCTCTCTCCTCCCATGCGAGCGCAGCGATGCGGGGGAGGTGGCGCGGCGCTCTTCCTTGCGCTGTGACGGAGGGGGCGCAAGGCGGCGACCGCCATGCCGAAGTCATGGCGCCCATTCCCCCTACCCCATGGTCGGGATGACGAAGGCCGAATCGTCCTGGGCGCCTTGCGGCCAGCGGGCGGTGACGGTCTTGACCTTGGTGTAGAACTTCACCCCCTCCATGCCGTGCTGGTTGGTGTCGCCGAAGGCGCTGCGCTTCCAGCCGCCGAAGGTGTGATAGGCTACCGGCACCGGGATCGGCACGTTGATGCCGACCATGCCGACGTTGACGCGGGAGGCGAACTCCCGCGCCGCGCGGCCGTTGCGGGTGTAGATGGCGACACCGTTGCCATACGGATGGTCCGAGGCCAGCGTCAGCGCCGCCTCGAAGGTCTCGGCGCGGACGATCTGCAGCACCGGCCCGAAGATCTCTTCCTGGTAGGTGCGCATTTCCGGCTTCACGTGGTCGAACAGGGTCGGGCCGATGAAGAAGCCGTTCTCGTAGCCCTGCAGGGCGAACCCGCGGCCATCGACGACGAGTTCGGCGCCCTCGTCGACGCCCATCTGGATGTAGTCCTCGACGCGCTTTTTGTGGGCCGCCGAGACCACCGGTCCGTACTGCGCGGCCGGATCGGAGGAGACCCCGACCTTCAGGGTCTCGATCTCGGAGAGCACCCGTTCGCGCAGGGCATCCGCCGTCCGCTCGCCGACCGGGATCACCACCGGCAGGGCCATGCACCGCTCGCCGGCCGAGCCGTAGGCCGCGCCGATGATGTCGCGGGTCGCCTGGTCGAGATCGGCGTCGGGCAGAATGACGCCGTGGTTCTTGGCCCCGCCCATGGCCTGCACCCGCTTTCCGTGCGCCGCGCCGGTGGCGTAGACGTAAGCGGCGATGTCGGACGATCCGACGAAGCTCACCGCGCGGATCAGCGGGTGGGAGAGGATGGCGTCCACCGCCGCCTTGTCGCCGTGGACGACATTGAGCACGCCGGCCGGCGCCCCGGCTTCCATGAATAGTTCACCCAGGCGGACCGGCAGGCTGGGATCCTTCTCCGACGGCTTGAGGATGAAGCTGTTGCCCACGGCGATGGCGATGCCGAACATCCACATCGGGATCATCGCCGGGAAGTTGAACGGCGTGATCCCGGCGCAGACGCCGAGCGGCTGGCGCATCGAATAGACGTCGATCCCCGGCCCGGCGCCTTCGGTGTATTCGCCCTTGAGCACGTGGGGGGCGCCGCAGGCGAATTCGATCACCTCCAGGCCGCGCTGGACGTCGCCCCGGCTGTCGGCGATGACCTTGCCGTGCTCGCTGGAAAGCAAGGAAGCCAGTTCGTCCATCCGCGCCTCGACGAGGCGCTTGAATTCGAACATCACCCGCGCTCGCCGCTGGGGATTGGTCGCCGCCCAGCCGGTCTGAGCCCGGGCGGCGGCCTGCACGGCGGCATCGACGTCGGCCGCCGAGGCCAGGGCCACGCGCGCCTGAACCTCGCCGGTGTTGGGGTCGAAGACGTCCGAGAACCGGCCGGCGTCGCCCCCGAACGACTTGCCGTCCACGAAATGGTCGATCTGGCGCATGGTCTACTTCTTTCCGGTGGGAGCCGAGGGAGCGGCGGGAGGTGGTTCGGGCGCGAACATCCTGGCGCTTGTAACCCCCAGCCAGGGAAGCGGTTTCAATGAGAGCGTCGGTCCCCGAGGATCCTTGGTGGCATGAAAATCGACGTAGATCACCCGCACGACGAGGGGCGTGTCGGTGAGCAGGATCGCCTCGCAATCGACCCTGAAGGTCCTGAGGCCGCTGGTCCAGGGGGGCGGATTGGTCGGTTGGGCGATGCCGCAGCCCATGCCGCCGACGGCGATTTCCAGCCCCTGCCGGGCGTCGGCGCCCTGCGCGGTCGAGGTTCCCGCCGCCTCGATCAGGTAGCGGCCGGCGGTCATCGCCGGAACCACGCACCGTGCCTCCGAGGCGCTCACCACCTTGCACATCGCCGGGGTGATGGCCGGCTGGCCGTAGCCGGCGAAGGCGCGCGGCAGGCCGCCCGGCGCCGTCTGAGCCGCCGCGACCGCCGGAGCGAGAAGGGCGGCGGCGGCGGCGAGTATTCCGATCTGCATCGAGGCGCCTGTTCTCGAGAAGGCGGGACAGGCCTTCGGGAAAGACCTATTATCCCATCGGGCCGGCGATTGGGAAACGGGCACATGAGGGCGAAGTGAGGGCGTCGGCGTTCGCCTTGGCGCTGGCGGTGGGCGCGATCGCGGTGGCCGCCGCCCACGCCGAGCCGCCCAAGGCCCACATCGACACCGGTGTCGTGGTCGGCGTGGAAAGCGGCCCGGCGGCGGTGTTCCGGGCCATTCCGTTCGCCGCCCCACCGGTGGGGCCGCTGCGCTGGAAGCCGCCGGCGCCGGCGGCGCCGTGGACCGGCGAGCGGGCGGCGGTCGCCAACGGCCCGGCCTGCCCGCAGAAGGTCTTCTCCGGCGGCGCGCCCAACGCCGGCGGCTACAACGGCCCGACCAGCGAGGATTGCCTGACCCTCGACGTCACCGCCCCCCTCCACGCTCGCCACGCGCCGGTAATGGTGTGGATTTTCGGCGGCGGCAACATCGCCGGGGCGACCGATCTGCCGAGCTATGACGCCGCCGCCTTCGCCCGCGACGGCGTGGTCTGGGTGGCGATGAACTATCGGCTGGGCGCGCTCGGCTTCTTCGCCCACCCGGCCCTCACCGCCGAAGCCCCCGGGAACCAGCCGCTCGCGGACTACGGACTGATGGACCAGATCGCCGCCCTGAAGTGGGTGAAGCGCAACATCGCGGCCTTCGGCGGCGATCTGGTCCATCAGTCCGTAGTCCGCGAGCGGCTGGTTCCCGGGGGCTTCGGCGGTGAGGGC
>DASRLN010000267.1:0-14786 GCA_035648435.1 Caulobacteraceae bacterium
GGCGAGGCCGCCGCCGGCCCCGACGACGCCGAACACCAAGGCCGCCAAGGATCCGGCATCGCCTGAAAAGCCCTTGGCAATCATCAGCGTCGGCAGCCAGTTGGTCATTACCGAGAGCACGATCATGGTCAGGCAGATGGCGATCCACAGGAGGAGGGTGGCAATCCACCTGCCCTCGAAGAACAAGGCGGGGATCGCACGGCGATCGACGAACCGGGCGGCCGGGTCGCGTCGGGCCGGCTCCGGCAGGAGCAGGGCGACCGCGGGCGAAACCAGCAGAGCCAGAATGCCGCCAATCACGAAAATCAACCGCCAATCAAATCCGTGCGAGAAAACCCGGGTGACCAGCGCCGCGGTCGCCGCTCCGGCCGGCAGTCCGACGGAGACGGTGGTGACGGCCCGCGCGCGACGTTCCGGGGTCGAGATCTCGGAGGCGACGGCGATGATGTTCGGCATCGCCCCGCCCAGACCCAGACCCGTCGCCAGGCGAACGAGAACCAGGGCGTCGGCGCTCCAGGCCGCCGCCGTGAGCAGGGTGGAGAGGCCAAAAACCACCACCGAGATGGTCATCACCCGTCTTCGCCCGAAGCGGTCGGCGAGCCAGCCGCCGGCGATCGCCCCGAGCCCCATGGCCGCCATGGTCGCGCTCGCGGCATAGCCGACCTGCCGCAGCGCCATGTGCAGCGAGGGGGCCATTCTCGGCGCGGCGACGCCGAGGGCCTGAATGGCGTATCCTTCCAGTCCGGCGATCACCAGGCAAATCCCGATCACCAGCCCTCGCCCGCGCGTGTGCGACGGGCCGGCGCCGCCCCCCGCGGCGAGGCCGGATGTTCCGCGGCGCGCGAACAGACCGCGGTCGGGCCGGTTCAAGACGATCAGTAGTCCATCGCGAAGCGAAGCAGGATCCTGCGGCCCTCGACAGGCGCTTCGATCTTGATTGAACTGGCGAGGGTGGGATCTGGCGCGGGAAAGCTGAATTCGGCGGAGACGGCGTTGGTCACGTTGGTTGCGACGATGCCGACCTCCCATCGACCGCCTCGTGGCCGCAGCCCGAGCGACAGATCCAGGGTGGTCAGGGGCGCCGAGCGGAACTCCCATGACCTGAGGTTATGCATCGACGAGCGGTATCGCAGATAAGCGCTGGTATCGATCAGAAAGGCGTCGCCGAAAACCGGGAATTGCGACACGAGGCCGGAATATCCGGTCCATTTCGGCGACTGGGAAGGGGTGAAACTCGGATCGAGCAAGGCCCTGGCGTCGCTGTAGGTCCAGGAATTGTCGCTCTTCAGCCAGGAGCGAATTTGCCAGACGAACGAGGCTTCTCCTCCGAAGCTACGGATCGGGATGTTCTGCGAGATGAATTCGGAGCCGGTGAAATACAGGTCCTGGAAGTTGTGAATGTGGGTGTAGAACGCCGCGAGGTCGAGATGGGCCGCGCCATTGAACACGGTGGCCTTCACCCCGGCCTCGACCGATCGGGAGCGTTCGTTCTCGATTCTGGCGTCGATGGCCGGGTCGCCGGAAGGAACGCGGGCGGAATCGGCGAAGCCGCCACTCTTTTCCCCCTCGCCATAGGCGGCGTAGAGCATGGTCGTCGGACGAAGATCGTATTGCAGAGAAAGGTTGCCGGTCGGGAAATTGGCCGAGAAGTCCAGGGGCGTCTTGGGAAAAGGCGGGTTGATCACCTCGTTCCAAAGGGTGAAGGGGGCCAGCGCCGGCCGCGTCCACGAGCCATGCTTGATCTCATCGGTGTAACGCAGTCCGCCTTCGAGGCGCAGACGATCGGTGAAGCGCCACGTCCCCTGTGCGAAGGCCGACAGGTTGGTTGTGCGCTGCTTGATTTCATTGATGAACGATCCAAGGAAGATGGTGTCGAAGGATGTCGGGCCGACCTGCACCGGCGTGTCGTAGTGCTGAAGTTCGTCCGAGGACCAGTCACTGTAGAAGGCGAAGACGCCCGCCACCCAGGAAAATCGCCTCTCCAAGGGGGAAGCCACCCTCAATTCTTCCGAGGCCTGCCAGTAACGCTCGTTGCGGATCCAGACGTTGTCATCCTTGGGTCCGAAGTCGAAATCGTCCACGAACCGCAACCGGTAGGCGATCGCCGACGTCACGCTGGTGATCCGGAAAGGGCCGGCGCGCCATTGGCTGTCGAGATCCAGGAAGTGCGCCTTGATGCGGTGGCTGTCGTCACCGCCGTCGCCCGCCGAGGTGTAGCCGGCCTTGTTGAAATCCAGGACGCCTTCCCCCAGATTCGGCGGCAGGAGATGATCGGGATCCACATACTGGTAGCCGTTGCCGATGCGGTCGTCGTCGGTGTATTGGTAGGTCAGGGTGTATTTGGCATTGTCTGACGGCGTGTATGCTGCGGTTACCCGGGCGCCGAGGTTCTTGTCGATCGGCAATTCCCGGTCATCGACGCTGTTGTGAACCCAGCCATTGGTGTCCGTCCACTGCCCGGCCACCCGGAACGTCAGCTTGTCCGAAACCGGGAGGTCCACGGCCCCGTCCAGGATGTATCCGCCGTGATCGGCCTCATAACTCGCACCGATGGAACCGGAAAAGACCGAGCCGGGCTTGCGCGTGACGATCGAGATCGCGCCGACGTCGATGTTCTTGCCGAGCAGGGTGCTTTGGGTGCTCTTGACGAACTCGATCTGGTCGATGTCGAACAGATTGGCGCCGTAGAGCCGGCCCTTGCCGAGGAAGGCGCCGTCGAGGAAGACGGCGATGGATTGATCGAAGGACTGGGTTCGGGCCGGCGTTCCGAGCCCGCGGAAGGTGAACCCCAGCCCGTCGTCGGGGGCCCGTGAGAAGACCATGCCGGGGACCAGGGTCGCGGTGGCGGCCAGGGTGTCGATCCCGCGAGCCTGGAGCTGGCTTCCTGGGACCACCGTGATGGTCAGCGGCACGCGCTGCAGGTTCTCCATGCGTTTCTGCGCGGTGACCACGACTTCGCCGATGGTGACGGGACCCGTCGCCTCGGTCGCCGGCTCGGCCCACGCGCCGCCGGCCGAGGCGGCGAGGAGTGTGGCCGCGCCGATACAGCCCCGCGGGGCCAGTCGCCCGATCCATTGTCCCACGCGGACCCCCTTTCCTCCTTCGCCGATATCGCGGGGCGGTCAGGCGATGAACCCCGCGGCGGGGAGGACACCTATGACACCGATCACAGGCTGAACGCCAAGTCATCGAACTTGCCCCCCGGCGTTCAAATGCTAGTCTGCCCGCCGCCGCGGAGAAAGCGCCGAATGGATCAGACGGTGGGGATGGTTCCAAAGGCCGGCCTGCCCGAGAGGGTTCTCGCCGCGCTATCGAGAAACCCGGTGTTCGCGGTGCTGTCGCGGGAACGGCGTGAGCGGCTGTCGGCCCGTGGGACGCTGGTGCGGCTCGCCCCGGGCGGTCCCCTGTTCGTCACCGGCGATGAGGCCGACGCCGCTTTCGTGATCCTGGTGGGGGACGTGGAGATCGTCTCTCCGGCCGGGGACGGGCGCGACGTGTGCCTGGCCACGCTCGGCCCCGGCGCGCTGGTCGGCGAAATGGGCGTGCTCGACGGCGGCGCCCGCTCGGCCGACGTGCGGGCGCTCTCGCGAGTCGAACTTTGGCGTATCGGCCGCGCGGCGGTGATCGAGATCCTCCGCGAAGAACCCTCCGCCGCCATGGAACTCCTGGCCCTTCTGGCCCGGCGGCTGCGGACGACCGATGTCCTGGTGCGGGAAACCGCTCTGCTCGATCTGGGCTCGCGCCTGGCCGGCTTGCTGCTCGAACGGGAACGGGGCGCGGTCGCGCTCGCTCAGGGCGAGATGGCCAGACTGATCGGCGCTTCGCGCGAAGGGGTCAACCGCAAGCTGGCGGCATGGCGCGGCGAAGGGTGGATCGACATCGGCCCATTTGGCGTGAAACTTCTGGACCGGGCGGCGCTGTCGGCCTCGGTGTGTCGGGGTTTCCCGCTCTAGGGCGCCATCCGCTCCGATTGAATCGGGGCCGCCAAGGAACACGGTGTGCTTGAATCGACTTTTCCGGCTTCCTTGTCATAGTCGTCTCGCGACGCCGCGGCATCGGCCGGCCGGATCGCCCGCGCTGTGATCGGGGTCACGCAAAGCCGGCGGCGCGCCGCCCAGGGTCGAGGCCGTGAATGCGGGGGTCCGCGTCGATGGTTACCATGTTGGATCGGGTCGGGGCGTTCGAACGCACCGCGCTGCGCAACAGCTTTGCCGACTTCGAGCGGGCGGTGCTGCAGGACAACATCGTCCTGTGCGACGGTAAATCGGGCGTGCTGCTGGCCTTCGGCGGAGCGATGGTGCTCTTCTGCCTCGACACCCTGGCCGGCCTGCACGGCGCGCGAGGCGTCGATTCCTGGCGTTATTGGGGCAAGGTCGGCCTGTTCCTCGCGGCGGCGGCGGGCTTTCTGGTCTCGTGTCACTTCTCGCTGGCCACCGTGTTGCCGCGTTTCCGGCGGCGGCGGGCGGACCACATCTTCTGGGAGTCGGCGGTGTTCAAGCTTTCCGCCGACGCCTATGTCGAACGGATGCAGTCGTTGGACCCGAGTACCGAGCAGACCGATAAATTGCGTCATCTGCATGCGCTGGCGGGAATATGCAGCGCCAAGTTCAAACATTTCCAACTGGCGATGCGCGTGGCGCAGGGCGCGTTCGGCCTGTTGGTGCTGGCCGAACTGGCGCGGATCGCCGCGTGAGGAGGCGCTGAACCCTTGCGCTGTCCGACCTGCGATTGGGAGGCCATCGGCGACGCCAGATTCTGCGCCCAGTGCGGCGCTGGGCTCGCGCCCGCCTGCGCCTCGTGCGGCCAGACCAATCCGCCGGGGGCCAGATTCTGCGTCGGTTGCGGCGCAAGACAAGGTGACGGCGCCGAACCGGTGAAAAAGACGATCGCGGCTGGCCCGGCGACATCGCCGGAGCGCCGCCTGGTCACGGTGATGTTCTGTGACCTCGCCGATTCCACCCGTCTTTCGACCGAATTGGACCCCGAGGATTATCGGGAGGTGATCTCGGCCTACCACCATTCCGCCGCCTCCGTCATCGAAAGGCTGGGCGGCTTCGTGGCCAAATACATGGGCGACGGCGTGCTGGCCTATTTCGGCTATCCCGCCGCCCATGAAGACGACGCCGAACGCGGTGTGCGGGCCGCCCTGGCCCTGGCGGCGACGGTGGAGGCCCTGGAGACCTGCGCGGGGCGACTTCAGGCGAGGATCGGCCTGGCGACGGGGTGGGTGATCGTCGGCGATCTGATCGGCGAGGGATCCGCCCGAGAGCAGGCGATCGCCGGAGAGACCCCCAACCTCGCGGCGCGTCTTCAGTCACTGGCCGATCGGGGAGGAATCGTCATCTCGGCCTCCACCCGGGAACTGACCAGCCGCCTGTTCGACTATGAGGATCTGGGCGCGGTCGAACTAAAGGGCTTCTCTCGTCATCAGCCGGCCTTTCGGGTGCGGGCCGCCAATGACCAGTTGGGCCGGTTCGAGGCGCTGCGATCGACCCGCACGCCACTGGTCGGTCGCGAGGAGGAACTCGAAATCCTGCTGCGGCGGTGGGACCGCGCGCGGGACGGCGAACCCCAGGTGGTGCTGATCCGCGCCGAGCCCGGTGTCGGCAAGTCCCGGCTGGTCGCCGCCTTCCGCGATCGCATCAAGGGTCACGACCACCACGAACAGATCGACCATTGCGCCCCCCGGTCCGTCGATAGCCCCCTCTCGCCGACCATTCGGGCCCTGGAGTCGCGCTGCTCTTTCGTCTCGACCGACACCCCGCCGGAAAAGCTGGCCAAGCTCGAAGCGATGATCCGCCAGGCCCAGGGGCGGGTCGCGCCGGTCGCCGTCAGCCTTCTGGCCTCGCTCCTGTCCCTCGCCGCGGAGGGCCGCTACCCGCCGCTGGAATTCACCCCGCGGCAGATCAAGGACGAAACCGTTCGCCTTCTGGTGCAGCTCTCGCTGCGCGATGCGGAGATCAGTCCGGGACTCCACGTGATCGAGGACGCCCACTGGAACGATCCCAGCTCGCTCGAACTGCTCCGCGCCCAGTCTCGCGCGCTCGGATCGGGCATCCCGATCATGATGGTGCTGACCTACCGGCCCGAGTTCCAGCCGCCCGCCGAGTGGATGGGGCAGCCGAACGTCACCAATCTGACCCTGTCCCGATTGCGCAACATCGACGCCAAGGCGATGGTCGCGCGGGTGGCGGCGGGAAAGCGCCTGCCGGAAGCGGTGGTCAACCAGATCCTCGACCACGCGGACGGCGTGCCGCTGTTCATCGAGGAGATCACCCGTACGGTCCTGGAGGGCGCCTCCGTGCAGGGGCTCGGAACCCGGCCCGCGATGGCCGGCGGTTTGCCGGCCATCGCGGTGCCGGCGACCCTGCAGGCCTCGCTCCTGGCCAGGCTCGATCGCCTGGGGCCGGTCCGGGAGATCGCCCAGATCGGCGCGGCCATCGGCCGGGAGTTTCCCCATGCCCTGCTGGCGGCGGTGGCCGAGCGCTCCGACGCCGACCTGGACAAGGCGCTTCGCCAGTTAATCGAAGCCGACCTCATCTTTCCCAGCGGCGCCGGCGCGGACGCGGGCTATGTTTTCAAACACGCCCTGATCCTCGACATCGCCTACGGCGCGCTTTTGCGTGGACCGCGCCAGGCTCTCCACGGACAGATCGCCGGTGTGCTGAAGCGAGCCTTCAGCGAGAGGGTGGAAACCCACCCGGAACTCCTGGCGCACCATCTCAGCGAGGCGGGCCAAGCCCGGGAGGCCGCCGACGCCTGGCGCGCCGCGGCGATCAAGACCCTCAGGGGCGGCTCGTGGAAGGAGGGCTTGGCCCAGCTCGACCGCGGGCTGAAGGCGGCGCGGTCACTTGCCGAAGGCGTCGAACGCGACCGCCTGGAACTGGGCCTGCGGATGATGATCGGCGGGGTATCGATGGGCGCGGTGGGTCATTCGGCGCCGGGAGTGACCTCGGCCTACGAAAGCGCCTACGCCCTTGCCCGACGACTTGGCGATCGGCGGGCGACCGCGCTGGCCGGCAGTCGGCTGTGGATCGGCTATTATGGGGCCGGCGATCTGGAGGGGGCGCTGCGGAGCGTCGATGCGGCTTATGACGGCCTCCCCGATACCGCCGGCGCCCTCGACCGGGCCCTGGTGAAGTCCAATGCCGCCACGCCGCTCGGCTTCATGGGACGTTTCGTCCAATCCAAGGCGATCGCCGAAGCGACCACGCCGCTGCTCGAAGACGCCGGCTCCGGACTGGCGCCCGAGGAATATTATTTCATGTCGCCTCTGACCCAGCCGCGCACCGCGCTGCTGGTGAGCGAGTTGGCGCTCGGGCGATTGCAATCATGGAAACGATGCTGCGCCCACCTCACCGCCGAATTGCCGCGGGCCGGAACGATGGCGGGGCTGATCTACCTGACGATGCTGATCTATACACGCTATTTGGCGGGCGACTGGGAGGGGTTGAGGGGCGACGCGGGGCGCATGGCCGAGGTCGTTTCCGAAATCGAAGGAGCCGAATACTATCTGGATCTGGTCAATCTGGCGCAGGCGCGGCTTGCCGTGATCGGGGGCGAGGCGATTTCCACCGCCGCCGTGGATCGAATCCTCGAACGGCCGAGCGTCAGCTTCGCCATGCAGCACTTGCCGCGCTATCTCCTGATCGCCGGCGACATCCACGCCCAGACGGGCGCCGACGACCGCGCCAGAGCCTGCTTCGAGGCGGCGCTCGACGGCGGTCCGTGCGCCTCTCAGCAATGGCTTCGCTCCGAACTGCTGCGTCGCCTGGGCCACCTGGCCGTCCGGCGCGACCCGGCCGCGGCGGAACGGCTCTACCGAGAGGCGATCGCTGTCGCGCGCGAACAGGAGGCCCTGCTCTTCGAGTTGCGGGGCGCCATGGCCCTGATGGATCTTTCTGGGGTTTCCGGGCGAGTTCCCGACGCGCCGCGGCTTACGCACTCGATCTGCGAGCGCTTCGAGGAGCCTTGCGCCGAGCTCGACGAGGCCAGGACCCGGTTGGGCGATTTCCGATCGATCTCCGCTTAGTCTCACCAGGTCAGATCACCCCAAGAGCCCTGTCGACCATCGGGCGAACGCCATCCATTGCGGCGTGTGGGCGATCATCTCTCGCAGCGGCGCCTCGGTGAGCAGCAGGACGGCGCCGACGAGGGTGGCCGGGTGCGGGCGCTTGCGGGAATAGATGTCCCAGGCGACCAGAGGGATCAGGAACGCGCCTTGGGTCCAGAAGGCGAGTGGCGGCGAACTGATGTAGGGCTCGAAAGGCCACCGCGCCGCGGCCGGCTCGATCAGAGTGATCGACGCGAGGATGATCAGACGTTTGTGCACCTGCGGCGCGCGTCGCCAGGCGAGCGCGGCGCCGGCCAACAGAGCAAAGAGCAGGATTTCGTAGGTCGGCACGACCATGAACGCCAACGGAGGCGCGGGAATGCCGATGAAGCCGCCCGGGCGTCGCGCGGCGATCACGGCGCCGATCAGGCCCATCGCCACCATCAGGGGCGCGATGGCGTAGCCCGCCGCGCCCAATCGCCGATGCAGCGCGACCTTGCCGGCGCCGACCAGAGAGACCTGTGTGAACAACAGCGCCAGCCAGAGGGTGAACAGAGCGCCGTGGACATAGAACCAGGCTTCGGCCGGGCTGGGGACCCCGGGAAAGAGCGGGCGCAGAAAAAACGATCGTGAAAATCCAAGAACGATCGCCGCGATGATCGACAACACCATGGCCTGGTAAAATAGGCGCTCGGAATTCGGCGCGCGGACCCCCGCCAGCGATATCGACATCAATCCGACCCCCAATCCAGCCGGCGAACCCCTGTCACCTTGCCTTCTCCGGCTGACCGCCGGCTCCCCGGAGAGTTCATGCCTCTCGCACCGCGCCGATTGCAACCATCGACAACGTCAACCGCCTGGAAGTTCATCCATTCCCGGCCATCGAACCGCGCGGCGAGTGGCCCGCCAGGATCTCGCCGGCGAAAGCATACTGCCGGGGACTGAGGGTGATGTGCTGGGTGACGGCGTGGATGTCGCGCATCCGCCTCTGGAGCGGCGAGGTGTCATAGACGACCGAGCTTCCACCCAGTGAATAGCAGGTGTCCACGGCCCGGGCGCAGGTTTGGGCGATCCAGGCGAGCGACTGTCCGGTCTCGACGGCCGCGGCGGCGTCCACTTGGCCAGCGCCAGCCAGACGCCATTGCCGCTCCGCCTGAGCGTGGAGCAGGGCGCGGGCGGCGCGCACCCTGGCCTGCGTCCTTCCCAGCTCATGATGGAAGATGGGCGAATCCCTGAGATCGGTGGCGGCGAACTGGTTCCGCTTGCCGCATTTCGCCAGAGCCCCGATATCGCCCAGCGCGCCCTCCGCCAGGCCCACCGCGACGGCGCCGAAGTGAAGGGGCATCAACGCCAGCGGCGCCGCGTAGAGCGGCCCCGACACGGCCGGCGCGCCGTCGAAAACCGGAAAGCTGTTGGCGCGCGGCGCCTCGATCCGGTCGAGACCGACGTGATGGCTGCCGGTTCCCTTGAGCCCTTCCGCCGCCCAGGTGTCCTCGATCGTCCAGGCCGACGCGGGCAAGGCCACGGCGCGCAGCTTCGGGTGGCCGGCCTCGCCGGCGACCGGCCTGCCTTGCCTCGTCACCTGGCAGAGGACGAAGATCCAGTCGGCGTGTTGGCAGCCGCTGACGAAAGGCCAGCGGCCGGAAACCCGATATCCCCCGGGAACTATTTCCGCCGTGCCAGCCGCAATCATCGAGCTGCCCCAGATCACGTCCGGGCCGCCGGCGTAGATCGAGTCGAGCGTGGCCGCCGGCAGTCGCATCGGCAGCAGACCGGCGTGCGATCCGATCATCGCGATCCAGCCCACCGCCCCGTCGGCGGCGGCGAGTTCTTCCAGCACCGGCAGACTGGAGGGGATATCCATCTCCATGCCGCCGTAACAGGCGGGCGCGTGCATGCGGAACACGCCCAGACCCCGCAAAGCCTCGACCATCTCCGGCGGCGCCCGTCTCGCCGCTTCCATGCGGGCGGCCCGGGCCGACGCCCAGGGAGCGAACGCCTTGGCCGCCGCCAGCAGGCCCGCTCCATCGGCCGTTTGCTCAAGGTGCATCGTGCCCCCCCAGCGGAGCTCGTGTTGGCGACGGCCACATCTCGCGCGGCGCGCTCGCGGCGCCAAGTGACTGGCGTCACAAACGCGCGCGCAGGCGATCCGAGGGCGGTGGCGCCGCGGCGCAGGGCCGGATGAACACGTCGAAGATGCGAGGATCGGCGCCGCGGGCGCGGGCGACCAGATCGTCGACGGTATCCTGTATCTCCTCGCCACCGAGCCCGGCGCGAAAGGTCAGGGTGACCGCCAGCAGGATGTTGCGCGGCCCGAGCTGAAGGCTGGCGACATCGACGATACTGGCGACACGCGGATCGCCTTCCACCGCCGCGCGCGCCTGTTCGACGATCGGCGCGGCGGCCGATTCGCCGGCGATCAGGCTGCGGGTCTCGTTGGCCATGAACAGGGCGACGGCGACGAGCAGGACCCCGATGCCCATCGAGGCCGCGCCGTCGGCCCAGGCAAGGCCCAGCCAACCGGCGCCGAGGACCCCCAACCCGGCCAGCGCCAGGCCGACCAGGGCCGCGCCGTCCTCGAGCAGGGTGGTGTAAAGGCTGGGGTCGGTGCTGACGGAGAGAAAACGCCACAGCCGGACCGGGCGTCCATCGACGCGCCGGCCCCGAACGGCGTCGCGGAACCCGCGATAGGCGACCTGGAACGATGCGCCCTCGAACACCGCCGACAGGGCCAGGACGACGAGGTTGATCCACGGCCGGTCGATGGCCACCGGATGGCGGACCTTTTCGAAACCCTGCCAGACCGAGAGCGCGCCGCCGACCATGAAGATCATCAGGGCGACGATGAAGCTCCAGAAGTAGATCTCCATGCCGTATCCGAACGGGTGGGTTTCGTCCGGCGGCCGCGCGCCGCGTTTCTGGCCGATCAGCAGGAGGACCTGGTCGATGGTGTCGACGAACGAATGGATCGCCTCGGTGAGCATGGCCGTCGAGCGGGTGACCGCGAAGGCCGCCAGCTTGATGAACGCGACCGCCAGGTTGCCGGCCAGGGCCATGAGCACGACCCGCGCCGCGCCCGTCGATGGATCGGTCCGCGCCAGCCTCAAGCCTCCCGACGAATTGACGCCGGTCGTAAGTCTAGCATCTTCGCCCGTCCACGGCACGGCGCGACCCGGCGCGCGACGTCGGTGGTGAGACCAGCGGGATCAGGTCGCCGGTTGCGTCGGCGGCCCGAACCGCTAGTCCCGGGCCACGGCGAAGGGGCCGAAGCTCTGGCGGACGGGCATCAGTTCGAGGGTGTTGACGTTGATGTGGGCGGGCAGGCGCAGGATGGTTTCCAGGGTGAGGGCGATGTCCTCGGCCGAGAGCGGGCGCATGCCTTGATAGACGCGGGCGGCCGCTTCGGCGTCGCCCTTGAAGCGGACGAGGGAGAATTCGGTCTCGCACATGCCCGGCTCGATCGAGGTGACGCGGATTGCGGTTCCCAGCAGATCGGCGCGCAGATTGAGCGAGAACTGGCGGACGAAGGCCTTGGTCGCCCCGTAGACGTTGCCGCCAGGGTAGGGGTGGCTCGCCGCCACCGAGGCCATGTTGAGGATGTCGCCGGCGTCGCGGGCAACCATGCCCGGCAGCACCGCCCGGGTGATGCGGACCAGGGCGGTGACGTTGGTGTCGATCATCGCCTGCCAGTCCTCGATGTCGGCGTCCTGGGCCTTGGCCAGGCCGAGCGCCAGGCCGGCATTGTTGAACAGGATGTCGATGGCCTGGAAGTCTGGCGGCAGATCGGCGACGAGCCGCTCGGCCGCGGCCAGGTCGCGCAGATCCAGGGTCCGGGTCAGTAGGCGGTCCGTGGCGGCTTCGGACTCCAGCGCCGCCAAGCGGTCGGTTCTGCGGCCGGTGGCGATCACCCGGCCGCCGGCGGAAAGAACCCGCCGGGCGAAGGCGGCGCCGAACCCCGAGGTGGCGCCGGTGATCAAGGCGATGCGTCCGCTGGCCCAGTCTTCGGTCATCATCTTCACCTCTTGAGCGGCGACATGATGGGAAATAGCAGTCGAATCGACCCGGCGCCTAGAAAGCGGCTGGCCGCGCGGCGCCGGCCGGGGGATAGGAAACAACCGGCCTCGCCGCGCGTTGGCCCGGATCGGGCGCCGCCCGGCATGAAAGGATGATCGGACATGGCGCTGGAAGTCACCGTCGGGCCGCCGAGGCTGGCGATCAACCAGGGATACGGGGTGCTGGTCACCGATCAGGACGGCCAGATTCCGTGGCCGACCGACAAGGGCTTCTATCACTCCGACACCCGGGTGATCTCGGCGTGGTTCCTCTACGCCAACGGCGAGGCCTGGGATCTGCTCAATTCAGGCAACATCGCTTACTACGCGACCCGCATCTATCTCAGCAACAAGGCGATGGCGACCGAAGGCGGCGACGTGGCCGCCGGGACCCTGAGCCTGGTAGTCAGCCGGTGCATCGGCGGCGGGGTGCACGAGGATTTCGATCTCACCAACCACGGCATGACGCCGGTGACCTTCAACCTTGAGATCGCGGTGCGCAGCGACTTCGCCGATCTCTTCGAGGTCAAGAGCGGCCACATCGTGCGGCGCGGGCGGATCACCACCCAATGGTCGCAGGCCAGGAGCCGGCTGAAGACGATGTATGTCAACGACGGCTTCTTCCGCGACCTGATCGTCACCGCGCGCAAGGCCGACAGCCAGCCGGTCTACGCCAACGGACGGATCAGCTTCGCCATCGACCTGGCGCCGGGGGCGTCGTGGCACGCCTGCCTGCTCTACGAGATCGGCGACGGCGAGACCGTGGACAGGGCCCCGGCCCACTGCGTCGCCGAAGGCGACCAGACCCGGACCAGCCGCCGACTCGGGGCCTGGCAGGACGCGGCGCTGAAGATCCAGGCCGGCAACGAGGAGTTCTGGCGTTTCTATCACCAGTCGCTGGAGGACATGGCGGCGCTGCGCCTGCCGATCGAAGGGACCGATCACCTGCAGTTCGTGCCGGCCGGGGGCGTCCCGTGGTTCGTCGCCCTGTTCGGGCGCGACAGCCTGATCGTCTCGCTGCAGAACGCCATGGTCTATCCGGACTTCGCCCGCGGCGCCCTGGAGGTCCTCGGCCGGTACCAGGCCAGGAAACGCGACGACTATCGCGACGCCGAGCCGGGCAAGATCATGCACGAGCTGCGCCGGGGCGAACTGGCCTATTTCAAGCTGGTTCCCCACACGCCCTATTACGGCACCGCCGACGCGACCATCCTCTATCTGATCGTGCTGCACAACGCCTGGCGCTGCACCGGTGACGCCGATCTTTTGACCCGGCATCTGCCGGCGGCGGAGAAATGCCTGACCTGGATCGACGAATACGGCGACCGTGACGGCGACGGCTTCCAGGAGTACCAGACCCGCTCGACCGCCGGCTACGAGAACCAGGGCTGGAAGGACAGCGGCGAGGCGCTGGTCAATCTCGACGGCTCCCTGGTCAAGGGTCCCAAGGCGCTGGTCGAGCTGCAGGGCTATGTTTACGACGCGTGGCTGCGGATGGCCCAGATCTTCGACGCCGTGGGCAAGCCCGCCCGGGCCGGCGCCCTGCGGCGCAAGGCCAAGGCGATGTTCGAGCGCTTCAACGACGCCTTCTGGGACGAGGACGCCGGCTACTACGCCTTCACTCTGGACGGGGAGAAGAAGAAGGTGATGAGCGTCGCCTCCAACCCCGGCCACTGCCTGTGGTCGGGGATCGCGCCCAAGGACCGGGCGGCCAGGGTGGTGAAACGGCTCATGGCCCCGGACATGTGGAGCGGCTGGGGCATCCGCACTCTCTCCGCCGACCATCCGGCCTACAATCCCCATTCCTACCAGGTCGGCGCAGTGTGGCCCCACGACAACGCCATCATCGCCGGCGGCTTCCGCCGCTATGGCTTCGCCGAGGAGGCGGCGCGGATCGCCCGCGACATCAGCGGCGCGGCCGGCTACTTCATGCTGCACCAGATGCCGGAACTCTATTCCGGCCTGCGGCGCGACGCGAGCAACTTCCCGGTGCAATACCTGGGGGCCAACGTGCCCCAGGCCTGGGCGGCGGGATCGTGCTTCCATTTCCTGCAGATGATCACCGGTTTTGCGCCCGACGGACCCAACCAGAAGCTGTATCTCGACCCGGCCCTGCCCGACTGGCTGCCGGACCTGACGGTCCGCGACCTGAGGGTCGGCCGGCACATCTTCGACATCCGCTTCTGGCGCGACGGGGCGGCGACGAGGTTCGAAGTTCTCAAGGGCGATCCCATGGCGGTCGGACAGCAGAGCTACGCTACCGCGACGGAGCGCTGGGTGTAATTTTTCACGAACGCGCGGAGTCGCCAAGATCAGTGCGTGAAACACGCCGAGAATCGGAAAATGGGAACACGGCGTTCCCATGCGCGTTTAATCCGTCGTGAGAGAATAGACACGAGGAAAAATGCCATGACTTACACCTCATTTAGTTCATCGGAGCCGGTAGCCGGTATCGAGCCGTCGGAAGCGCCGATGGTGGTCGGCAACCCGGCCCTGATGCGCCGCGAAACCCGCCCTGGCCGGCCCGCGTGGATGATCGCCGCGCCGGTGGCGATCCTGGCCCTGGCGGCGGTTGGCGGCATCGTCGCGGCGACCCACCATCGCGCCCAGCCCGTGGTTCAGCAGGTCGCCGACGCCTCGCCCGCGCAACCGGCTATCGCGGCCGCGCCGCTGAGCCCGGC
>DASRLN010000268.1:0-5348 GCA_035648435.1 Caulobacteraceae bacterium
GCCTATCAGGACGCGCTCACCGCGGCGGGCAAGGGGCGGATCACCACCGAGATCGCCGCCGCCGGCCCGTTCTACCACGCCGAGGACTACCATCAGCAGTACCTGGCCAAGAACCCGGGCGGCTACTGCGGCGTCGGCGGCACGGGCGTGGCCTGCCCGATCGGGGTCGGCGTCCCGGCTTGAACCCGCGGACTTTCGATGCCGCTTGCCGCGCCCTGACCGGCGCGACCATGGACGTCCAATGGGGGGACAACCACGTCTACAAGGTCGGCGGCAGGATGTTCGCGGTGGCGGGACCCTCGGGGAGCTGCTCGTTCAAGGTCAGCGACATCGCCTTCGAAGCTCTCACGCAAACCGGCCGCGCCCGTCCGGCGCCCTATCTGGCGCGCGCCAAATGGGTGTTCTTCGATGACATCGCCGCCCTGGACGACGCCGAGGCCGCCGACTGGCTGAGCAGCGCCCATGGGCTGGTCGCGGCCAAGCTGACCCGTGCGCGGCGGCGCGAGATCGGGCTGTAGCCTCGTCCTCCGCCCTTCGCCGCTAGATCCGCCCGAGCAGCACCAGGACGATGATGATCAGCAGAATGAGCCCGAAGCCGCCGCTGGGGAAATATCCCCAGGATCGGCTGTGTCCCCAGGTCGGCAGCGCGCCGATGAGGGCGAGGATCAGGAGAATGATGAGGATCGTGCCGATCATGGTGGCCCCTTGTCGAGATGGACTCGTGTAGGGCGCAACGCAGCTTGGCTTTGGGCGGTTCCGTCTAGTCGAACCGATCGGCCGTGTGCAGGGCGGCGTCCTGGCGCGTCACCTTCAGGGCGTAGAGAGCCGCGATCACCGCGCCCTTGATCCTCGGCAGCAGAATGAGCGTGAAGACCCCGAGCGGGATCAGCGTGGCCGGCACGATGATCCACACCGGCGCCCGCCAGATGACCGGAAACAACATCAGCGGCGCCACAACCAGCTGGCCGACCAGGAGGATGGTGAAATAGGCCGGACCGTCGTCCGATGGATAGCGGTCGAGGTCGTGCCCGCAGGCGGCGCAGTTGGCCGAGACCTTCAGATAGCGATAGAAGATCCGTCCCTTGCCGCAATTGGGGCACCAGCCGCGAAAGCCGCGGGCGACGAGGGCGAGGAAGGAAGGGCGGCCAGGGATCGACATGACCACCTATGTGTTCCCCACCAACCGTCAAGGGAAGGGCGCGGGACGAAACAATCCGCCGCGCGAGCGAGAAGACGCGTGACCCGCCTGACCATCCCACGCCGACGCCTCGCCGAAGGCCTGGAATCGGCGCGCAAGGAAATCGGCCTGGTAGCCGCGCTGGCGGTCACGGTCGTCGGCTTGCTGATCTTTCTGAGCATGGCCGACGAGGTGGTCGATGGTCACACCAAAGGCTTCGACGAAGGCCTGATGCTGATGCTGCGCCATCCCGGCGATATCGCCCGGCCGATCGGTCCGGCGTGGCTGAAGCTCGCGGCGATGGACCTCACCGCTTTCGGCTCGATCACCGATCTGACCCTCATCGTCCTGGCCGTCGTCGGTCTGTTCGTCGCCCAGCGGCGATGGCGGGAGGCGGCCCTCCTGGCCTGCGCCTGCGGCAGCGGCCTGCCGCTGGTTGGCTTGATGAAGGCCGTGTTCGGGCGCGAACGCCCGCCGGTCGCCATGCACGCGGTGGAGGTGGGCAATTCGAGCTTTCCCAGCGGCCACGCCATGCTCTCGGCCCTGGTCTACCTTTCGCTGGCCGCCTTGCTGGCCCACTTCGCCGAGCGTCGGCGGGTGCGCGTCTACGCCCTCGCCACCGGCTTGGCGGCGACCCTGCTGGTCGGGGCGAGCCGGGTCTATCTGGGTGTCCATTGGCCGACCGACGTCCTGGCCGGATGGGCGCTGGGCGCCGCCTGGGCGATGCTCTGGTGGCTGATCGCCTGGTGGGTCGAACACCGCCCCCGGAGCGGCCGCCCGCCAGAGGCGCTGGACAACACAGCCGCGCGGGGATCTCGTCCCGCGACCAGCCGGAGGGACCGATGACCAGCGCCGAAACTCACGACTACGCCACCGCGACGGCCGGCGGACTGGCTCGCGATCTGGCCGCGCGCAAGATGAGTTCGGCCGAGCTGGTCGGCGCGGCGATCGCGCGGATCGAACGGCTCGACGGGGCGATCAACGCCGTGGTGGTGCGCGATTTCGAGCGCGCGCGCGAAACGGCGCGGGCCGCCGACGCGGCCATCGCGCGCGGCGAGCGCGGGCCGCTCCTGGGCGTGCCGATGACGGTGAAGGAGGCGCATAACGTCGAGGGCCTGCCGACCACCTGGGGACTCGAGTCGGCGAGAGGCTGGATCGCGCCCACCGACTCGGTCGGCGTGGCTCGATTGAAGGCGGCGGGGGCGATCATCGTCGGCAAGACCAACATCCCGCCCTTCCTCGCCGACTGGCAGAGCGACAATCCGATCTACGGCCGCACCAATCACCCGCTCGACCCGTCACGCACGCCGGGTGGCTCGTCCGGCGGCGGGGCCGCGGCCCTGGCGGCCGGCATGGTTCCCCTGGAGTTCGGCTCGGACATCGGCGGCTCGATCCGCGTGCCCTCCAGCTTCTGCGGCGTCTTCGGCCACAAGCCGAGCTACGCCCTCGTCCCCCAGCGCGGACACGCGCCGCCGGGTCTCGACGGTTGCGGGCCGCCCCTCGGGGTGATCGGACCCATGGCCCGCACCGCCGGCGATCTCGCCCTGGCGCTCGATATCCTCGCCGGTCCCGCCGAGGCCGAGGCGGTCGGCTACCGGCTCGCCCTGCCGGCGCCGCGCCACGACTGTATCGCCGCTCACAGGGTGCTGGTCATCGACCACCATCCCGCCGCCAGGCTCGATCCGGAGATTGGCGCGGCGGTGAAGCGCCTGGCGTCCGATCTGGAGGCGGCGGGGGCCACGGTCGCCTGGGAGAGCCCGCTCATGCCCGACCTCGCCGCCGCCCACGGCGTCTATCTCCAGATCCTCGACACCGCCATGTCGCGCGGCGGGCCGCCGAGGGAGAACCCACTCTCCGCCCACCAGTACATGGACGCGCTCGACGCCCAGCTCGCGGTTCGCCGACGGTGGGCGGCGCTGTTCGAGGCCTTCGACGTGGTTCTCGCGCCGGCCTTCGGCGTGGTCGCCTATCCGCACGATTCGTCGCCGTTCCTGGAGCGGACCCATGTCATCGACGGCGAGACGACGCCCTACGCCGCGCAGGTCGCCTGGCCCGGCATGGCGACCCTGGCCAATCTCCCGGCCACCGCCGTGCCGATCGGCAAGACCGAGAGCGGCCTTCCCATCGGCGCCCAGATCATCGGGCCATACCTCGGGGACTGGACCACGATCGCCTTCGCCGGCCTGATCGAAAAGGAGCTGTGCTAGACGCCGGCGTCGCCGGATCTGCGCTTCAGCCGCAGCTGGCCGGTGAAGTCGCGCTTGCCCAGCGGCACGCCCTTGGCGCGCAGGATGTCGTAGGCGGCGGTGGCATGGAAATAGAAATTGGGCAGCGAGAAGGACATGATGAAGCCCTCCGCCGTGAACGGCATGTTGAAGTCGCGGAACTTGAAGACGACGTCCCGGCCCTCCAAGGCGTTGATCTCCGCTGGATCGAGCCTCTTGAGCGCCTCGCGCGCATCGGCCACCACTTTCTGGAGGCCCTCATAATCGACGGGAAGCATGTCTCCGGGAGGGGCGAAGGCGCCGGTCTTCAGGCCTTCGATGGCGCCGATCGAATGGTGCGCCACCGACAGGATCTGGAAACGGAACGGCAGCATGTCTGGAATAAGGCGCGTCTCGACGATCTCGGCCGGATCGACGCGTCCGTCCGCGCAGTGCGCCAATCCCCGGTCGAGGAACCCCGCGACGCCGCCCAGCGTCTGCAGATAGGAGGCCACGCTCAGGTCATAAAGTGAAGTCGCCATCATCATCCTTCCGCCTCGTGGCTCGATCCTATCGAAAAAGGCCCGCGCCGGGCAATGAAATCCGCCGTCCCCGACATCCCCGCGAATCAGGAACGGCATCGGCGCGCCGGCGTTTGGTCAGGCGAGGAGATAAAGTCATGAATGAGAACCGAGCCGAAGGCGCCGCCAAGGTCGTCCTGGGAAAATTCGAGAGCGCGGTCGGCGAGGCGGTCGATGATCCCAAGCTGCGGCTCAAGGGGGCCGGACGGCAGGCGGGCGGCCGGGTCCAGGAAGCGGCGGGCGCCGCCCAGGAAACCCTGGGCGTGTTGACCGACAGCGCAAGGCTGGCGGCTTCGACCGTCGGCGACGCCTATGGGAAGGTCTCCGACATTGCCGCCGAGATCGATCCGTTCGTCCGGGACAAGCCCTACCTCGCCGTCGCCATCGCCGCCGCCGCCGGCTTGCTCGCCGGCCTGCTGATCGCCGGGCGGGGTCCGAGGGTGATCTACGTCAAACCCAGGGTCTGAGCCCCGGCGGCCCGCCAGGGCGCTTGCCAATCTCTCCGCCGGCTTCGATATAGGCGGGGACATGGCCAAGCCCCACGAGCTGCGCACGGCCGCCAAGGCGAAGACCGCGTCCAAGCGGCCCAAGTCGGTGAGCATCAAGACGCTCTCCACGGGCGGGGGCGCCAAGACCCGCGTTTTCGTCCTCGACGCCAACAGCGCCTCGTTCGGCGATGATTTCCTCTACGCCTTCAAGAGCAACGTGAAACTGGCGCGCAAGAAGAGCCGCGAACGCCGCGCCGCCGCCGATGGCCCCAAGCGGCCCGCCTGACCCGCCCGCCCTGTGGATCATCGCCGGCGCCAACGGCTCCGGCAAAAGCACCGCCTATGAGCGCGTCGCCATGGCCGGCCGCTCCGGCGGCCCGTGGTTCATCAATCCGGACGCCCTGGCCAAGCGGATCGCCGATCACGAGACCCTGCCGCTCGATCCGGACGCCAATCTCGAATCGGTCAGGGGGATCGAGCGCTGGCTGCACGCTTCGGTCGAGGCCCACCAGACTGTCGGCGTGGAAACCGTGCTTTCCACGGGCAAATACCAGCAACTCGTGGAACATGCTCGCGAGCAGGGATTCCGCATCCGCCTGATCTACGTCTTCCTCGCCAACGCTGAACTGAACATCGCGCGGGTCCGCGACCGGGTGGCCAAGGGCGGCCACGACGTTCCCGAGTCCTCGATCCGTGCTCGCCGCGCGCGGTCGTTCACCCAGCTCTCGTGGTTCTTCGATCACGCCGACGAGGTCGAGATCTTCGACAACTCCGGCGCGGAGCCGCGGCGGGTGGTCAGCAAGGCCGGGGGCGACATCTCGGTGTTCGGCCGCCTGATCCCCGAACTGCTGGCCGCGCTCGCCCCGGTGTCGCCGGGACTGGCCGAGCTGCTCGGCGC
>DASRLN010000269.1:0-5024 GCA_035648435.1 Caulobacteraceae bacterium
ACCGCGATCACCGCCAGCGGCGATCCCACCGCCGCCATGTCCCCCGGCTCGCCATGCACGGCGACCACCCGGCCGGAAACCGGCGTGGTCATCTCCACCGTCGCCTTGTCGGTCATCACATCGACGAGGGGCTGGTCCTCCTCGATCATGTCGCCCACGGCCACGTGCCAGGCGACGATCTCCGCCTCGGCCGTGCCTTCGCCGACATCGGGCAGCTTGAACACGAACTCAGCCATCGCCGATCAGGCCTCCACGGTGCGTTTGAGGGCCGCGGCCACCCGCGCCGGCCCGGGGAAATACTCCCACTCGAAGGCGTGCGGATAGGGCGTGTCCCACCCCGTCACCCGCTCGATCGGCGCTTCCAGGTGATAGAAACAGCGCTCCTGCACCAGGGCCGAGAGCTCGGCCCCGAAGCCGGAGGTGCGCGTCGCCTCGTGCACCACCACGCAGCGCCCGGTCTTCTTCACCGAAGTCGTGATCGCCTCGATATCCACCGGCCACAGGGTGCGCAGGTCGATCACCTCGGCATCGACGCCGCTATCCTCCGCCGCCGCCAGGGCGACGTGGACCATGGTGCCATAGGCCAGCACCGTCACCGCCGATCCGGGCCGCGCGATCGCCGCCTGGCCGAGAGGGACGGTGTAGTGGCCCTCCGGCGCCTCGCCGCCCGGATGCTTGGCCCACGGCGTCACCGGCCGATCGTGGTGGCCGTCGAACGGCCCGTTGTAGATCCGCTTGGGTTCGAGGAAGAGCACCGGATCGTCGCTCTCGATGGCGCTGATCAGGAGGCCCTTGGCGTCGTGGGGATTGGACGGCACCACCACCGTCAGCCCGGCCACGTGGGTGAACAGGGCCTCGATGCTCTGGCTGTGGGTCTGGCCGCCGAAGATGCCGCCGCCGTAGGGGGTGCGAATGGTGAGAGGGGCGGTGAACTGTCCGGCCGAACGATAGCGCAGGCGCGCCACTTCCGAGACGATCTGGTCGTAGGCCGGATAGATGTAGTCGGCGAACTGGATCTCGACCACCGGCCGCAGGCCATAGGCGCCCATGCCCACGGCCACGCCGATCAGGCCGCTCTCGGCGATCGGGGTGTCGAAACAGCGCTCCAGGCCATACTTCTTCTGCAGCCCTTCGGTGGCCCGAAAGACGCCGCCGAAGAAGCCCACGTCCTCGCCGAACACCAGCACGTCCGGATCGCGTCCCAGCATCACGTCCATGGCCGAATTCAGCGCCTGGATCATGTTCATCCGGGCCATGCGCCTACACCCCCACCTGCTGGCGCTGCTCTCTCAGGTGCCAGGGCATCTGCTTGAACACGTCCTCGAACATCGTCGCCACGCTGGGACGCGAGCCGCTGGAGAGGGTGCCGTGGCTCTCGGCCTCCTTGCCGGCCGCGCGCACCGTCTCGGTGAGCTGCTTTTCCAGCGCCGCGTGCTCGTCGTCCGACCACGCTCCCAGCGCCATCAGGTGGCGCGCGAGCCGCGCGATCGGATCGCCCAGCGGCCATCCCGCCGCCTCCTCGGCCGGTCGGTAGCGGCTGGGATCGTCGCTGGTCGAGTGGCCCTCGGCCCGATAGGTGACCAGCTCGATGACCGTCGCGCCGAGGTTGGCGCGGGCCCGCTCCGCCGCCCAGGCCGTCGCCGCATAGACCGCCAAGAGGTCGTTGCCGTCGATGCGCAGGGCCGGCAGGCCGAAGCCGATGGCCCGCGAGGCGAACGGCGCGTCGCCATCGCCGGCCAGGCCGTGGAACGAGGAGATCGCCCACTGGTTGTTGACCACGTTGAGCACCGCCGGGGCGCGATAGACCGAGGCGAAGGTCAGAGCATGGTGGAAATCGCCCTCCGCCGTCGCCCCGTCGCCGATCCATCCGGCCGCGATCCGCGTGTCGCCCTTGAAGGCCGAGGCCATCGCCCAGCCCACCGCCTGGCTGTACTGGGTGCCGAGGTTGCCGCTGATCGAGAACACCGCGTACTCCGGGCTCGAATAATGCACCGGCATCTGCCTGCCCTTGAGCGGGTCGCGGGCGTTGGAGAGCACCTGGTTCATCATCGCCTGGAGCGGGCAGCCGCGAGCGATCAACAGGCCCTGCTGGCGATAGGTCGGGAAACACATGTCGTCCGGGTTCAGCGCCATGGCGGCGCCGACCGCCACCGCCTCCTCGCCCCGGCACTTCATGTAGAACGAGGTCTTGCCCTGCCGCTGGGCGCGGTACATCCGCTCGTCATAGGCCCGGGTCAGCATCATCGCCTCCAGGGCGCCCTTCAGGGCCTCGGGTGCGAGCGCCGGCGCCCACGGCCCCACCGCGACGCCGTCGTCGTTCAGCACCCGCACCAGGCCGAAGGCCAGCTCGCGCAGATCACGCGGCTCGGCGTCGATCGGCGGCCGCTCCACCGCCCCGGCCTCTGAAAGCCGCAGATTGCCGAAGTCCAGCATCTCCCCTGGCCGCGACTTGGGCTCCGGGATGCGCAGGGACAGGGCGTTGGCTTTCAGGCGCGGCGCTGAGGTCAAGGCTGGCTCCGTGGGCAAGGCAAGTTTTGCCGCGATTTCGACCGCACCTTTACTCTGCCGCGCGACTTCCGCAAGATCGCGGCACGAACGCTCTCCATCGCCCCGTCAACCGGGCACGAGTTCACCAATCCCCGCTACCATGTCGCGGTCTCGGCCCGCCATTGCATCGTGCGCCCGTTTCTCTAAGTCCGCGGCATGGCCGAATTCGATTTCGACGCCTGCGTCGTGGGCGCCGGGGCGGTCGGGCTGGCGTGCGCCCACGCCCTGGCCGGCCGCGGCCTTTCGGTGGTGGTGCTGGAGAAGGAGCGCGCCATCGGCCAGGGCGTCTCCTCGCGCAATTCCGAGGTCATCCACGCCGGCCTCTACTATCCCACCGGCTCGCTCAAGGCCCGCCTCTGCGTCGCCGGCCGACGCGCCCTCTACCCATTCCTCGAAGCCCACAAGATCGATTTCCGCAAATGCGGCAAACTCGTCGTCGCCCAGGCCGGCGAGGAGCCGCGTCTGGCGGCGATTTACGCCCAGGCCCGCGCCAACGGCGTCGAAGGCGTCGAGCAACTCACCGGCGCCGACGCCATCGCCCTGGAGCCCGGCTTGCGCGCCGCGGCGGCGATCCTCTCGCCCGAGAGCGGGGTCTTCGACAGCCACGGCTACATGGTCGCCCTCGCCGGCGAGATCGAAGACCGCGGCGGGGCCGTCGCCCTGGCCGCGCCCTTCGAGGGGGCGACGCCGCTGGGAGCGGGGGAGGGGTTCTCTATCCACGCCGGCGGCGCGGCGCCCACGCGGCTGGCCACGCGCTTGCTGGTCACCGCCCCGGGCCTCGGCGCCCAGGCCGTGGCCGCCCGGGTCGAGGGCTTCCCCGCCGCCGCCATCCCGCCGCGCTTTCTCGGCAAGGGGGTCTATTTCCGCCTCCGGGGGAGGGCGCCCTTCGAGCGCCTGATCTACCCGCCGCCGATCGCCGGCGCCCTGGGGACCCACTACCGCCGCGACCTCGGCGGTCAGGCCATCTTCGGCCCCGACCTCGCCTTCGTCGAAACCGAGGATTACCTCGTCGATCCCGCCCGCGCCGAGGGCTTCTATGCCTATGTCCGCCGCTTCTGGCCCGGCCTGCCCGACGGCGCCCTCGCTCCCGACTACGCCGGCCTGCGCCCCAAGATCCACGGCCCCGGCGATCCCCAGCCCGATTTCCGCATCGACGGCCTGGAAACCCACGGTCTTGCCGGCCTCGTCGCCCTGTTCGGCATCGAAAGTCCCGGCCTTACCGCCTCCCTGGCGATCGGCGAGGAGGTGGCTGGACGACTGGCCGGGTGGTCGCCGCCGGCCTTGCCGGCGGGTGACCGCGCCCCTATAAGCCGGCCTCCCGCGCGGGCCCTTCGGCTGGGTAGCTCAGATGGTTAGAGCGGTGGATTCATAACCCACAGGTCGGCGGTTCGATCCCGCCCCCAGCTACCACTCGACCCCTCCGCTCCGGCGCGGCGGCCTGCCGTCCGCCATGCAACTTTGCAATCCGAGGTCTGACCGCGTCAGGCCGCGTGCAAAGTCGGCAGGGTGGAGAGCACCTCGGCCAGCTCGCGTTCCGTCTTCGCCAGGTCGCAGGCTTGCTGCATCGCCAGCCAGATTTCCGGCCCGTTGCCGCACACCTTCCCCAGCCGCACGGCCACCGGCGTCGTGATCGGAGCCCTCTCGCGGAGGATGTTGTGCAGCGTCTGCCTGGTGATCCCGAGCATCTCGGCGAACCTCGTCTTGGTGACCGGGAGAGACGGGAGCACGACCCGGCTCAGGAAGCCGCCAGGGTGGGTCGGCGGGAGCCCCGCCATCAGAGAATTGCGCGTCATTTGAGAAATACCGTTCAAAATATAGTTTAGATCAAAAAGTAGCCAACAAGAATCAACACTCCATGCATGCACGGGGAGGCCGCCGCGGCTCTAGTGGTAATCCTCCAAATCGACATCCACCGCGTCCTGTCCGGAAAACCGGAATGTGATCCGCCAATTGCCGCTCACGGTGACCGAATAGGTCCCCGGCCGCGCCGGGGCGAGGTCATGGAAGCGCAGGCCCGGGATGTTCATCTGGCCGGGCGCCGTCGCCGCCTCCAGAGCGTTCAGGATGTCCTGGATGCGGTCGGGCTTCTGGACGCTCAGCTTCGAGCGGTCGCCCCTCTCGGCGAAGCGCCTCAGACCCTTGTCGTTGAACGACCTGATCACGAGGCGCGGTGTAACGTGCGGAATTACATTGTCAAGTGAAACGTTACGTTTCGGCGGTGATTCTCGCGACCGTTTCCGCGGAAATCCCGCCCCAGCTACCAGGGATCAGGCCGCCGCCGCCGTTCCCAGCGCCGCCGGCGCCCCGGCCAGGGCCAGATTGATCGCCTCGGCGAAGCGGTCGGCCTTGATCGGCTTTTCGACCACGCAGCGCATGCCGGCGGCGCTGGGAACGGCGGCGGCGGCCTGATCCCTGGTAGCTGGGGCGGGATTTCCGCGGAAACGGTCGCGAGAATCACCGCCGAAACGTAACGTTTC
>DASRLN010000270.1:0-4491 GCA_035648435.1 Caulobacteraceae bacterium
GTCGCCACCTACGAGCAGGCGGTCGCCGGCGCCTGCCGCTCGGCCGTGGCGGCGGCGCAGGCGGGGGTGGTCTTCCCCTCCTACCTTGAGACGATGTTCGACTACGCGGCCGAGGATGCGTTCCTGGCCGGGGCGGCGGCGTGAATCGGCCCGGTTTTTTACATCGACGGCGCCGACCGCGGAGTCCGCCACCCCGATGGAACCAAGCCAAATCAAAGAGATGTAACCGACTCCGGGCATCATTCGGAGTCTGCTCGGCCAAAAAATTTCCGGCATTTTTTTACAGTTCTTGACAGACTTTTGCAGGTTTTTGACCGGAAAATACCCGGTTGTTGGCGCCCCAGCGCACCTTTTTGACAGGTTTTCACGGCCCCGAGGGCCGGGCCACGCCCGCGCCGCCACAGCTAAGCTTGCCAACCCACCTTCATCCAGGCCGCAGGCCCGCTCTTGCGGGCTGAAGAGCTAAGGACCCAGGAGGCTCGGCGCGACTATTCGTATCGGCGGGGACGACGCCAAGCCCCCTGGATCCCGGCTCTCTGCTTCGCTCCGCTCCGCGACGGCCGGAATGACGGTGAGCAAGGATGGCTCGTCCCGTGACGTTCATCACCGGCTCGACCCCGAGAACCACCACACCTCGGGGGGCGAACCCGGGGCGATCATGGGGTGATCGGGGCATGCGATGGGGCGGCGACGGGCCGCCGGTGGGGCCAGCCGCGCTCCTTGGCCCGGGCCTGGGCGAAGGCTTCATGTTTGGGGGCAAGCGGCATGGGGTTCCTGCACGGCGATGATGATATTTGCATTATGACAGGTTGCATGCAAAATGTCAAGGCGCGTTTCCCTACTGCCGCCGGAGGCCTGCAGGCGACCCAGGCAGGGCAAGGTTGGCAAGCTTGGGGAAAGCGTGGCGTCGGGTCGCTTTCTCACGTTCGCCCAACGACTGCTGTCAGCGGATCGCTGGTCCGCCCGTCGGCCAGCTTTCGCGTCGCTACGTCCCTGAAACCTGCGCGCCGCAGGTACAGATCGACCAGGTTCGCGTGACCTTCACCGTCGAGGGCGCACCAAAGCGCCACCGCCTTGGTGGGGAAGCACCGGTTCGAAAAGCTGACCACCAACGGTGCGCCAAGGCGTACAACCCGGGCGACCTCGCCGATCACGGCCAGGGGTTGTTGAAGATACTGGATCGAGACGCAGATCATCGCCCCGTCAATGCTCGCGTCGGCCAGCGGTAGTGTGAGGTTCCGATTGAGGTCTTGGACGAACCACCGGCCGAGGCGCGGATTGGCGGCCAGCTCCTCGGCGTTCATGCCATGGCCAATGACTTCGCGGTAGGCGACGTCGTCGGGCAGGTGGCTCACCCAACTGCTCATCAGGTCGAGCAGAACGCCGCCACCTGGCAGCACCTCGCGATAGAAATCCCTGAGCGCCGTGATCGCGCCGTCATCGATGTGGGTCACAAGGCGTGGGACGCCATAGAAGGCCGCGTCGTCGCTGGGGTCCGCCGAGGTTGGCTAAAGGCGCGACGCCGCGCAAGCGGAAGGAAGCGGAAGTTCAGGCTGCGGCCCGGGATGCGCCTTCATCGTCCGCACCGACTTCCAACTTGCCGGCCGCCAGCCATCGCATCACGGGCCAGACGAGGATCAGACAGGCGGCAAGGCTGAGCCCGGCGTCCATGACAAAGGAGCCAGCGACACCGCCCGCCAGTTTGTAGCCGTAGCCGTCCATGGCGAGCATGTAGGCGTAGGGAACCCCGAACGCCGTACTCAAAAGGCCGAACTGGCTGGAGGCTAGCGGGCTGCCCTGAGGGATGGAGCGGAAGATGATCGCGTTTTGCGACACCTGGGCGATGCTCTGGGCCGCATTCTCGCCCAGCACCGCCAGAATATAGGTCGAGGGCGTGTGCGGCAGGGCGACCAGAGCCAGGGTGAAGGCCGCGCCCAGAACGCCGATTGAAAGATAGGCCAGCGGCGCCGAGAACCGCTTCAGGATAAGGCGCGCCAGGAGCGATGCGCCCAGGCCGATGAGGACTGCGCCAACGCCGTTGGCGACGCCCACCACACCGTCGGAGGCATGGAAGTCGGGGCCCAGGCCGCCAAAGGCGTTCGTCAGCGTGAAGGCCGCGCAAGGCAGCAGGAACATGAGCAGAATACGCAGGACCAGACCCTGCCTCACCAGGTGCGAAAGATCTCGCGCCAGGGCGCCAAAGCTTTCGCCCATCGCTTTGCGGCCAAGGTCGGTCGCTGGGATCAAGGGCAGGAAGGCCAGCGGAACCAGGGTTGCGACGCCTACGACCAGCGCCCCGCCGCCCGCCGGCAAATGGGCGAGCAGCCAGAACTGTATCAGCGCGCCTATTCCAAAGCCGGTGGAATTGCCGATGGTGAACCAGGTGCTGATCGTCGCGTCGCAGCTCTTGGGCAGGGCGGCGCCCAACCAACCGCCCACCGCGGCGTTGTAGAGGCTGAACGTCAGCGCCGCCGCCGGAAGCATCGCCCCAAGCCATGGACTCCGCGCCGGCAGGAGCAGCGCCAGGGTTGTCAGCGCCGCGCCCACAAGAGCCAGTCCGATAGACCAGGCTCGCCGGCTGATCAGGGTGTCGAGCACCGGCGCCAGGACGAACACGGCGAGGCTGACAGCAGTCGCCAACGCCGTCATTCCGGCAATCACAGGCTGGGCGACGCCGTGGGCGGCGAGGAGCTGAGGGGCGGTCACGAGGATGGCCGCATAGCCAAAGCCGTAGGTGGAGTTGGCGAACCCCATCAGCCAAATCCATCTTGGACGTTCTTCCAACGGCTCGCTCACAGGTTTGAGGATGTCCGTGCCGCCCCCGGTGGATCACCCGCGGCTACGGTAAGCGGACTCTCCCAACTTCCACAATGGGTCAACTCCGGAACCAAGGCAGACGCCCGGAAGCGGACGCGCGTGGATGTCGGCTAGGGGCGCCCAGCTCAATGTCCGCCCCTTGCGCAATCCCGTCACTCGCCCGAAAGCCTAGCAGGCTTCGAGGGAGCGCCCCATCCCTCAGGCGCTCCGCCGGAGATAGTCGAAGATCCGCTGGGCGAGGGGCGCGCTGACGCCTTCGACCGTGGCGAGGTCATCGACCGCCAACCTGCCGACAGGCCAGTCTTTCACCCTGGCTTGGCCTTCAGAACCCGTCCGAATTCAAGGTCCGCGATTGCGGAGGGCATGGCAATGGATATCCCGTCGCCCTATTCGCCATGGCGGCTCGGGCGTCCACGTCGCGCGAGGGTGGGGCCGGCCGAAGATGCGGATGCGCGAACTGGGAAAGAGCGGGCTGACGGTTTCGGCCATCGGGCTCGGGTGCATGGGCATGAACCACCACCGGGGCCCGGCGCCGGATGGGGCCTTCGACGACGAGGAATTCGACCCGCCCCGAGGCGAGATCGACGAACATCTCCCGCACCGTTCCTAATCTGGCGCCCTCTCGGCCGACCACCGGCCGGCCCTGCACATCGGCGCTCTTCGTCAGACCGCTCGTCATTGAACTGGCTCCACAAGAGACCGCCGCGACCGCCGGCCCGGCGCCATCCGTCCACCACAACGCCGGGTGGACGACTTGGTCGCCGGCCGGGCGAAGAACGCCCGGCCGGCTTGGCGCGGCGGTCCTAGAAGTTGGTCGTGTAGGTGCGCCGCTCCTCGACAACCTGATCGGCGGTATAGGCGGGGGCGTTCTCGTCGAAGGCTGTCCAGCCGCTAGTGCGATAGGCGGCGCCGCGCTCCGCCGCATCGACACCCTTGGCCTCGGCGAGCGCCGCCTCGGCCTGGCTATACCGCGCGTCGTCGACCTTGGCGCTGACCAGAGTGCCGCCGCGCCGGACGCCTTCGGCATAGACGTGGGCGTCTGATTCCTTGACCCCGGCGTGGGTGAGCGCGCCGACGACACCGCCGGTCGCCCCTCCGGCCGCCGCGCCGGCGACCGCGCCGACGGCGGTGGAGACGAGCCAGCCGGCGGCCACGACCGGGCCGAGGCCCGGAATGGCCAGCAGGCCAAGGCCGGCCAGCAGTCCGCCCGCGCCGCCGGCGACGGCGCCGATCGAGGCCCCCTTGCCGGCGTCCCTGGCCGCCCCATCGGCGGCGTCGCCATGGCGCCCATCGGCGTTGCTGGCGACGATGCTGATGTCGGCGTGCGGAACGCCCATGGCTTCCAGCCTGGTCACGGCCGCCTGGGCGTCGGCATAGTTGTCGAACAATCTGGTGACAGTCCTGGTCATTGTCGTTTCCTCGGATTTTGTGCGGGTGTTGCTATAGAGAATGAGTCGGTTAGTTGGTGACGACGTTGCCTTTGAAGTCGAGCGACACATTGTAGCTCTTGCCGCCCTTCATGGCGCTGCCGTGCCAGACGCCGCTGTCGTCCTTGGTCAGGGCCGTGACGTTGGAGTAGCCGGAGTTTTCGATGTGGCGTTTGGCCTGGCGTTCGGTGAAGGAGTTGGCGCCTTTGGCCGGCGGACCGGCGTTTTCGGGGTGGGGGTCCTTGAC
>DASRLN010000271.1:0-3196 GCA_035648435.1 Caulobacteraceae bacterium
CCAACCGGTTCCGATATGATACGGCAGGGACATGGCGGTATAGCGGATGCGGGTCGGGAACAGCTCCACCAGCGTCGCGGCGATCGGGCCGTAGAGGGCGGTGGCGGCGACCACAAAGATCATCAGCACCCAGAACAGGCCCCAGAAATCCACGCCCGCCGGATCGGCCCTGGCCGGATAACCGGCGGTCGCCAGCGCGGCGTCGAGCTGGCGCCTGACCGCCCCGGCCGCCGCCTTCTGGGCCGCGGCGGCCAGTCCCGTGGCCTCGCGGGAAACAACGGTCGTCTCGCCGATTTTCACCTGGGCTACCGCACCCGCCGGGGCGGCTCGATTGGCGTAGGACACTCCGGCGTTGGACAGAACGCTCTTGGCGATGTCGCACGAGCTGGAGAATTTCGCCTTGCCGATGACATCGAACTGCAGCGAGCAGCGTCCGGGATCGGCGATCACCACCACCGGCGTGCGCCTTTGCGCCGCTTCCAGGGCCGGATTGGCCAGGCGGGTCAGGGCGTGGAACCCGGGAAAGAAGGCGATGAGCGCCAGGCTCATGCCGGACCACATCACCCACTTTCGGCTGACCCGGTCGGAAAGCCAGGCGAACAGCACGTAGAGAGGCGCGCTGGCCAGAGTCAGGGCCAGCAGCAGCTGCGTGCCGGTGAGCGGCGCCAGTTTGAGGAAGCGCTCCAGGAACACCTGCTCGGCATAGAAGAACAGGGTGTACCACACCGCGCCCTGGGCGCTCATCAGCGCGACGAGGGCGATCAGCACGAACTTGAGATTGCGCCATTGACCGAAGGCTTCGGCATAGGGAGCGTTGCTTCGGCCTCCGCCTTGCTTCAATGCCCTGAAGGCCGGGCTTTCCGTCAGCTTCATTCGCACCCAGATGGAGATCGCCAGCAGGCCCGCCGACAGCAGGAACGGCAGTCGCCAGCCTCCGCCCCAACCGTCGTCGCTGAACCGCGCCTCGCCCATCCAGCCGCGGACCAGGAAGATCGCGCCCAGGGCGCCGATGAGACCCAGCGCCCCCGAAGCCTGGACCCAGCTGGTGGTGTATCCTCGGCGGCGCGGCGGCGCGTGCTCGGCCACATAGATCGCCGCACCGCCGTATTCACCGCCCAGCGCCGTCCCCTGAAGGATCCGCATGGCGATCAGCAACGCCGGTGCGGTCGGGCCGGCCTGAGCAAAGGTCGGCAGCAGCCCTATGGCCACCGTGGCCCCGCCCATCATGGTCACGGTGATCAGGAACGCCCCCTTTCGCCCCGCCCGATCGCCGATGCGGCCGAAGATCAGCGCCCCGATCGGCCGGAAGAAGAACCCGGTCGCGAACAGGGCCAGCGCCGCCAGCAGCCCGGCCGTGGGATCCAGGGCGGTGAAGAAGTTCTTGGCGATCACCGGCGTCAGAGCGCCGAACACAAAGAAATCGTACCACTCGAAGGCCGTGCCGATCGAGGAGGCGGCGATGACCGTGACCATGGAAACCGGCTTGGCGGGGCCGTCCGCCGTCATCTCCGCGACCTCACTCATCCCCGTCCCGCTCTAGAACGCGTTTTCGCCGGTGATGGCACGGCCGAGGATCAGGGCGTGGACGTCGTGAGCGCCTTCGTAGGTGTTCACCGTCTCCAGATTCGCCGCGTGCCGCATCACATGATACTCGCCGCTGATGCCGTTGCCGCCGTGCATATCACGCGCGGCGCGGGCGATTTCCAATGCCTTTCCGCAGTTGTTGCGCTTCATCAGGCTGATCGCCTCGGGAACCCAGGCGCCGGCGTCGATCAGCCGTCCCAGAGCCAGGGCGCCTTCGTAGCCGAGCGCAATCTCGGTCACCATGTCGGCGAGCTTCTTCTGCACCAGTTGCCGCGCGGCCAGGGGCCGGCCGAACACCTGGCGGGCGCCGACATAGTCGCGGGCCGCGTGGAGGCAGAACTCCGCCGCCCCCATCGCGCCCCAGGCAATGCCGTAGCGCGCCTTGTTCAGGCACGAGAATGGCCCGCGCAGCCCGCGCACACCCGGAAGCATCGCGGCTTCTGGCACGAACACGTCGGCGAGCGAAATCTCACCTGTCACCGAGGCCCGCAGGGAAAGCTTGTTCTCGATCTTCGGCGTCGTCAGCCCCGCGGCCCCGCGCTCGACCAGAAACCCGCGGATGTCGCCGTCGAGCTTGGCCCACACCAGGCAGACATCGGCGATCGGGGCATTGGTGATCCACATCTTGGCGCCGTTGAGAACGAAACCGCCATCGGCCTTGCGCGCCACGGTGCGCATGGAGGCGGGATCCGAACCGCCATCCGCCTCGGTGAGCCCGAAGCAGCCGATCGCCTCGCCCGCCGCCATGGCTGGCAGCCATCGGCGGCGCTGTTCCTCCGAGCCGAAGGCGTGGATCGGGTACATCACCAGCGACGACTGCACGCTCATCGCCGAACGGTAGCCGCTGTCCACCGCCTCGATTTCCCGGGCGATCAGGCCATAGGCGACGTGGCTCACCGCCGAGCCGCCGTATTCCTCCGGCAAGGTGGCGCCGAGGAAACCCAGCGCGCCCATCTCGGTCATGATCACGCGGTCGAACCGCTCCTCGGCGAAGGCGCTGACCACCCGGGGCAGCAGCTTCTCCCGGGCATAGGCGCGCGCCGCTTCCCCGACCATGCGCTCCTCCTCGGTCAGGCGCGAGGCGAGGCCGAGCGGATCGTCCCAACGGAAGGTCTTGGCGTCGGCGCCGGAATCCAGGGCCATGGCTCGCTCCAGAGGCTGTCGGGAGCGCGCCTTATCGCGCGACCGCGGCCGATGGGGAAGCTTCAGTCCCTTCCGGCGACGGTCACCCCCAACAGCAGGCCCAGGGCGAAGCCGGCCGCGGCGGCGACGGCGAGGGCGGCGTAGGGCTTGTCGTCGATGATGGTGTCGATGTCCCCGGCCACTCCGCGGGTCCGGTCGGCGGCGCGGCCATAGAGACTCTGGGCGGCGCCGAACGCATCCTTCATCCTTCCCTTGACCTGTTCGCCGATGTCACCGGAGGCGGCGCCGACGACGTCCTCGACCTTGCCGGCCCCCCGGTTCACCGCGCCGCTCACTCTGTTCTCGTCCATGGTCTCGGTCCTTCTCGATTTGTCTTGGGGGATGGGTCCCGGGTCATTCAAACGTCCGGGTGGGACCGCCCGTTCCTGCTCGCCCGCGAATGGACGCTCGGCCCGAGACCTCCAACGGC
>DASRLN010000272.1:0-6632 GCA_035648435.1 Caulobacteraceae bacterium
GACCAAGAACATTAGCCTCGACCCCGCCACCGGCCGCGTGGGCGGGGCGGCGGAGGACGCCGACGTGGGCGCGCTGGCCCGTTTGCTCGGGCGGTATGCGGCCTGGGCGACGGCGCTCGTCGGCGAGGTCGCGCCGCGCTACGCCCCGGCCATCGCGCCGGGACGGACGAGCTTTCGGCCGCGGCCGGTGGAGGACGGAGCGGCCAGCCCGCGCAAGGACGACCGGCGGCTGCACGCCGACGCCTTTCCCTCCCGGCCGGTGGGCGGGCGGCGCATCCTGCGGGTGTTTTCCAACATCGATCCGGCCGGCGAGGCGCGGGTGTGGCGGGTAGGCGAGCCGTTCGAGGACTATGCGCGCCGATGGCTGCCACGCGCGCGGCGCAATCTTCCGGGCGAGGCGTGGGCGCTGGAGCGGCTGGGCATCACCAAGAACCGGCGCACGGACCATGACGCCCTGATGCTGGGCCTGCACGACCGAGCCAAGCTCGACGCCGACTACCAGGCGACCGCGCCCAGACGCGAGGTGCGCTTCCCCGCCGGATCGAGCTGGATGGTGTTCACCGACAGCGTGGTGCACGCCGCCGTCCTTGGCCGCCGGGCGCTGGAGCAGACCTTCTACCTGCCGGTCTCGGCCATGGCCGACGAGGCGGCCTCGCCGCTGCGCATCCTTGAGCGCCTGACCGGGCGGACGCTGGCGCCATGAACGCGGCCGGCTTCACCGTGTTCGACACCGCCGTCGGACCCTGTGGGATCGTCTGGGGCGAGGCCGGGATCGTGGGCTTCGAGCTTCCCGGGCCGAGCCCGGAAGCGACGCGGCGGCGCCTGGCGGGACGCTGGCCCGGGGCGGTCCAGTCGGCGAGCCCGCCAGAGCCGGTTCGCACGGCCATCAACGGCGTCGCGCGGCTGCTTGGCGGCGAGCGCGTGGACCTCTCCGACATCGTCATCGACATCATTGGACTGAGCGCGTTCGAGCGGCGGGTGCTGGAGGTGGCCCGGACCATTCCGCCGGGCGAGACCCTGACCTATGGCCAGATCGCCGGGCGCCTCGGCGAAGCGGGCGCGGCGCGGGCAGTCGGCGCGGCGCTCGGCCGCAATCCCATTCCGGTCATCGTGCCCTGCCATCGGGTGCTGGCCGAGGGCGGCAAGGCCGGCGGCTTCTCCGCCCCGGGTGGCCTGGCCACCAAGGCCCGGCTGCTCTCCATCGAACGAGCGCGAACGAGCGACGAGCCGGTTCTGTTCGATAGTCTCCCGATCGCGGTCAGGCCGCGTCGCTGAACGCCCGATGCGCAAACGGCGCCGCCCGGTCGGGCGGCGCCGCGCAGTGTGTCGTGAAGGCGTGGCTACTTGCGCAGGGCCGCGCCCATCTTGTCCTGTGCCTTGCCGACCTTGTTCTGGACGGTCCCGGCGGCCTTCTCGGTCGCGCCCTTGGCTTGCAGCTTGGTGTTGCCGGTGGCCTTGCCGGCGGCTTGCTTGATCGCCCCGGCGGCCTTCTTGCCGGCGCCTTCAACGCGGTTCTGACTCATGGTGTGCCTCATGAAGTGTGTAGCGTGCAGGCCAAGCAACGGCTGAGCTTCGCGGAAAGTTCCACGAGCCCGGGGACGGGAGGGGCACCGGCGGCGTGAGGGGGCCGCAGGCAGGCGATGGGATACCCGACCTGAAGGTTCTACGCTCGCGCGCGTTGGGTTGCCGTAAGTGGGCTCAGTCACCAGCTTTGCCGATTGAGGAGGCGAGACATTGCTGAACTTCCTGTGGACCCTCGCGGCGGCCTTCTCCGGCTGGTTGTCGAAAATGACGCCATCCAAGGCGGCGGGCGTCATCGCCTTCTGCGTGATAGCCTGGGCTTTCGCCCACATCTTTCCGCTTGAGCTGGCGTTGGTGATGGGGGGCGACTGGGCAGTCTATTTTGAACTGCTGGCCGCGGTTGGGCTCGTCACCGCCAACGTGCACGTCCGCAACGCTTTGGGGCGATTGGCGCCCGCCGCGAGTCGAGTGAGCCGCTGGACGCTCCTTCGTGTCCGCATCCTCGGGATGCGCATGGCGACCCGCGCTCGCGCCCGGTCGCGCCGGACCCGAGCAACGCCGATCCGACGTCGAAGGGCGGAAGACGACGATTCAACTGGTCCGGTTCCAGCCTTTGCCTGAGGTCCAGCCTTTCGGGATGCTCGTTAACCCGCGCAGCCTAAGGGCGGAGCGGCGCCCGCCACTCGCCCGCTTCGCTCAGCCGGCGCGGCTGTCGAGTAGCGCCTGGCCGACTTCGGTGAGGCCGACGCAAACACGGCCATCGCCGTCGTGGCGTCTGGCCACAAGCCCCCGATCGACGGCGTCCTCCCAGACCGTCAGCCGCGGACAGGAGGTCCGCCAGACCTCCATGACCTCGGCGTAAGGACGCGGCCCGGACGCCAGCCAGGCGACGAAATCGCCGATCAGGGCTTCGGTGGGTTCGGTCATGAGAGCCTCCGGGCCGTAGCTATTACGCTTGTTCGTCCAGCCGGCTCAACGCCCTCACCGTTCGGGCATTGATCGTGTCGCCGGTGTTGAGCGTCGTGTTCGGCTCGAGGAGAAGAACCTGACACTCCTCGCCGATCGCCTCGGGCAAATGCTCGACGCCATGGGGCACGATGATCAGCTCGCCTGGACCGAGGTCCACCGCGCGGTCGCGGAAGCGAATCCGCAGGCGGCCCGCCACGACCAGGAACAGCTCGTCCTCGACCTCGTGAGAGTGCCAGTGAAAGGCGCCACGCAGCTTGACGAGCTTGACCTGGAAGTCGTTGACGTCACCGGCGACCTTCGGGCTCCACGCGTCGGAGAACGAGGCGAAGGCGGCGGCGAGGTTGACCTTGTCCATGCGCTTCAGACTCCAAGCACCTCGACGGCCTCCCGACGCGCGGCGCGGATCAGTTGGCCGTCACGCGAGGCGATCGGCGCGCCTAGCCGCACGGCCAGCTCCAGATAGGCTGCATCGTAGATCGTCAGCCCATGGCTCTCGGCCAGAGCGAAGGTCGCGGTCCAGGCCCGCGGGGTCGCGGCCTCATCGATGGTGATTGCGAGAGCCTCCAGATCGGCCAAGATCACGGCCGGCCGCCTCGCCGCTATGCGCTTTCGCCGGACCGCCATCAGCAAGGCGTTGGCCACTTCGAAACGCCAAATCGCCGGGACAATCACGCCGCCGGCCGCGATCCGCTCCAGCGTGTCTTGACCGCCGATCAGGTCTTCTTCCTCCAGTGCGACGGCTACCGCGTATGACGCATCAACAACCAGCGCCATCAATCAGCGTCGACCCTCGGCGATCCACTTCAGGATTTCGTCCCGCGAGATCGGCGCGCCGCGCCGTTGTTTCGCCCCGGCGCGCAACCTGGCCAGCGCTTCGCGCGCCTTGGCCACGTCTGGTCCCTCGCAGACGGGGACGAGTTTGGCCACGGCCACGCCGCGATGCGTGATGGTGAACGCTTCGCCATGCCGCGCGCGTTCAATCAATCGGGAGAACTGGTTCTTGGCCTCGAACGCGCCGATTTCAGTCATGACCTAGCCTCATCAGACCAGACTACAGGCTAGTCTGACGCGGATCAATGGCGTCAGATCTCGAACTTCACCCCCTGCGCCAACTGCAGGGTCGTGCCATAGTTCACCGTATTGGTCGCCCGGCGCATGTAGGCTTTCCAGGAGTCGGAGCCGGCTTCGCGACCGCCGCCGGTTTCCTTTTCGCCGCCGAAGGCGCCGCCGATCTCCGCGCCCGAGGGGCCGATGTTGACGTTGGCGATGCCGCAGTCGGAGCCCTGGGCGGAGCAGAACCGCTCGGCCTCGCGCACGTCGGTGGTGAAGATCGAGGACGACAGCCCCTGGGGCACGTCGTTGTTGAGGGCGATAGCCTCGTCGAAGTCGCTGTAGCGCATGACGTAGAGAATCGGGGCGAAAGTCTCGCGGCGCACCGCCTCGCCCTGGCGGGGCATTTCGACGATGGCCGGGCGCACGTAGATCCCCTCCCCCGGTCCGGCCACGCGCTCGCCGCCGGTCACCATCCCGCCGTCGGCCCTGGCGTCGGCCAGGGCGCGTTGCATGGCCGAGAGCGAGGCGGGGTCGATCAGCGGCCCGACCAGGGTGTCGGCCTCGCGCGGATCGCCGATGCGGACCGAGGCATAGGCGGCCTTCAGGCGCGGCACGAAGGCCTCGTAGACACGCTCGTGGACGAAGAGGCGGCGCAGGGTGGTGCACCGTTGGCCGGCCGTCCCCATGGCCGCGAAGGCGACCCCGCGCAGGGTGAGGTCGAGGTCGGCCGAGGGACAGACGATGGCGGCGTTGTTGCCGCCCAGTTCCAGCAAGGCCCTGGCGAAGCGCCCCGCCAGCGCCGGTCCCACCGCGCGGCCCATGGCGGTGGATCCGGTGGCGGAGACCAGCCGCACCTTCGGCGCGGCGACCAGAGCCTCGCCCACGGCGCGATCGCCGATGATGACCATCGAGAGATTGGCCGGCGCTCCTTCGAACCTGGCGGCGGCGCGCTCGAACAGGGCCTGGACGGCCAGCCCGGTCAGCGGCGTCTTCTCCGACGGCTTCCAGACCACGGCGTCGCCGCAGATGAGCGCCAGGGCGGCGTTCCACGACCACACCGCGACCGGGAAGTTGAAGGCGCTGATCACGCCCACCACGCCCAGCGGCTGCCAGGTCTCCATCATCCGGTGATCGGGACGCTCGGTGGCGAGCGTCAGGCCGAACAGCTGGCGGGAGAGGCCGACGGCATAGTCGCAGATGTCGATCATCTCCTGGACTTCGCCCAGGCCCTCGGAAATCGTCTTGCCGGCCTCCAGGGTCACCAGCAGGCCGAGATCGGCCTTGGCGGCGCGCAGTTCCTCGCCCAGCAGGCGGACGAGTTCGCCGCGACGAGGCGCGGGGACGGCGCGCCAGGCGAGGAAGGCTTCGTGGGCGGCGTCGATGGCCCCGGCGACTTCCTCCGGCGAGGTGTCGTGGACCTGGGCGATGACCTCGCCGGTGATCGGCGAGACGGCGGCGCGGGCGCCGCCGGTGAAGGCGGCGGGGGCGACGCCCAGACGACCGAGGAGCGCGGCGGTTTCCGGCTTCAGGTCGCTCACGACACCGCCTCCAGAACCGGCGCCGCGGCGCGCGGAGCCGGGACGCCGTCCGCCATGGCGTAGGCGGCGCCGAAGCGACCCCCGAGGAAGTCGGCGAGGCCGATCTCCTCCTGGCGCACGAAGCCGGCGGCGCGCACGGCGCCGTCCTTCAGCATGTCGAGCACCGCGCAGATCGCCGAGGCGGTGGTGATCTGGATGGCGCTGACCATCCGCCCATCCATCTGGCGGGCGTAGATCTTGTTGGCGTAGGTTTCCTGGACGAGGTGGCCATCCTTCAGGCCCGAGACCGTGACGAAGACGATGACCACGTCCTGCAGGGTCGCCGGCAGGGAATTTTCCAGGATGTCCTTGAGCAGGTCACGCCGGTCGCGCAGGCGCAGATCGTTGAGCAGAGCCTTCATGATCGCCGCGTGGCCGGGATAGCGGATGGTGCGGTAGTTGAGGTTGCGCACCTTGCCCTCCAGGGTTTCGCAGAGCGTGCCCAGGCCGCCTGACGTGTTGAATGCCTCGTAGGTCACCCCGTCGAGGGCGAAGGCCTCGCATTCCTCCATCGCCCGGGTCTGGCGCGGCAGGCCATCGACGATGGCCTCGCACGGCTCGCAGTATTCATTGATCACCCCGTCGGTGGACCAGGTGAGATTGTAGTTGAGCGCATTGGACGGATATTTCGGCAGGGCGCCGACGCGCAGGCGCACGTCATGCAAAGTGTCGAAATGGCCCGACAGATCGGCCGCCACGATGGAGATGAAGCCGGGGGCGAGGCCGCACTGGGGAATGAAGGCGGTCACCGCGCCCTCGGCCAAGGCCTTCACCTTTCGGGTCGAGGCGACGTCCTCGGTAAGGTCGAGGTAGTGGGCGCCGGCCGCCTTGGCCGCCTCGGCGACATGGAAGGTGAGGTGATATGGCGCGGCGCTGAGGACGGCGAACTTGCCGGTCAGGAGATCACGCAGGGCGGCGGCGGCGGTGACGTCCAGCACCTTGTGCTCAACGCGCAGCCGCGCGCCCAGGGCGGCGAGCTGGACCGCCGACTGGTCCGCGACGGTGACCCGGTAGTCGCCGGTTTCGCTGAGCAGCGCGGCGATCGTCCCCCCGATATGGCCCGCGCCGATGACGACGACGTCTTTCATGGTGTCTCTCCCGCTGGCGACCGGCGCTGAAGATGAAGGCGCGCGGCGTCGATTCCCATGGCGACTTCGACGAAACGCCGAGCTATTTTCGGCGCTTCGCCGAGGAAAGCGCGCAGATGGACGATCTCGACCGACGCCTGATCGCGCTGCTGCGCGACGACGCCCGCGCCCCCGCCGCCAAGCTGGCCCGTTCGCTCGGCCTATCGCGCACCACGGTGCAGAGCCGCCTGGAGCGGCTGGAGCGGTCGGGCGTCGTCACCGGCTACGGCGTGCGCCTTTCCGAAGCTCACGAGCGCGGCCAGATCCACGCCTATGTGATGTTGACCGTGACCCCCAAGCTCGCCCCGGCGGTGGTCGCCGCCGTCCGCCGGATGACGGCGGTGCGCCGCCTGCAATCGGTGAGCGGCCCCTTCGACCTGATCGC
>DASRLN010000273.1:0-10533 GCA_035648435.1 Caulobacteraceae bacterium
GGCCTGGGCAATCAGTTCCTGGCCACCATCCGCGACTGCGACGCCATCGCCCTGGTCGCCCGCTGCTTCGAGGACGGCGACGTGACCCACGTCGAGGGCCGGGTCGATCCGCTCGACGACCTCGACATCATCGAAACCGAACTGATGCTGGCCGATCTCGAAAGCCTGGAAAAGCGTATCGCCAATCTCGAGAAGAGGGCCAAAAGCGGCGACAAGGAAACCGTGACCACCCTGGCCCTGGCCAGGCTCGCCCTGGCCCAGCTCGAGGCCGGCAGGCCGGCGCGCGCGGCCGTCGTGGCCGCCGACGACGACAAGGCCTGGCGCATGCTGCAGCTGTTGACCGCCAAACCGGCGCTCTATGTCTGCAACGTGGACGAGGCGGTCGCCGAAACCGGCAACGCCCTTTCCGAGGCGGTGGCCGCCCGGGCGGCGCGGGACAAGGCCAAGTCGGTGGTGATCTCGGCCAAGATCGAAAGCGAGATCGCCCTGCTCGATCCGGGTGAGAGAGGGGAGTTCCTGGAGACCCTCGGCCTCGCCGAGCCTGGCCTCGCCCGCCTGATCCGCGAGGCCTACGCCCTGCTCGGCCTGCAGACCTATTTCACCGCCGGCCCCAAGGAGACCCGAGCCTGGACCATTCCGGTGGGCGCCACCGGGCCGCAGGCCGCCGGGGTCATCCACACCGACTTCGAGAAGGGCTTCATCCGCGCCGAAACCATCGCCTTCGACGACTATGTCCGCCTGGCCGGCGAGGCCGGCGCGCGGGAAGCGGGCAAGCTGCGCTCCGAGGGCAAGGATTACATCGTGCGCGACGGCGACGTGATGAACTTTCGCTTCAATGTTTAAGGAGACGACCATGGGTGAACCGATCAGGATCAAGAGCACCGCCGAAGACGGCTTTGAATTCGACGCCTGGCGCGCGGCGCCGACCGGCGACCGCAAGGGCGGCGTCGTGGTCATCCAGGAGATCTTCGGCCTGGACGCGCACGTGCGGCGGGATGTCGATCGCTGGGCGTCGCTGGGGTTCGAGGCGATCGCGCCTTCACTCTACGATCGCCGCGAGCGGGGCTTCACCGCCGGCCACGACGAGGCGGGCATGGCCGCCGGGATCGGACACGCCAGGGCCACGCCGCTGGATCAGGCCCTGGCCGACATCGCCGCGTGCCGCGACACCCTGGCCGGCGCCGGCAAGGTCTTCGTCGTCGGCTACTGCTACGGCGGTTCGCTGGCGTGGCTGGCCGCCTGCAAGCTCGACGGACTTTCCGGCGCCTCAAGCTATTATGGCAGCCTGGTCAAGGCCAACGCCGATCTGCGCCCCAAGTGCCCGACCATCGTCCACCTGGGACGCAAGGACACCGGCATCCCCGCCGACGAGGTGAAGGCGGCCGTGGAAGCCGCCAACCCCGGCGTTCCGGTCTACATCTATGATGAGGCTGGCCACGGCTTCAACAACGAGGATCCGGCCCGCCACGACGAGGCGGCGGCCAGGCTGGCGCGCCGACGCACGCTCGACCTCTTCGGCGGCTGAGCCGGGTGGGCGAGGCGATCGCCCTGCGCGGCGCGGCCGACGGCTTCCCATTCGGCGCCTATCGCGCGCCGCCCGCCGACGCCCGGCGCGGCGGGCTGGTGCTGATCCAGGAGATCTTCGGCGTCACCGCCCACTTACGCGACCTCGCCGACGGTTTCGCCGCCGATGGCTACGAGACGCTGGCGCCGTCCCTCTACGACCGCCGCGCTCCGGGCTTCGAGGCCGGCGACGACGCCGCGGGAATCGAGCGGGGGCGGCGGCTCTCCGAAGAGACGCCCTGGGACGAGGTGGCTGGCGATCTGGCCGCGGCCACCGCCGCCCTGGCCCCGCCGGTCTTCGTCGTCGGCTTCTGCTGGGGCGGGACGGCGACCTGGCTCGCCGCCTGCCGGTGCGAGGGGATCGCGGCGGCGGCGGGATACTACGGCCGGCGGATCCCCGAGCTGATCGCCGAGACGCCACGCTGTCCGACCCTTCTTCACTTCGGCAGGCACGACCGGTCAATTCCCCCCGAGGTGGTCGAGACCATCGGCGCGGCCCACCCCGAGGTTGCGATCCACCTCTACGACGCCGGCCACGGCTTCGCCTCCGACCGCCGCGCCGACCACCGGCCCGACGCCGCCCGCCTGGCGCGCCTGCGGACCCTGGCGCTCTTCGCCCTTAACGGCGGCGGGCGCGGCGAACTCTGAAGGCTCAATCGACCTCGATGTCGGCGCGAACGGCGGGATCGCGTTCCATTCCGCGCGACAGGATCGCCTGGGCGGCGAGCAGGCCGATGCCGGCCGCGTAGCCGGAGAAGGCGCCGCCCGGATACCGGCCGCCATGGGCCGCCGCGTGGACCTGCCAGAACACGAAGCCGGCGACGAGGATGAGGACGCCGACACCGACCAGGACCGAGATCACACTCTGGCCGAAACCGGTTTTGAAGCTGATCCACAGATGCCGGGAAAGCGCGCCTCGAAACGGACGCACGAGGAGCGCGCCGGCGAAGGAGATAACCAGGAAAAAGCCCGGAAAGATCAGCGTCCGCTGCGCCTTCAAGGCGTCGGCGCCGGGCAGCACCCGCCAGGCCTGGATCACGGCGACCGCGTAGATGAGCGCGGCCACGATCACGATCGTGTTCTGCATCCGCCGAAAAAGCCGCCAGGGACGACTGAAGCCCATTGCTGCAAGGTGGGTCCTGGCCCTCGCCGATCCAAGAGCCCCTTTAGCGCCCTTCGAACTCGACCAGGGTGGAAACACGCACGCCCGCCGCGCGCAGCCGCGCCGCGCCGCCCAGTCCCGGCAGATCGACGACGAAGGCGGCGCCGGCGATATGGGCGCGGGCCTGGGTGAGCAGTTCGATGGCGGCCAGGGCCGTGCCGCCGGTGGCGATGAGGTCATCGACGACCATTACCCGCTCGCCCTCCAGCACCGCGTCGAGGTGCATCTCCATGACATCGTCGCCGTACTCCAGGGCGTACTCCACCGCCCGGGTGGCATGGGGCAGCTTGCCTTTCTTGCGCAGGGGGACGAAGCCGGCGGAGAGCTGGTGGGCGACGGCGCCGCCGAGGATGAAGCCGCGCGCCTCGATCCCCACCACCTTGTCGATCTTGGTCCCGGCGAAGAGCTGCACCAGTTCGTCCACCGTCTGGCGAAAGGCCCGGGCGTCGGCCAGCAGGGTGGTGATGTCGCGGAACATGATCCCGGGCCGGGGATAGTCCGGGATGGCGCGGATGGCGTCGGCGAGGTTCATGCCACGGCGGCGCCCAGGACGCGGCCGGCCACGGCCCGCAGCTTTTCCACCATCGCCGGGTCGCGCGCGTCGGGAGCGGTGATCAGGGCGCCGCGTAGAGCGGTGTCGATGGGCGAGGCTTCGCGAACCTTCGGCAGGGCGGCGGCCAGATGGCGGATGAGATCGCGCGCCCGGCCGGCGTTGGCCGCCAGCACCTCGAGGATCTGGGCCACGCCGACGTGTTCGAATTCCTCGTGCCAGCAATCGTAGTCGGTGACCATGGCCACCGAAGCGTAGGGCAGCTCCGCTTCCCGGGCCAGCTTGGCCTCCGGCATCCCGGTCATGCCGATCACGTCGCAACCCCAGGACCGGTAGAGCGCGCTCTCGGCCTTGGTGGAGAACTGCGGTCCCTCCATGGCCAGGTAACAGCCGCCCGCCACGACCCGCGCGCCGGCTCTGGCCGCGGCCGACGCCGCCAGGGCCGAGAGCCGGGCGCAGACCGGTTCGGCCATGGACACATGGGCGGCGAATCCGGGTCCGAAGAAACTCTTCTCGCGGGCGAAGGTGCGGTCGATGAACTGATCGACGACCACGAAGTCGCCGGGGCCGAGGGCTTCGCGCAGGGAACCGACGGCGGAGAGCGAAATGATGTCGGTGCAGCCGGCGCGCTTCAAGGCGTCGATGTTGGCGCGGGCGTTCACCGCCGTCGGCGGGAGGCGATGGCCGCGCCCGTGCCGGGGAAGGAAGACCAGCTTCACCCCGCCGAGAGCGCCGGTGAGCAGCTCGTCGGAGGGCGCCCCGAACGGGCTAGCGATCCGAATCCAGCGCGCGCCTTCGAGCCCCTCGATCTCGTAGAGGCCGGAGCCGCCGATCACCCCCAACACCCAAGCCGTCATCCGTCCGCCCTTCCGCCAGGGCGCCTTATCGCCGAGGCGCGCCCCCTTGGCTATGGTCGCCCATGCGTCGCTTCGCCTGCCTCTGCGTCGTCGCCATCCTCGCCGCCGGCGGCGCGCGGGCCGGCGAGACCCGCTGCTGGTTCGAGAGGGGCGCGGTGGTGGTCCCCGCCGCCTTCGGCGACATCGCCGGCGACTTCATCCTCGATCTCTCGGCGCCGCGGAGCCAGCTTCACGCCACCAGGGCGCAGAGTGACGGAATCGCGGCGCCGACCGCCACCCGCGACCTCACGGTGGCGGGCGAGCGCGTGCCCGGGCTCGCCGTCGAAGTGGTCGATCTGGATCCGCGCACCAGGGACTTCGTCACCAGCATCGTCGGCGTTCTGGGCGCCGACGCGGTCCGCGGATACGTCATCGACATCCGCTTCGCGCCGTGCCGGATCGGGCTCTGGCGGCGAGCGCCGGGGCTGGAGACCAGCGCCAGGATCAAGATCCGCGAGATCGCCGGCGTTCCAGCGGTTCGGGCCGTCGCGTCAGATGGATTGCATACCCGCGCCGGTCTCTTCGCCATCGACACCGGCGCGACGCCGGTGAGAATCGACAAGGCGCGCCTCTCGCGGATTCCAGCGCCCGGCCGCACACCGGCGGTTCGCCTGCGCGCGCTGTCGCTGGCGGGATCGCTCTTCGAGCAGACGCCGGCGGAAATCGAGGCCCAAGCCCCGCCGGGGCTCGACGGGGCCATCGGCACGGTGGTGTGGTCGCGGTTCCGGTTGCGGCTGGACCTTCGAAAAGGATGGTTGGAGCTGTCTCGGCGCCGGACCCAACCCCGACGGCCGCTCTGAGCGAGCCGGGCCGCCACAGCCGCTCGCGGCGTGGGAGCAACGCTCACAGCGACCGTCTCACCTCTTCGACGGTGAAGCATTCGATGGAGTCGCCGGCCTTGATGTCCTGGAAGCCCTGGAAGGCCATGCCGCATTCCTGGCCAGCGGTGACTTCATTGACCTCGTCCTTGAAGCGCTTGAGCGTATGCAGCGTGCCCAGTTCGAGCACCACCACGTCCTGGCGGATGATCCGCACCCGCGCGCCCTTGCGCACCACGCCCTCGGTGACCCGGCAACCGGCGATGCGGCCGACCTTGGAGATGTCGAAGGCCTGGAGCACCTCGGCGGCGCCGAGGAAGGTTTCGCGCTGCACCGGCGCCAGCATGCCCGAAAGCACGCCTTTGATGTCGTCGATGAGGTCGTAGATGATCGCGTAGTAGCGGATCTCCACGCCCTCGTGCTCGGCGAGCTGCCGCGCCTGCTTGGAGGCGCGGACGTTGAAGCCGAGGACCGGCGCGCCGGCCCCCTTGGCCAGCATCACGTCGCTCTCGTTGATGCCACCGGCCCCGGAGAGGATGATCCGGGCGCGGACTTCGTCGGTGCCGAGCTTGTCCAGCGAGCCGACGATGGCCTCGGCCGAACCCTGGACGTCGGCCTTCACCACCAGAGGCAGTTCCGAGACCTTGTTGTCGGCGAGCTTGGCCATCATGTCGGCCAGCGATCCGCCGGCGCCCACGGGGGCCAGGGAGCGCTCGCGTTTCAGGCGGATGCGGTAGCCGGTCAGCTCCCGGGCCCGCGCCTCGTTCTCCACCACCGCGAACGGCTCGCCTGGATCGGGCGCGCCGTCGAGGCCGAGAATCTCCACCGGCACGGAGGGTCCGGCTTCGGCGACCTGCTCGTCCCGCTCATTGAGCAGGGCGCGCACGCGGCCGGAACTGGCCCCGGCGACGACGATGTCGCCGCGCTTCAGGGTTCCGCGCTTGACCAGCACGGTGGCCACGGCGCCGCGGCCCCGGTCGAGCTTGGATTCGATGACCACGCCCTCGGCGGTGCGGTCGGGATTGGCCTTGAGGTCCATGACCTGGGCCTGCAGCAGGATCGCCTCGATGAGGTCGTCGAGGCCGAGCTTCTGGGTCGCGGAGACCTGGATCGCCTGGGTCTCGCCGCCCAGGCTCTCGACGACGATCTCGTGCTGGAGCAGCTCGTTGATCACCCGGGTCGGGTCGGCGTCGGGTTTGTCGATCTTGTTGATGGCGATGATGATCGGCGCGCCGGCCGCCTTGGCATGCTGAATCGCCTCCACCGTCTGTGGCATCACGCCGTCGTCGGCGGCGACCACCAGGACCACGATATCGGTGACGTTGGCGCCGCGGGCGCGCATGGCGCTGAACGCCGCGTGGCCGGGTGTGTCGAGGAAGGTGACGCGCTCGCCCTCCGCCAGGCGCACCTGATAGGCGCCGATGTGCTGGGTGATGCCGCCGTGCTCGCCGCCCGCCACGTCGGCGGAGCGAAGGGCGTCGAGCAGGCTGGTCTTGCCGTGATCGACGTGACCCATGACCGCCACCACCGGCGGCCGGGCCTCCAGATGATCATCGACGTCCTCGTCGGCGAGAAAGCCCGCTTCCACGTCGCTTTCGGAAACCCGGCGGACGGTGTGCCCGAACTCGGTCGCGACCAGCTCGGCGGTGTCGGAATCGATCACGTCGCCGGTCTTGAGCATCATCCCCTCGCGGGCGAGGAACTTGATGATCTCGACCCCGCGGGTGGCCATGCGGCCAGCCAGTTCCTGCACCGTGATGACGTCGGGCACCACCACCTCGCGGGCCGAGCGGACCGCCTCCTGGCCGCCGCCCTTGCGCTTTTCACGTTCGCGCTCGCGGGCTCGGCGGACCGAGGCCAGGGACCGCATGCGCTCGACCGCGCCCTCGTCGTCGCCGGCCACGGCCTGGATCGTCAGCCGGCCCTCGCGGCGGCGGGGTTCACCCTTGGTGCGCGACACCGCCTTGCCGGGCGCGGCCTTGCCTTTGCGCGCGGCGTCTTCCTCATCGAAGTCGGGGCGGCGATCGAGATTGAGGCTCCCGGGACGCGGCGCCTGGCGCGTGGCGCGCTGGATTTCCGGACCGGCCGGCGCCGCGGCCGGACGGCCGGCGCCTGGCCGAGTCCCGGGGCGCGCGGCGGCGTCGCGCGGGGCGCGGGGGGCCAGGGCGGAATAGCGGACCGTGTCGCCGGGCCTGGCCGGGCGTTCGCCGCGGGCGGGCGCGGCGTCGCCGAAGGCGGCTCCATCGCGCGGCGGCCGGGCCAAGCCGTCGGCGGGGCGAGGGCCTCGCTGATTGAAGGCCACGTCGGCCGGGGGGCGTTCGGGGCGATAGGTGGTGGTGCTCGGCCGATCGTCGCGGCGCTCACGGCCAGGCTCATAGGTCCGGGTCTGGCCCGTCGCGACGGCGCGGGCGGCTTCGGCGAGCGGCCTTGCCGGCGTCTTGACCTCGACCGCCGGCGCCGGCGCGAGTGGCGGCGTGACGGTTTCGGCCTGCGCGGTCGGCGCCGGGGCGGCCAGCGTCGGATCAGTCCGCGCCGGGGCGGCCGACGCCGGCTCGACTGCGGCGAGTTCGGGTTGGGCGGCGGGTTCGGCCTCGCGGCGGCGGACCGCCTGGTCGGCGCGGGTGCGGGCTTCGCGGTCGGCGGCCTGGCGCTCCTGCTGTTGCCTGGCGGCCTCGATTACCCGCTGGCGCGCGCGGCGCTCATCCTCGGAGAGCCCGCCGGCAGGCGTCAATTCCACCGCCGGGGCGGGGCGCGGCGCGACCGGTGGCGCGGCGACCTCGAACGCGGGGTGCTTCTCGGCCGGCGCCGCGGTTCCGGCGACGGGAAAATCCACGCGGCGCCGCTTGGTTTCGACCACCACGGTCTTCGACCGTCCATGACTGAAACTCTGCTTCACCACGCCCGCGCTCACCGCGCCGCCCAGGCGCGGCTTCAGAGTCAGCGGGCGACGTACGCCAGGGGCCGAAGAGGGGCGGTTGTTGTCGTTCTCGTCCGTCATGCGCTCGCTTGACTAAAATCCCACCGGGCCGGGACCCACGGAAGCCCAAAGAAACCAAAACACCCGACAGGGGGCCGGCGCGGCTCATCGCCCCGTCCCTATTCAAGGCTCCTCGCGCCAACTCTCAGGAAAGAGCGGACGAAAACCCGACAGCCGCTGGACATCGAATGTCCAGCGATCGGCGCCCCGCCCGGCAAGGAAGGCGGTGTGTATCACATTCTCCGCGCCCAAGGCCAAATCCAATTCCGCCCCGGTGTAGAGCCCGATCAGGCGCGGCGGGGAGCTGAGTTTGCGGGAGGCGGCGAGGATCTTGCGCCGACCGTCGGACGCGCCGTCGGACGCCTCGACGATGAGCGCCGCCCTGGATGATCGCACCGCCGCCAGCACCTTCTCGAAGCCAAAGGTAAGTTCGCCTGCCTTTCGCGCAAGGCCGAGCGAGGACAGCAGGCGGCGCATCAGCAGCGCCTCGACCTGGCCGGCGAGGTCGGCGGGCGCGGCGAGGCGCGCCTTTGCCGCGCGCGAAAAGAGGCTCTTGCGGGCCGCCGTCTCGACCGAGACCCGGTCGGCGGCGACCCACAGGCCCCGGCCGGGCAGGCGTCGCGCGAGGTCGGGCGTCACCACGCCTTCCGGGCCGGCCACGAAGCGGATCAGGCGCGCCTCTTCCATCACCTCGCCGGAGACGATGTCGCGCCGCTCGCGGGAGATTTGGGCGAGGGTGGTGGTCATGGGCGATGGCGCGCGCGGCTTTGCGCCCCCTCCACCACTTCGTGGTCCCCCTCCCCCGTGTCCCTTCACGGGGGAGGATAGAGGAGGTTTGAACTTCCTCTATCCTCCCCTGCGAGCACGGCGAAGCGGGGGAGGTGGCGCGGCGCTCTTTCTCGCGCCGTGACGGAGGGGGCGTACAACGGTCGGCCCGTTCAGGCTCCCTACGCCCCTTCCAGCAGGACCCCGTCTTCTTGGGCGAGTTCGTTTTCGATGATCGGGTCGGGTTCGATCCAGCCGGCGACGACGCGGGCGCGCATGATCAGGCCTTCGGCGTCCTCGGGCGAGAGGCTGAACGAGTCGAGGACACCCGGCTCGCGGATGCGCTCGCCGCCCTTGTTCTCGTACCAGCCGCGGATGTCGTCGGGCACCAGGCCGGCGAGATCCTCCAGGGTCTTGACGCCGCCTTCGCCCAGGGCCACGGCCATGGGCAGCGTCACGCCCTCGACCTCGAGGACACCGTCCTCGACACCCAACTCGCGCCGCTTGGCGTCGTATTCCGCGGCCTCCTTGTCGAGCCAGTCGCGGGCGCGGGCCTGGATTTCCTCGGCGGTGTCCTCGTCGAATCCTTCGATCTGGGCAATTTCGTCGGCCTCGACGAAGGCCACGTCCTCGACGGTGGCGAAGCCTTCGGTGACCAGGAGCTGGGCGATCACCTCATCGACATCGAGAGCCTCCTGGAAGAGGATGGTGCGTTCGGAGAACTCGCGCTGGCGTCGCTCGCTCTCCTGGCTCTCGGTCATGATGTCGATCTGCCAGCCGGTGAGTTGGCTGGCGAGACGGACGTTCTGGCCGCGCCGGCCGATGGCCAGCGACAGCTGCTCGTCGGGCACCACGACCTCGACCCGCTCGTCCTCCTCGTCCATCACCACCTTGGTGACCTCGGCCGGAGCCAGGGCGTTGACCAGGAAGGTCGCCTCGTCGGAATTCCACTGGATGATGTCGATCTTCTCGCCCTGCAGTTCGGCCACCACCGCCTGCACCCGCGAGCCGCGCATGCCGACGCACGCGCCGACCGGATCGATCGAGGAATCGTTGGAGACCACCGCCATCTTGGCCCGGCTGCCGGGGTCGCGGGCCACGGCGCGGATCTCGATCACCCCGTCATAGACCTCGGGAACCTCCTGGGCGAACAGCTTGGCCATGAAGCCGCCGTGGGCGCGGGAGAGCATGATCTGCGGCCCCTTGGTTTCGCGGCGTACGTCGTAGATGTAGGAGCGCACCCGGTCGCCGACCTGGAAGGCCTCGCGCGGGATCGACTGGTCGCGGCGCATGATCCCTTCGCCACGGCCCAGATCGACGATGACGTTGCCGTATTCTACCCTCTTGGCGACGCCGTTGACGATCTCGCCGACCCGGTCCTTGAACTCCTCGAACTGGCGTTCGCGCTCGGCTTCGCGGACCTTGCCGGTGACCACCTGGCGGGCCGTCTGGGTCTGCACCCGGCCGAACTCGAAGGGCGGCAGGATCTCCTCGAAGGTCTGGCCGACGAAGGCCTTCTTGTCCTCGGCGACGGCCTCGGAGAGGCGCTTGTGGGCGTATTCGTTGATCTCCTCGGCGTCGTCCTCGACCACCGTGACCACGCGGGTGATGGTGGTCTCGCCGGTCTTGGGATCGATGTGGACGCGGATGTCGTGCTCGGCGCCGTAGCGCGTCTTGGCCGCCTTCTGGATGGCGTCCTCGATCGCCTCGATGACGATCTCCTTTTCGATCGACTTTTCGCGGGCGACCGCGTCGGCGATCTGCAGAAGTTCGAGCCGGTTGGCGGAAATGCCGGTCACGGT
>DASRLN010000274.1:0-2636 GCA_035648435.1 Caulobacteraceae bacterium
CTCGCCTCCGCCGATCCCCTGCCGATCGCCGCCGTGGTCAGCGTCGGCGGCCTGCCCGATCTCGCCGCCGACAAGGCCGCCACCGGCGCCGCCTGCGGCCCGGCGGTGATCGATGCCCTCGTCGGCCCGCCGACCAGGTCCCGCCCCGATCCCTACGCCGACACCTCGCCCGCCGAGCGCCTGCCGATCGGCGGGCGACAGGAGATCGTCAATGGCGCCGACGATCCGATCGCCCCGCCCTGGCTCGGCCGCGCCTGGGCCGACAAGGCCCGCGCCGCCGGCGACCGCGCCCGCTTCACCGTCATCCCCGCCACCGGCCACGTCGAACTGATCGCCCCCGGCTCCGCCGCCTGGTCCCGCGAAGCCGACATGATCGAACGATTGGCGCGGTGATCGGAAGACGCAACTGCCGATCCACGGCGGCTCGAAGTATCTGGGGACGGATTAAATAGTGACATGATATGATTTCACGATTTTCGATTTCCGGATTTTCGGGGAAAGCCTGCCGCCGGAGATCTCGTCCGGCGGCGAGCCGTCGTCCCGCTGACGGTCAGAAATACACCGGGTCGATGTACAGGCCCCTCTTCGCCGCATCCGGCGGCGGCGGCACGCCCGGGGTCCAGTGGTTGAAGGCCTCGATTTCGTCGGCCAGAGCGCGGATGGTCTCCGCGCCGGGCGACGCGGGAGAGGTGAGAATGGTCAGGCGGTTCATGCCGCGCCCGGCGAGCCAGGCGCACCAGGCGCGGATCAGGGATTCGAAGGCCGCTTCCGCGCCCGGCCGAACGGCGTAGTCCAGGACCACGCCGGGCTCCGAATAGCTCTGTTCGCCGCGACGTTCGGTGACCAGCCGCCGCGCCCTGCCGGCCGGCCAGACGCCGACGACCGCCCCGTCCGTCAGCCATAGCTTATCCCAACCATAGAGATCGGACGCCCGTTCCATCCGGACCGTGAGCGTTTCATCGGTATACGGAACGAACATCTCCTCGCCGCCATGGAAGGCGTTGAGCATCGCCGCGACGTTGCCGGCCTCGGCCGCCGCGGCGGGGTGGCCATGCGCGGGACCGGCGGCGCGGGCGGTGTCCAGGCGGCATGCCAGCACGGGGAGCGGCCACTTGTCGGGCGTATGGCGAAAGCCGTGCTGCATGCCGGCGTTTTCCACGGCAATGAAGGCGTTGGAGCCGGCGACGTTCGGCCAGTACTTGTCCAGCACCCGGTTGGCCGCGCCCCACACGCCCTTGCGCTGGTGTTCGGGAAGCACCCGCAGGTGGGAGACGGTGACGATCGACCTCGCCTCGCCGCCGATCCGCACGCAGTGGCGCGCCCCGCAGGTCGTCGCCGCCGGCGCCCCATCGACGAAGGCCAGGCCCACCGTCGCGTCCTCCATCAGCCGGGCGAAGTCGAACCACGCTTCGCCCCGATCGAACCAGACGCTGGCCTCGCCGACCACGATCGGGCAGCGCCGTTCCACGTCCGCCAGCACCGCCGCGTCGGCCGCCGTGGCCTCGCGGACCTCGAGGTGGAAGTCGTGGACCCGCTCCCATTCCAGGCGAGCGATCCGATGCGGCGGCGATTCCTCCACCGCCAGGGAAAGCCTCCAGCGCCGGTCCTTGGCGGCCACGATGTCGGCTTCGAGGGCGAATTCGGACGCGGGCTCGAAGGCGACACCGGCCAGCGCCCCGATCCGGCCGGCGTTGGCGCGCCAGCCTTCGCCGACGTCCTCGTCGCTCGCCGCCCGGAACCGCGCGGCCAGATCGGGTGTGTAGCGAGCAAGGTCGGCGAGGCTCGCGCCCTCCCCGCTCTGGTGAATCCGTGTCAGCCACCATGCCGCCTGCCGGCCGGCCGGCGTCGCCGGCGCGTCTCGCAGCGACTCCGCCACCGCGTCGGTCATGGCTCCGCCTCCAGCCCCGCCCGGCGTCTCGGACGAGCCCACAGCACGCCGGGATAGCCCTTCAGGGGCCCCAGCGTTTCACCGGCGTAGGCCCACTCCGGCGACTCCCCGCGGGCCAGATGATAGCGGGGCTCGCGTCCGGTGCGGCTTTCGAACAGGGCGCGGGGAATGTTGATCATCTTCGGCGCCCGGGCGCGCACATAGAAGAGGGGGGCGCCACAGGTCGCGCAGAAGCTCCGCTTCGAGCCGGTCGCCTTGTCCTCGAAGGTGGTGATCGACGCCTCTCCGGCGATCAGCCGGAAGCGACTGCGCCAGCTTCCCACCCAGGTGACGCAGGCCGCGCCATGGGCGCGGCCGCTGGCGGCGGAGTGATCATGCCAGGCCCACACCGCCGGCACGTCGATCTCGAAGCGCACCGCGCCGCACACGCACCCGCCCGCCGCCGTGGTCATCTGCTGGCCTGCCGCCTCTCCAGCCGTCGCGTCGGAGCCATGCTGTCACAAAGCACACCCACTCGCCAAGGGGACGCGAAGGGCCGAGGCCCCGAGGCCGCCCGGGAGTGAGTTGAAAACCGGGTCCCGAGGTTCCTTCACCCACCCACCCGGGCCATGATCGCCAGCGGACGGCCTTCGTTGTCGTTGAAGAAGGCCTGCTCGGGCGCGCGCATAGCCGTCGGCCGCCAACCCCCACACCTCCTCCCTCCCCTTCATGGGGAGGGTCGGCCGAAGGCCGGGGTGGGGCTGTATGA
>DASRLN010000275.1:0-7810 GCA_035648435.1 Caulobacteraceae bacterium
GATCCAGTCCAGCGCGTCGGCATAGACCTCGGTGACAAAGGTCGCGTCGTCGCTCGCGCCCAGGCGCTGCTGGACGATGGGGTCGCCGAGCAGGCTGGCGAACGCGCCCATCAGCGGGGCCATCGCCTCGTCCGGTTCGGCCCCGACGTTCCAGCCCGCGAGCTCGGCGGCCGTCGGCGCGGCGCTCCCGTAGTTGGCGTTCAACCGCGACACCCACAGCGCCGCCTCGGCCGCCGTCGGCGCGCGGCCGTAGGCGGTCTCGAACATCCGGTAGACCTGTGCCGCCGGGCTATCCGGCCCGGTCTGGGCGGCGGTCGCCGTACCGATCGTCAGCGCCCCACGTCGCTCATCGAGAGACGGCGATCTACGGCGCGGCCGGCGCCGCAACCGGCGATGATGGCTGGATTTCGGTTTCCAGCGTGACGATCAGCGGATTGGGCTTGAGGTCCATCGTCGCGCCGGTGCTGGCGTCGACCCCGGCGCCGATGACCCCGCCGATCAACACGTTGCCGACAAAGGCCGTCGCTCCGGCGCCGGCCACCGCGTGCGTGACCCGAGTCTGGACGGTCTTGTAGCCGGCCTTGGTGAGGGCCACGTCGAAGTCCACATTGCGCTTGAGCTTGTCGAAGGTGCACGGCGTCGCCTCACAGCTCATGCCGGTGCTGGTCTTGACCGCCGCGCCGGGCGGCTCGGTTCGCACCGTCCAGGATTCCTTGGTTCCCCGCGTCACGGTGGCGCAGGCGACCGTTGATCCCGTGATCGCGAGCACGATCGCCGCGCGGCCAAGCCGCGTCATGAATTGCAACATGAATTCCCCCTTGCCGCGCCGGAAGCGCGAGCCACCCCCAATGGACGCCTCCTCGGGGCGAGGTCAACCGGTTTCGAACTATCCAGAGTCCGGGGCGACGCCGCCTACCGCTCCCTTCCCGCCTCCCGCGTCGCCCTGGCCAACGGCGACCACAGGTAGTCGATCACCCGGCGGCTGCCGGTGATCACCTCGACCTGGGCCGACATGCCGGCGGTGAGGACGGCGGGGCGGCCATCGACCCTCAGCGATCTTTGCGCGAGCCGCACCCTCACGGGGAACGCCAGCCCGCGCTGCTGATCGACGGTGGCGTCCGGCGACACGGGGACTTGCACGCCAGGCGTACCGTCTGGACCCGCTACGCTCTCGGCAGCGCCACCAGGGCGATATCATCCTCCGTCGTCACATCGAGCACGTGATTGGCCATCCGGCGCGCCGGGTCTCCGTGTGAAGCCAGGAATTCGAGCCCGGCGCGCAGAAGTCGCCACGTCGCCGCCTTGCCGAGGCCCGGAAGGATGATCAGCCCCGGATGGCGGACCTGGCGGCCCAGCAGGTGGCGAAAATCGCGGGCGTTCTGCGTGACGATCACGCGTTCCTCGTCCAGGCAGCGGGCCAGGACCCGATGGTCGGGCTCGCCGCGGCGGCCGACGTGCAGCGGATGGATGGCGTCAAAACCGCCCAGTTCGTTGAGCCGGAGAGCAAAATCGGGTGGCAGGCATTCGTCGATGAACAGCTTCACGCCGGCGTGGCCCAGGGCCGGCCTCCCGGGCGGCCAACCAGGGGATGACTGCGGGCATAGATCACCGCCGCCTCCAGCGCCTCACGCGCCACGTCGGGATTGTCAGCGAGGAGGTCGTCCAGCGTATCGCCATCCGCGACCCGCCCCAGAACCGAGTAGACACTCAGCCGCGTGCCGCGGATCACCGGCGTTCCTCCCAGAATGCCGTCGTCGATGACGATGTGGACGCCGCGCGCGGCGAGATAACGGGCGGTGCGGGCCAAGCCGTCGCCGACGAGCCGACCGACGTCGATCTCGACCGCCGGTTCGAGTTCGAATCGCGCTTTGGCGACCGTCGCCGGCCGCAAGCCCGCCAGCCGGGCCGCGAGCCGGTGTTTGCTCGCGAGATCGAGACGGGTGCGGAGCTTGCCGATGACGAGGGCATAGGCGACGGCGTGGTTCGGCAGCACTCGTCCGCCGCGGCGACGTCCCGCGGTGGCGACCGGACGGAAAACGCCCTCTTCGACCGCCTTTTCGATCGTGCGCTTGGGGGCGCCGGAGAGTTCGGCGACTTCGCGCGCCGTCAGGTCGGATGTCATGGTAAATAATCCCTCGCTGGGGATCATTTTATCGCCATTGGTCGGGTTGGCAAGACCTGGCGTTGATGCCGGTCACTCAACCTTCTCACCGCTCCCGTCCCGCCTCCCTCGTCGCCCTGGCCACCGGCGACCACAGGTAGTCGATCACCCGGCGGCTGCCGGTGATCACCTCGACCTGGGCCGACATGCCGGCGGTGAGGACGGCGGGGCGGCCATCGACCCTCAGCGATCTCTGGGCGAGCCGGACGCGCACGGGGAAGACCAGCCCGCGCTGCTGATCGACGGTGGCGTCGGGAGAGACGTGGGCGACGACGCCCTCCAGCGTGCCGTAGCGGGTGAACGGGAAGGCGTCGAGCTTGACCACCGCGCGCATGCCCTGGCGCACGAAGCCGGCGTCGCGGTTGAGCAGCAGGGCCTCGACCACCAGGGGTTCGCCGTCCGGCACGATGGTGATCAGCGGCTTGCCGATCTCCGGCACCTCGCCGATGTTGGTGACGGTGACCTCCTGGACCATGCCGGAGACCGGCGCGGTGAGGCGCTGCTGGGTCTTGCGCTCGTCGGCCTTGCGCACGCTGTCGCCGCGGGTGGCGACCACGCCTTCGGCCTCGGCCCGCTCCTGGGCGGCCTTGCCGACGAACTCCTCACGCGCCTGGGCGGCATCGGCCCCGATCGAGGCGGACTGGGCGCGGGCTTCGTCGAGCTTGGCGCGCTCGGAGATCAGGTCCTCCTGAGCGGTCAGATAGACCTGCTTGGCCTGGAGCAGGCGCTGATGGGCGCCGTAGCCCTGGCGGTCGAGATCCTGCTGCGAATCCAGGGTCTCCTTCAGCAGCGGCAGGGTGAGGCGCAGCTTGTCGATCTCGGCCTGGGTGGCGCGCAGGGTGTCCTCCGCCCCGGCGCGGCGCTGCCGCAGGGAGTCGAGCCGGTCGCGGTATTCCTCGATGCGGGCGGCGACCAGCTGTCGCTCGGCGTCCACGGCGGTCGGCTCAGCGCCTTGTGGCGCGGCGAAGGCCGGCGACCCGCCGGCCGCGAAGGCCAGCAGGGCGTTGTCGCGGGCGCGGGTGAGACCGGCGGTGGAGAGATCGGACCTGGCGCTGGAGGCGTCGGCGTTGGCGGCGGTGGGGTCGAGTTCGATCAGGGTGTCGCCGGCCGAGACATGCTGGCCCTCGCGCACGTCGATGGCGGCGATCACCCCCTGCTCGGCCGCCTCCACCGAGCGCAGGCGGCCCGACGGCACCAGCCGCCCCTCGGCCACGGCGACGGTGTCCATGCGGCTGGTGAAGGCCCAGATGAGGGCGATCAGGGCCACGGCGATGATCACCCAGATGATCGCGTGACCGACCGGCGAGGACGGGCTCTCGGTGACCTCCAGCGCCGCCGGCAGGAAGTCGGTATCGGCCCACGATCTGCCAGCGGAACGCCGGCGCTTGCTTTCCTCCTTCCAGGCGTCGGCCAAGGCGCGCAGATGACGGGGCAGGGTCATCGCTCCCCTTCCGGAGCGCGGGCTTCCAGCCCGCCCCTTCTAGTCGGGTCGTCCTGGTCCGGCGGGATGGCTTCCCCGTCGGCGCCGAGAGCGGGCTGGAAGCCCGCGCTACGAAGGGAGATGTCCCTCACGCCGCCGCGCCGTGCATCTGCATGCGCCACAGCTGGGCGTACCGGCCGCCGGCGGCGAGCAGGGTTTCGTGGGTTCCCTCCTCGACGACGGCGCCGGCCTCGACGGTGATGATCCGGGTCGCCAGGCGCAGGGCCGACAGGCGATGGGCGATGATCAGCACCGTCCGGTCCTCGGCGATGGCGCGCATGTTGGCCTGGATCAGGCTTTCGGACTCCGCGTCGAGGGCCGAGGTCGCCTCGTCGAGGATGAGGATGCGGGGGTTGGTGATCAGGGCCCGGGCGATGGCCATCCTCTGGCGCTGGCCGCCGGAGAGATTGGCCCCGCGTTCCTCGATCAGGGTGTCATAGCCCTCGGAGAGTTCGAGAATGAATTCGTGGGCGCCGGCGAGCTTCGCCGCGGCGATCACCGCCTCCATGGTCAGTCCCGGATCGGCCAAAGCGACGTTCTCCCGCACCGTGCGATTGAACAGCAGATTCTCCTGCAGGACGACGCCCACCTGCCGCCGCAGCCAGGCCGGATCGACCAGGGCCAGATCGACGCCATCGACCAGCACCCTGCCGCTCTCCGGCACATAGAGCCGCTGGACGAGCTTGGTCAGGGTGGATTTGCCCGATCCCGACGGCCCGACGATGCCCAGCACCTCGCCGGCGCCGACGCGCAGGCTCACGCGTCGCAGCGCCTCTCGGCCACCGGCGCGATAGCGGAATGTCACGTCGTCGAAGGCGATCGCGCCCTCGATTCGCGGCAGCGCCGACCGCGAGGGGGAGAATTCGCTCTCCACCGGCGTATTGAGGATATCGCCCAACCGGGCGATGCCGACCCGCGCTTCCTGGAATTGCTGCCACAGGCTCGCCAGGCGCAGGACCGGCTCGGCGACCCGGCCGGCGAGCATGTTGAAGGCGACCAGCTCGCCCACGGTCATCTTGCCCTCGATAGCGAGCCTGGCGCCGATGAACAGGATCAGCGCGGTGGTCAGCTTGTTGACCAGCTGGATCGACTGGCCGCCCCAGATGTTCAGGGTGGCGGCGCGGAAGCCGGAACGCACGTAGGCCGCCAGGAGCCGCTCCCAGCGGGTCTGCATCTGCGGTTCCACCGCCGCCGCCTTGAGGGTCTGGATGCCGGTGATGGTCTCGACGATGAACGCCTGGGTCTCCGAGCCGCGCATGAAGCGCTCGTTGATTCTCCGGCGCAGGGCCGGGGTCACCATCAGACAGATCACCGCATAGAGGGCGATGGCGACCAGCACGATGAGCAGCAGCCACGGCGAATAGAACCACATCACCACCAGGAATATCACGGTGAAGAGGAGGTCGATGACCAGGGTGATCGACGAGGAGGTCAGGAACTCTCGGATGGTGTCCAGTTCGCGAACCCGGGCGACGGAATCGCCGACCCGCCGGGTCTCGAAATAGGCCAGGGGCAGGCCGAGCAGGTGTCGATAGAGCTTGGCGCCCAGTTCGACATCGACGCGGTTGGTGGTGTGGGCGAAGACATAGGCGCGCAGGGCGGAAAGCACGCTGTCGAACACCATCACCGAGATCAGGCCGATGGCCAGGACATTCAGCGTCGAGAGCACCTTGTGGACCAGCACCTTGTCGATCACCACCTGGAATATCAGCGGCGTCGCCAGGGCGAAGAGCTGGATGACCAGGGACGCGGCGAGGACCTCGCCGAGCAGCCAGCGATATTTCACCAGCGCCGGAATGAACCAGCTGACATCGAAGGCGCCGCCGACGATTCCCGCCGCGCGGGTGGTGACCAGAATCAGCTCGCCGCTCCAGCGCCGCGCGAATTCCGCCACATCCAGGGATTGCGGCGGCCCGAACGCCGGCTGGACCAGCACCCGCCCATCCCGAAGGCCGCCGATGACGAAGAAGCCGCCATCGACCCCGATTCCGATCGCCGGCAGAGGAACGCCCGGCAGCTTGGCGGGCGTCGATCGGGCGAGCCGCGCGCGGGCCCCCAGCCGGTGGGCCAGCCGCACGAGGTCCGAGGCGTCGGCGGCCTCCGACTTTCCCAGCGCGTGGTTCAACTGGCCGGCGTCGGCCGCGATCTGATGGAAGCCGAGCAACAGCACCAGGCACGCCAGGCCGTCATCGGATTCGGCGCGCATCGGCGCGAGACGTTCGTCCACGCCGATCTCCCATCCGCCGCCCCCGCGCCACTAACGGCCAAGCGCGCGCCGAATGCAACGGACAAGGCCCCTGCCCCCCCCCTTCACTTCACCGCGACGGTGTTGGCGTCGGTGTCGCGGTCGATGACTTCGTCGTAGGGATCGACGCCGGCGAATTTCGGCTTCACGGCGGTGACGAAGGCGAAGGTCTGGGCGCCGGAGCGGATCGGGCGGCGCTCGAAGTCGATCACCGAGGCCGCGCCGAAACCCTTGCTTCCCGGCCGGGTCGCGAACAGCCCGACCCACAGCGGCTCGTTCATCGGCGCCGCCGTCTCCTTGCCCTTGCCGTCGGCGTAGAACTTGGTCGCGTTCACCGTCAGGGCCACGTCCCATCGCCCATCCGGCCGGCGCGTGGCCGAGGCGGCGGTGGCCTTCAGATCGTAGAGGGTGATCTTCTCGAAGAGGTCGGTGATCAGGGCCTGCTTGTCGGCGGGGGCCTGGACGCGCAGGGCGGCGACGAGGTCCAGAGCGGTGGGATAGGGCGCGCCCTTGAAGGCGTATTGCGCCAGCAGCGAGCGCAGGGCGCGGTTGACCGCCTCCTCGCCGATCTCGTCGGCCAGGCGGTACATGACCAGGGAGCCCTTGCGGTAGTGGATGTAGCCCTGGTCCTCCTGGACCTTCTCCAGCGGTCCTTCCTGCTGGGCTTCGCCGCCGCGGGCGCGCAGATAGCCGTCCAGTTCGAACTTCAGGAACCTGCGGATGTGGTCGGGACCCTGGAGCCCGCGCATCACCCGCAACGCCGAATATTGCGCCAGAGTCTCCGAAAGCGCCGTCGCGCCCTGCTGGTCGGCGCCGACGATCTGGTGCGCCCACCACTGGTGGGCGAATTCGTGGGCCGCGACATAGGTCACCAGATCGATCTTGGACCGGTCGCGATAATCGGCGATGAAGCCCAGGCCCTCCGACCACGGGAAGGTCCCGGCGAAGGATTGGGCGAACTGGGCGTAGTCGGGAAACTCGACGATCCGCGCCTGGCGGAACTGATAGGGACTGAAGTTGGCCTGGTAATAGTCCAGCGAGGCCTTCAGCGCCCGCAGCATGCGCTCGACGTTCCAGGCGTGCTGGGGATCGTAATAGACCTGGAATTCGACCCCCTTGTAGCGCTCGGCCTTCACCGCGTAGCGGGCCGACTGGATCGAGAAGAACTGCAGGATCGGCGCCTCGGTGACGAACCGCGCAGTGCGCCGGCCGCCGGTGACCACGTCGCTGACCTCCTGGCCCGGCGCCAGGGGCGTCTGGTCGGCATCGGTGGTCACCGTGATGTCGGCGGTCGTCCAGCCGGCGTGGCCGACGTAGGACCAGGCGCGCGAGGCGAGATCGCCCAGCGGGGGCGGCTCGAGGTCCCCCGGCAGGTGATATTTGCGGCGTTTCGCGCGGTCGCGCAGCAGCAGCTCGCGGCTCATGCCGATGATCGGCGCGATATCGAAGGAGTTCACGAAGGTCCCGTTGCCGACCACGCTGGTCAGGTTACCACTGTCCCTGAACCCCTTCTGGGAGAGATCGGTGGTGAAGGAGAGCGTGCGCCGCTCGCCCGGCTGCATCGGCGTGTCGAAGGCGAAGATGCGGTAGTTGAACCGCCCGTAGGTTTCCTTGGGCCACGCGCCCTGCACCGCCAGGGCGCGCACCACGAGGTCGCGGGCGAACCGCACGTGCACCTGGCGCAGGGGCGCGCTGGTCTTGTTCTCCAGCACATAGACCCCGCGCGTCTCCAGGCGCGGGGCGTTGGGGTGGATGTTCACGGCCAGCTGGACGGCGACCACCGACGGTTGCGGGGTGTTCTCGTAGCGCAGCAGGACCTTCTCGTAGTCGGCCTTCCAGGCGTCGTCCCCGCGGCTGGTGCGGTAGGGATTCCACACCGTGGTGTTGACCAGGATGAAGGCCCCGATCGCCACCGCGCCTGGAG
>DASRLN010000276.1:0-2319 GCA_035648435.1 Caulobacteraceae bacterium
GTGGTGGAGGGGGCGAAAGGGGGAAAGAACATTGAATTCTCAGATTATCGAGTCGCTTCGCCAATCCCTCGGCGCCGCCAAGGTGCTCACCGACCCGGCGAGCCTCGACGCCCGCCGCCACGACTACTGGATGGTCAGCCACGCCCGGGATCTCGCCGGCAATCCGGCTCCGCGCCCGGCCTGCGTCGTGCGGCCGACCTCGACCGCCGACGTCCAGGCCGTGCTGCGGATCGCAAACCAAACCCGCACTCCGGTCCTCCCCTTCGGCCTCGGCAGCGGCGTGGCCGGCGGGACGGTGGCGTCGGCCGACGCGGTTCTCCTCGACATGGGGGCGATGAACGCCGTCCGCTTCATCGATCCGGTGAACCTGCTGGCCGGCTTCGACGCCGGCGTGAACGGGCTTGCCGCCGAGGAAGCCGTCGCGGCTGGGGGCCTGACCATCGGCCATTGGCCCCAATCGGTGGCGATCAGCACCGTCGGCGGCTGGATCGCCACCCGCGCCTCGGGCCAGTTCTCGACCCTCAACGGCAATATCGAGGACATCGTCCATGCCATCGAGGCGGTGCTGCCGACCGGCGAGATCGTGACGCTGGGCAAGGCCCCCCGCGCCTCGGCCGGCCCCGATCTGCGCCACCTGATGCTGGGGAGCGAGGGATGCCTGGGCGTGATCACCGGCGTCACCTTCTCCCTGCGCCGGGCGCCGGAGGCCCGCGCGCTCTCGGCCTTCTCCGCGCCCGACATGCGCGCCGGTTTCGAACTGCAGCGCGAGATCATCCAGCGCGGCTGGCGCCCGCCGGTGGTGCGCCAGTACGACGAGCGCGAAAGCCTTCGCCTCGACGAACGGGCCACCGGCTGCCTGATCCTCATGGTCCACGAGGGTCCCGCCGCCCTGGTCGCCGCCGAGACCGCCGCCATCGCCGCCTTGGCCAGCGAAACCGGTATCGCCGCCGCTCCGGCCGACATCGTCGAGACCTGGCTCGAGCGTCGCAACCACGTCCCCGGCTGGGACCAGATACTTCCCCGCGACATCGTCGCCGACACGGTGGAGATCTCCGGATCGTGGACCGCGATCGGCGACATCTACGACGACGCGGTCGTCTCCCTGAAACAGATCGAGGGTTGCCTCGCCGCCTCCGCCCACAGCTCCCACGTCTATCGCGGCGGCCTCAATCTCTACTTCACCTTCGCCCTCGTGGTGAGCGGCCCGGCGGCCATGGAGGGCGCCTACGAGGGCGCCTGGCGGCGGATCATGGAGGCCACGGTGAGACACGGTGGCGGCCTCGCCCACCACCACGGCATCGGCCGCGTGCGGCGGCCCTGGCTGGAGCGCGAGCTGGGCGCGGCCGGCGTCGGCCTGCTGCGGCGAATCAAGACCGCCCTCGATCCAAACGCGATCATGAACCCCGGCGTACTGATCCCCGATGCCTGAGCTGCTGCTGGCCATCGACGTCGGCACCAGCACCGCCCGGGCCGGCCTGTTTTCGCCAGGCGGCGACCTTCTCGCCATGGCCCGCGCGCCGCTGGCCTCGACCTCGCCGCGCGAGGGCTGGGTGGAGCAGGACGCGGGCGCGGTCTGGCGAAGGGTGAAGGGCGTGATCCGCCGCGCGCTGGCGCGGGCCGGCCGCGCCGGGGCCGATCTGGCCGCCATCGGCGTCACCACCCAGCGGACCAGCGCCGTCGTCTGGGATCGCCGCACCGGCGCGCCGCTCTCGCCGCTGGTCATCTGGAGCGACCTGCGCGGCGCCGCGCGGGCCGAGGAACTGCGCGCCGCCGGCTGGCCGCTCGCCCCGCAGCAGGCCGCCGCCAAGCTCGAAGCCATCCTCGCCGGCGTCGAAAACCCGGGGCCGGGACGCCTGGCCTGGGGAAACATCGACTCCTTCCTGATCTGGCAGCTCTCCGGCGGCGCGGTCCACGCCACCGACGCCAGCCAGGCGTGGCCAACCGGCTATCTCGATCCGATCAGCCTTTCCTGGAACGCCGGCCTCATCGCCCACCAGGGCCTCGATCCGGCCATGTTCCCGACCCTCGTCGATACCTGGGGTCCGATCGCCGACACCGACGCCGCGCTGCTGGGCGCCCGCATCCCGATTACCGCCGACATCGCCGACCAGCAGAGCGCCCTGATGGCCCATGGCCGCGGCGCCGGCGTCGCCAAGATCACCTTCGGCACCTCGGCGACCCTCGACGTCGGCACCGGCGCCGCGTTCGTCTACAAGAGCGCCGCCGCGCCGCCGTTCATCGTCTCGTCAGTGGCTGGCGACACTCGGTTCTGTCTCGAGGGCATGGTGCTCTCGGCGGGCTCGGCCCTCGACTGGCTGC
>DASRLN010000277.1:0-8382 GCA_035648435.1 Caulobacteraceae bacterium
CACACGCTCTCCCTCGCCCCCATCCTTCATGGGGGAGAGGGCGGGGTGAGGGGGCGGCGCCGCTCGGCACACATCCTCCGGACTGTCGCGCCTAGCGGAAACACCCCTCACCCTGCCCTCTCCCCGCAAGAGCGGGGCGAGGGTTGGTTTGGTGATCGGCGAGACGTGTGATCCCGTCGCCCCCGGGGAAGGGGGAAAGGGCCGCGCTCGTCCCCTACTTGATGGTGACGCTGGCCCCGGCGGCTTCAAGCTTCTTCTTGACCTCTTCGGCGTCCTGCTTGGAGACGTTCTCCTTGACGTTCGCGGGCGCGGCCTCGACGAGGTCCTTGGCTTCCTTCAGGCCGAGGTCTGGGCGGACGGCGCGGACTTCCTTGATCACGTTGATCTTCTTGTCGCCGGCGGCGGTGAGGACGACGGTGAATTCGGTCTGTTCCTCGGCCGCTTCGGCCGGGGCGGCGGCGGCGGGTCCGGCGGCGGCCATGGCCACCGGCGCGGCGGCGCTGACGCCCCACTTCTCCTCCAGCAGCTTGGAGAGTTCGGCCGCCTCGAGGACGGTCAGGGCGGAGAGTTCATCGACGATTTTTTCGAGTTTCGACATCGCAATTGATCCTTCTGGAGACGAGGCTGAGATTGGAAAGGTTTAAGCGGCGTCCTTGATCGCGTAGGCATTGAACACCCGGGCGAGCTGGGCGGCGGGGGCCTGGAGAACGCCGGCGATCCTGGTTGCCGGAGCCTGGACCAGGCCGACGAGCCTGCCCCGCAGTTGATCGAGCGAGGGCAGCCTGGCGAGGACATCGATGGCCGCGCGGTCGAGCACCTCTTCGCCCATCAGGCCACCGACGATGGTGAATTTCTCGTTGTCCTTGGCGTAGGCGGTGGCGACCTTGGCGGCGGAGACCGCGTCGGGACCATAGGCGATGGCCACCGGCCCCTTGAAGAGGTCGTGGGTCCCCTTCCCGGCGCCGTTCAGCGCCTTCTGGACCAGGCGGTTCTTGACCACCTTGATCGTCGCGCCTTCCTTGCGCAAACGGCCGCGCAGGTCCTCCATCTCGCGCACCGAGAGGCCGAGATAGTGGGTGACGACCACCGCCCCGGCGCCGGCGAAGACGCCCTTCAGGGTCTCGATCGACTCCGCCTTCTTGGCGCGTTCCATGCGGTCTCCGTTGGCGGCGGCGCGGCGGATCGCTCCGACGCGCGGGGTTTCAGGTCTGGCCGATCAAGGAGGCTCGAAAGCAGCGCATGGCCACGTGGGCCGGGCTCTCTTCGCTTCCCATCTCCCCGCGGCGGTGAGGATTAAGCCCTTAAGGCCCGCGGTTCTCGGACAGGTGCGACACGGGCGGACCCGCATCGGAGGCGGGCCTATAGCGGAAGGGTGGCGGGGTTTCAACCCGTCGGCGCCGGCGCGACCTTCAGGCCGCCTCGATATCGGTCTGGCCGAAGTCGTCGAAAGGGGAACAGCCGGCGAGGACGCCGGCGGTCCAACAAGGGTCGATGTCAACGCGGACTGGTTTCAGCCCGGCAGAAAGTTCGGATCGAGAATCTGGTCCATCGGCCATGGGCAGGCCTCCGGAAAATCGGCGACGCCGGTTTCCTTCATTGCGTGATCGACGGCGTCGCCCCACACGCTGGAGAACCAGCGATCATCGCGGAGAGTCGCCTTCAGGCTCGGTGCGTCCTTGAGATGCGTGGCGACGGCTCTGCGCTGAATCTTGATCGTGACTTCCCAGTTCGCGCCGCGACTGGCGCCCTGAGCCCGCCATTTGAGCAGATGGGCGATGAGGACGGCCATGCGGCTGGCCAGTTCACGCTTTTCGCTCTTGCCCACGTCATCGACCTCGTCGGCGATGTGCTCGATATCCAGAGCCGAGAAATTTCCCGCCCGCAGCAGCGCGGCCTGTTCGTTGGCCCAGGCGACGACATCGCTCTCATAGGTTGCGCTCATCGCATCCTCTCGGGCCAAACATAGTGCGCCAAAAGGGGTTTGTCCCGCCCAGGCCGCCCCTGGCATTCGGTCGGCGCCCACAGCCGGAGCGCGGGCTTCCAGCCCGCTCCTTGACCGATCGCAAGAGCGGGCTGACAAACCCCGCGCTACGAACGTCAATCAGCCTCCGATCGTGGCCGCATCGACCTTGATGCCGGGGCCCATGGTCGAGGAGAGGCTGATGCGCTTGATGTAGGTTCCCTTGGCGCCGGTGGGCTTGGCGCGGGTGAGGGCGCCGACCAGGGCCTTGACGTTGGCGGTCAGGGCGTCGTCGGTGAAGCTTGCCTTGCCGATGCCGGCGTGGACGATGCCTTCCTTCTCGGCGCGGAACTCGATCGAGCCGCCCTTGGCGTCCTTGACCGCCTGGCCGACGTTGGGGGTGACGGTGCCGACGCGCGGGTTGGGCATCAGGCCGCGGGGACCGAGGATCTTTCCCAGCCGGCCGACCAGGGCCATCATGTCGGGGGTGGCGATGACCCGGTCGAATTCCATGAAACCGCCCTGGATGCGCTCGACCAGATCCTCGGCCCCGACGATGTCGGCCCCGGCGGCGGTGGCCTCGGCCGCCTTGGCGTCCTTGGCGATGACCGCGACGCGGACGTCGCGGCCGGTGCCGGAGGGCAGGGAGACGACGCCGCGGACCTGCTGGTCGGCGTGGCGCGGATCGACGCCGAGATTGACGGCGATCTCGACGCTCTCGTCGAACTTGGCGGTGGCGTTGGCCTTGACCAGCTTGACCGCCTCGGAAAGGCCGTGGACGGCGTTGCGGTCGCCGGTCCAGGCCTTGGCCCGCTTGGGTTGATGAACCATGTGTCTCTAAGCCTCCACGACGCGAAGGCCCATGGCCCGGGCCGAGCCCTCGATGATCCGGGCCGCGGCCTCGACATCGTTGGCGTTGAGATCCTTCATCTTCTTCTCGGCGATCTCGCGCAGCTGGGTTCGGGTGACGCTGCCGACGCTGTCGCGGCCGGTCTTGCCCGACCCCGACTTGATGCCCACCGCCTCCTTGAGGAAGTGGGTGGCCGGCGGAGTCTTGGTGACGAAGGTGAAGCTCTTGTCCTGATAGACGGTGATCACCGTCGGCAGGGGCGTGCCCTTCTGGGTGTTTTCGGTGCGGGCGTTGAACTCCTTGCAGAACCCCATGATGTTGACGCCGCGCTGACCCAGCGCCGGCCCGATCGGCGGCGAGGGCGTGGCGGCGCCGGCGGGGACCTGCAGCTTGATGTAGCCCAGGATCTTCTTGGCCATGATGTTCCTCTCTTCAGCCGATGTCGGCCTTGGCTAGAGCCGTGGTGCGGGGTGGCGCCCCTCCCACGGGTTTGAAAAATCCGTTCGGAACGCTAGCTGGTCTTTTCCACCTGGGAATATTCGAGTTCGACCGGCGTGGCGCGGCCGAAGATCGAGACGGTGACGCGCAGGCGGGCGCGATCCTCATCGACCTGTTCCACCGAGCCGTTGAAACTGGCGAAGGGACCATCGATCACCCGCACCGTCTCGCCGATCTCGAAGGTGATGGTCGGCTTGGGCCGCTCGACGCCCTCCTCGATGGCCCCGATGATCCGGGCGACCTCCTTCTCCGAGACCGGCATCGGCCGCGAACCGGAGCCCAGGAATCCGGTTACCTTGGGGGTGTTCTTGACCAGGTGATAGGCTTCGTCCGAAAGGTCCATCTTGACCAGCACGTAGCCGGGGAAGAACTTGCGCTCCGAATTGATCTTGCGACCGCGGCGGATCTCGATGACGTCCTCGGTGGGCACCAGGATCTCGGAGAACGCCTCGTCGAGGCCATGGGAATGGGCCTGCTCGCGGATGCTGTCGGCCACCTTGCGCTCGAAATTCGAGTAGGCGTGGACGATGTACCACTTGTGGCTCGGATTGGCCGCGCGGGTGTGGACGTCGGTCATGGTCGCTGCGTTCACTCCGCGTTGGCCAGCTTGAGCAGGGCGCTGACGCCCAGGCCGAGGATCCAGTCGACCCCGAAGAAGAAGATGGCGGTAAGGATCACCATGATCCCGACCATCACCGAGGTGATCCAGGTTTCCTTCCAGCTCGTCCAGGTGACCTTGCGGGCCTCGGCGCGGACTTCCTGGAGGAACTGGATCGGATTGAACGGCTTTTTCGGCGCGGCGGTCGCGGTCACGGCGCCGCCGGCCGGCGCGCCGCGAAGCGGCGTGCGGCGGCGGATGGCGCTCTGAACGATGCCTTGATCCTTGGCCATGTCGGCCTTCCTCAAACTCTCTTCTTCATCGACGCCGGGACCCTTACAGACATTTGGCAGGAGTGGGGGGACTCGAACCCACGACCCTCGGTTTTGGAGACCGATGCTCTACCAGCTGAGCTACACTCCTCTAACGAACCAATCCTCCGGCGCGCCCTACTCGATGATCTTGGCCACCACGCCCGAACCGACGGTGCGACCGCCTTCGCGGATGGCGAAGCGCAGCTTCTCTTCCATGGCGATGGGGGTGATCAGCTCCACGTCCAGCTCGGTGTTGTCGCCGGGCATGATCATCTCGACGCCTTCCTTGAGCTTGACGATGCCGGTGACGTCGGTGGTGCGGAAATAGAACTGCGGCCGGTAGTTGGTGAAGAACGGCGTATGCCGGCCGCCCTCGTCCTTGGTCAGGATATAGACCTCGGCGGCGAACTTGGTGTGCGGCGTGATCGAACCCGGCTTGCACAGGACCTGGCCGCGCTCGACATCCTCGCGCTTGGTGCCGCGCAGGAGCACGCCGACATTGTCGCCGGCCTGGCCCTGGTCGAGCAGCTTGCGGAACATCTCGACCCCGGTGCAGATGGTCTTCTGGGTCGGGCGCAGGCCGACGATCTCGACCTCCTCGCCGACCTTGACCACGCCGCGGTCGATCCGGCCGGTGACCACGGTGCCGCGGCCGGAGATCGAGAAGACGTCCTCCACCGCCATCATGAACGGCATGTTCACCGGCCGCTCGGGCTGGGGAATGTAGGCATCCACCGCCGCCATCAGCTCGACGACCGACTTCTCGCCGATCTCGGGGTTCTTGCCTTCCAGGGCGGCCAGGGCCGAGCCCTTGACGATCGGGATGTCGTCGCCGGGGAACTCGTAGCTGGAGAGCAGCTCGCGCACCTCCATCTCGACCAACTCAAGCAGCTCCTCGTCATCGACCATATCGACCTTGTTCAGATAGACCACCAGGGCCGGCACGCCGACCTGACGGGCGAGCAGAATATGCTCGCGGGTCTGCGGCATCGGGCCGTCGGCGGCCGAGACCACCAGGATCGCGCCGTCCATCTGGGCGGCGCCGGTGATCATGTTCTTCACATAGTCGGCGTGGCCGGGGCAATCGACGTGGGCGTAGTGCCGGTTGGCCGTCTCATACTCGACGTGGGCGGTGTTGATGGTGATGCCGCGCGCCTTCTCCTCGGGGGCGGCGTCGATGTCGGCATAGCTCATCACCTTTGCCCCGCCGCTCTTGGCCAGCACCGTGCTGATCGCCGCGGTCAGGGTGGTCTTGCCATGATCGACGTGACCGATGGTGCCGATGTTGCAGTGCGGCTTGTTACGTTCGAATTTTGCCTTGGCCATTTCGTCTCGAGCTCCAGCCCAGGGGGGCTTTTTCCAGCGGGTTTAAGGTTCAGTCGTCTTTCTCTTACGTGTACTTCTTGACCACTTCGTCGGCCACCGCCTGCGGCACCGCTTCGTAGTGGTCGTAGTCCATGTGGAACTGCGCCCGGCCCTGGCTCATGGACCGCAGGGTGTTCACATAGCCGAACATGTTGGCCAGCGGCACCATGGCGATGATCACCTGGGCGTTGCCCCGCTGATCGGTGCCCTGGATCATGCCGCGGCGGGAATTGAGGTCGCCGATGACATCGCCCACGTAGTCTTCCGGGGTGGTGACTTCAACCTTCATGATCGGTTCGAGCAGCTTGGGGTGGGCCCGGTCGCGTAGTTCCCGGAAGGCGGCCCGGGCCGCGATCTCGAACGCCAGGACGCTGGAGTCGACGTCGTGGGAGGCGCCGTCGATCAGCGTGGCCTTGAAGTCGATGACCGGGAAGCCGGCCAGCAGGCCATTCTCCTTGGCCTGCAGCAGGCCCTTCTCGACGCCCGGAACGAATTCGCGCGGCACCGATCCGCCGACCACCTTGTTCTCGAAGGAATAGCCGGTCCCGGCCTCCACCGGTTCGAACACCAGCTTGATCCGCGCGAACTGGCCCGATCCGCCGGTCTGTTTCTTGTGGGTGTAGTCGATCTCGGTCCGGCGCCCCAGGGTCTCGCGGTAGGCGACCTGCGGCTGGCCGATGTTGGCCTCGACCTTGTAGGTGCGCTTGAGGATATCGACCTTGATGTCCAGGTGCAGCTCGCCCATGCCCTTGAGGATGGTCTGGCCGCTCTCCTGGTCGGTGGAGACCCGGAAGGTCGGGTCCTCGGCGGCGAGCTTCTGGAGCGCCACGCCGAGCTTTTCCTGATCGGCCTTGGACTTCGGCTCGATGGCGATCTCGATCACCGGATCGGGGAAGTCCATCTTCTCCAGGATGATCGGCGAGCGGCTCGGATCGCACAGCGTGTCGCCGGTGCGGGTGTCCTTGAGGCCGGCCAGGGCGACGATGTCGCCGGCGTAGGCTTCCTTGATGTCTTCCCGGTTGTTGGAGTGCATCAGCAGCATCCGTCCCACCCGCTCCTTGCGGTCGCGCGAGGAGTTGAGCAGGCCCATGCCGCTTTCCAGCTTGCCCGAATAGATGCGGCAGAAGGTCAGCGAGCCGACGAAGGGATCGTCCATGATCTTGAACGCCAGCACCGACAGCGGCTGGTCGTCGGACGCCTGGCGGGTCACCGGCAGTTCGGTCTTGAAGTCGATTCCGGGCGTCGGCGGGATGTCCACCGGCGACGGCAGATATTCCACCACCGCATCAAGCAGTGGCTGCACACCCTTGTTCTTGAACGCCGAACCGCAGAGGACCGGATAGAAGGCGCCGGTCAGCACGGCCTTGCGGATGCACTTGTTGAGCACCTCGGCCGAGGGTTCCTCGCCGTTCAGATAGGATTCCATCGCCTCGTCGTCCAGTTCGACGGCGTTCTCGACCATGAAATGGCGCGCCTCGTCGGCGGCGGTCTTGAGATCGGCGGGGATCGGCTCGTCGTGGTAGTTGGCCCCCAGGCCTTCGCTGTCCCAGACCACCGCCTTCATGCGCACCAGGTCGATCAGCCCCTTGAGGGAAGCCTCCGAGCCGATCGGGATCTGGATCGGCACCGCCTTGACCCCCAGGCGGTCGCGGATCGATTCGACGCACTTCTCGAAGTCGGCCCCGATTTTGTCCATCTTGTTGACGAACACGATGCGCGGGACATCGTAGCGGTCGGCCTGCCGCCAGACGGTTTCGGTTTGGGGTTCAACACCCTGATTTCCATCCAGAACAGCGACGCAGCCGTCGAGGACGCGCAGCGAGCGTTCGACCTCGATGGTGAAATCCACGTGGCCGGGGGTGTCGATGATGTTGAGGCGCTTGCCGTTCCAGATGGCGGTGGTGGCCGCCGAGGTGATGGTGATCCCCCGCTCCTGCTCCTGCTCCATCCAGTCCATGGTCGCCGCGCCGTCGTGGACCTCGCCGATCTTGTGGCTCTTGCCGGTGTAGTAGAGGATCCGCTCGGTGGTCGTGGTCTTGCCGGCATCGATGTGGGCCATGATGCCGAAGTTCCGATAGTCCTCGATTTTGTGCAGGCGGGGCATGGCGGGGTTTCTTGAACGAAGCTCGTGCGTGAGGGCTGGCGAGGGCGGCGGGGGTCTAGCCCAATCCACCCCCGCCCGAAAGGGCATGGCTGATTGGTTTTGGCGCTTTCTGGGCGCTACCAGCGGTAATGCGAGAAGGCGCGGTTGGCTTCGGCCATCTTATGGGTGTCTTCGCGCTTTTTTACCGCCGATCCGCGATTGTTCGATGCGTCGAGCAGTTCGCCGGCCAGCTTCTCGGTCATGGTGTTCTCGCCGCGCTTGCGGGCGGCGGTGACCAGCCAGCGGATGGCCAGCGCGCGGCGGCGATCAGGCCGGACCTCCATCGGCACCTGGTAGGTGGCGCCGCCGACCCGGCGGGACTTCACCTCGACCGACGGCGAGACGTTCTCAAGCGCCGAATGGAAAGTCTCCAGCGGCCCCTGATCGCGGCGCTTGGCCTCGAGGATGTCGAAGGCGCCGTAGATGATGTTCTCGGCGACGGCCTTCTTTCCCTCGTACATGACGTAGTTCATGAACTTGGTGATCACCAGGTCGCCGAATTTGGGATCGGGAAGGACATCGCGCTTCTCGGCGCGGCGGCGGCGGGACATGAGCTTTTAGGTCCTTACTTCGGGCGCTTGGCGCCGTAGAGGGAGCGCCGCTGGCGGCGGTCCTTGACGCCCTGGGTGTCGAGGACCCCGCGCAGGATGTGAT
>DASRLN010000278.1:0-3946 GCA_035648435.1 Caulobacteraceae bacterium
GCGCCGGCACGGTGCAGCTGGGCGGCCTCAACACCTACACCGGGCCGACAGTGATCGGCGGCGCGCTCGTCGCGGGCGGGCCCGACGGCAATCTGGAGCTGGTCGGTGGCGGAGCGATCGCCGACAGCGCCATCACCGTCAACGACCATGGCGTCCTGACCCTGGACGCCGGGTCCTATGTGGCCGGCAATATCGGCCTCGCCGTCGGCGGCGGCCTGACCCTGGAAGCGGGCTCGCGGTTCGATGGCGACATCGATCTGAGCGCCCTGCCGCCGGACGGCGCGATCAACCTGGATATCCAGTCGGGTGCGGTGTTCACCGGCGGATTCATCCACGCCCCCAACAGCTTCACCCTCAGTTCGACGGCCTGGACAGGCGAGCTCGCGGTGCTCGAGGTCAACGGCGCGCCGACCCTGGTGGTGGAGGCGCCGCGCCAGGCCGGCAACGGCGCCGCCGGCGTCAGCCTCACGCAGTATGCCAATTCGATCGCCGCGACCCAGTTCCTGGTCGCCTCCGGCGCGGACTACGACACCGCCTTCAACTGGATCGCCACCAAGGAGAGCGTTAGCGGCGGCCCCTTCGTCCTGACCGCGGTCAACGGCCTGCTGGTCGGCCAACTGGGGGCCAGCAACGCCGAAATCTACGTCCCGTCCCTGGTCGCCGGGGCCTCGATCACCATCACTTCGCCGACCGGCAGCGGCAGCGGCAGCGGCAGTACGATCGCCAGCGGCACCGGTGTCCTGGGCCCTGGAACGCTGGATCTCTCCCCCGGCGGCCAGCCGCTCACCCTGCAAGGCGGCGCCACGCCGCTGACCGTCGATAGCAATATCATCGACGCGCAACTCCCCAGTCTCGCCGGCGGCCTCAGCGCCCATGCGCCGATCATCGGCGCGCCGACGGCGGGCTCGAACGCCGCCGGCGCCCAGTACAGCCAGGAGATCAGCTTCGCCGCCCACGACGACCTGGGAACCACGGTCCAGCTCAACGCCTATCTGACCAGGACGGCGGCCAATGTCTGGCAGCTGGCGGTTTACGACGCCGGGACCGCGGCGGCGAGCGGGGTCTTTCCCTACACCTCTGGGCCCCTGGCCACGACCAATCTGACCTTCGCCGGCGGATCGCTGGTCAACGCCGATCCCCTCGCCCTGACCCTTTCGGACGGCCGCACGCTCGATCTGGACATCGCCGGCCTCACTCAGTCGGACGCCTACGTATCCGGCAACCTCGACGCCGCGTCGCCGGCGCTCAGCGGTCAGGCAGGGGCCAGCAATGTCGCCGGCGACGCCTTCACCGATCGGCTGACCCTGGCGACGCACAACAGCGCCGGCGCGGCGGTCACCCTCGATCTCTATTTCACCAACACCGGAGCCGGCGTCTGGCAGGTGGCGGCCTATGACGCCTCGACGGCCGCGGCCGGGGGCGGCTTTCCCTATTCGGCGCCGGCGCTGGCGGTCGAGCAACTGAGCTTCAACGCCGCCGGCGCGGTCTCCGCGGGCGGCGAGTTCAGCATACCGAGCGCTGGCGGCGCCGCCCTCACCGTCGATCTCTCCAGCCTCACCCAGCTCAGCGCCGTCGCCAGCCTGCAAGGCGGCGACGGCGTGCTGGCGCCGGTGACCGAGGCCTCGGTCGCGGTCCCGCCGGTTCGGGGGGCCGGCGACGCCCTGGTGATCAGGGGCGGCGTGGTGACGCTGAACGGCCAGAACAGCTTCACCGGCGGGATGGCGATCGAGGCCGGGGAACTGAAGATCGCCACCGCCGGCTCGGCCGGAACCGGCGAGATCCGTTTCACCGCACCTGGCCAGACTCTCGACATCGAAGCGGGCGCGCCGGCCAACACCCTGGTCGACTTTGGCGCCGGCGACACCATCCTCCTGGCGACGGCCAGCGCCGCGACCCAGATTCTGGTCAGCAACGCCCGGGGCCAGCTGGTAGTCCCGGGCGGGACCCCGGTCACGCTGAACTTCGGGTCCGATCTGGCGCCGGAGAGCGTCTTCGCGGTGACCTCGCTGGGCGCCGGGGCCGGGGACTCGATCACCCTGCTGCCCTCGATGTTCAGCGTCGCCAGCCCGGAGAGCCTGCAATCGGCCCTGGCCGCCATCGCCCCGGGCGGAGGCTCCTCGGCGCCCGGGGCCGCCTACACGATCACCGGTCAGTCGGGCCTGAGCTTCGCGGCCGAGACCGTCGCTCTCGCCGCCGGCTCGACGCTGACCCTGACCGGTCAGGCCGCCTCCACCGGGACCGGCCTCGACATCGCTTCCGGATCGGTGCTGCTCACCGCTCTCACCTATAGCGCCGGGATCGGCGAGACGCTGTTCACCGTCGAGTCCGGCGCCTCGGCGACGCTCACCAACGACACCCTGAGCGGGGCGATCGGGGTTGCGGCGGGGGGCGCCCTGGCGCTGCTCTCCGGAACGCTCGCCGCTTCGATCACGGCGGCGAGCGGCGCCGTGGTGACGGCCGAGCCTGCGGCCGGCGCCACGGTCGATCTCACCGGGGCCCTGGACGGAGTTCTGCACGTCGGCTCGGCGTCGCAAGCCGCCGGCGGCCGCACGATCCTGGACGATGCCGACCCCGGGCTGAGCGCCGTCTACCTCGACGGGCCGGGAATCTTCGATGTCGCCGCCGGGTCGGGATTCAACGGCGCCATCCATCTCGACGCGGCGGCCGGAGCGGAGCTGCGGATCGACAGCGGCCTGCCGGCGGGCACGATCTATTGGGACAACGCCAATGGCGTAATCGACCTCGAGGGCGTCGCCGCGCCGGGCGGCGTCGCCCAGACCCTGACCGTCTCCAACACCGGCGTTCTGACCCTCGCGGCCGGGACCCTGACCTTCACCGGCGAGAACGGCGCGACTTTCTTGCAGACGTCGGACAGCGGGACGGGCTCGCTCCTCATCCCGCTGATCGAAAGCGCGCCGGTCGCCAGCGAAGCGCAGTTCGACGCGGCGGTCCAGGCCGCCGCCGCTCTGCCGGCGGGCGCCGGCCTGACCTACACCGTCGCGCTGGCTTCGGACGTGGTCCTGAGCTCGGCCGACGGGACGGCGGACGCGTCCAGCCTGCCGGCCGGCCTGACCTTCTCCATCACCGGATCCGGCGGCTTCACCGCCGCGACGGGCGCCGATGTGATCCTGGCCGGCGCCGACAGCTTCACCGGCGGCGTCACCCTGGACGCCGGCTCGACCGTCGAACTGGCCACGGCCACGTCGGCGGGCTCCGGGCCGATCAGCTTCGCCGGCCCCGGCGCGCTGCTGAAGGTCGATGCCGCGGTCCTCGCCAGTCCGGTCGCGGGCTTCGCGCCGCGCGACACCATCGATCTTACGGGGGCGGCCTGGAGCGCTGGCCTGCCCCAGATGATCTACGCCGATTTCAACGGCGATTTCTCGGTACCCGGCGGTTCCGTCACCCTGCCGACCTTCACCGGCGTGGCCTGGGGCTCCGCCCTCACCTTGGCGCCCGACGGCCACGGCGGCATCCTGCTGACCGCGCCCTACGCCCAGCAAACGGTGACCGTCTCGACGGCGGCTGGGCTGGCGCAGGCGATTGACCTCGCCGACAGCCTGACCGGAAATGGCCGCAGCCTGACGATCGACCTGGCGGCCGGGGCGCCGCTGCTGCTCACGGCGGCCCTGCCGGCCATCCAGCTTGCCGCCGGCGTGTCCCTCACGATCAACGGTTCGGGCAACACCATCAACGGCGGCGGGGCGGTGCGCGACCTGCTGGTCGCTTCGGGCAATGTGTTCGTCGAGAACCTCACCCTGACCGGCGGCGCGGCCGCCAGCGGCGACGGGCAGGCGGAAGACGGCGGCGGCGCGGGCCTGGGCGGCGATCTCTATGTCGGGACCGGCGGCAATGTCACCCTGCAAGGGGTGAGCCTCGCGGGCGGCACGGCGACGGGCGCGGCCGGCGGCGCCGGGGTGCTCGGCGGCGGGGCGCTGGGGGGCAGCGC
>DASRLN010000279.1:0-3306 GCA_035648435.1 Caulobacteraceae bacterium
GTGCGGTGTTGGAGACGACGCTCCACTCGATCTTCCACGTCCCGTCGGCCCGCGGCTTGTAGCCGGCCAGGGAGTTGCTGGTGATGGTCATCGGCTTTTTGGTCTTGGGATCGGTGAAAGTCGCCACGCTGGTGGCGTGAAACACCGCCAGATCGCCGGAGGCGGCGACATCCACGGTCTGGTTCGAGGCTGCCACATGCAGGTCCGGAGAGTCGGTGAGCGAGGCCTTGAAGCTCGCCGCGATGGCGTCCGGTCCCACCGCGTTGGGGCGGCCGTGGAACATCGAAACGGCGTCGGCCGCGTCGTGGCTGGCGACCTTGGCCGGATCGTGGGCGTTGACGTCGGCGTAGCGCTGGGCCTCGTCGGCCTTGACGGCGTCGGCGATCTTGCCGGTGTCGACCGCCGGCTTCGCCGCCTCCGGTCTGGCGCAGGCGCCCAGCGACGCGGCCATCAGCACGGCCGCCGCCGCGCCGGCGAGTTGAATTCTGGTCATGGTCCAGCCCCTCCCTGTCAGGCCGGGGGTCAGCTTCCGCCCGATGCGTCCCGACGTCAATCGGCGTCGCCGCTGGCGAGTTTGCCTTGACAGCTCGCTAAGTCCGCAGGCGATGATCCTGGCCAAGGGGGACCCTCACCATGACCATCACCATCACCATCACCGCGTTTGAACGGTCACCCGATGTCACCGCAATAGGAACGCATCGCCGTGGCTGGAAACGGCGAGGCCGGTTGACAGTTCCGGGCGCACCGGCTTACGGTTCATCATATTGTGAACTATAGCCAGGGGGACGAACCATGCGAACGGCGATCCGGGCCGGGGCGTGTGGCCTCATCCTGCTGCTGAGCATGGCCGCGGCGGCGAGTGCGCAGGAGAAGGCGGCGCCGTATCCGACGCCTTCTTCGTTCGAGCCGTTCCTGATCGCCAGCCCGGCCGAGGAGATCGCCCTGGCGCGGAGCGCGGCGCCGGCGTCGATCTCGAACGACGCGGAGATCCTGACGCTCGGTAGAGCGGGCTATGAAACCGCGGTGAAGGGCAGGAACGGCTTCGTCTGCCTCGTCGATCGAAGCTGGAGCAAGCCGTTCGACGATCCCGAGTTCTGGAATCCGAAGATGCGCGCCCCGGAGTGCGACAACGCCGTCGCGGCGCGCTCCGTGCTGCCGATATTCCGCCAGCGAACGAGCTGGGTATTGGCCGGCGTTCCCAAGGCCGAGATCGCCCGGCGCACCCACGCGGCGCTGGCGGCCGGGACGCTCGGCGCGCCGGAGCCCGGGGCGATGGTCTATATGATGTCCAGGCAAGGCTACATCGCCGACGGCGCCGCTCCCCACTGGCATTCTCATGTGATGTTCTATTTCCCGCTCACCGATGGCGCGGCCTGGGGCGCCGGCCAGCCTGGCGCTCCCGTGTACAGCGCCGACGATGATGCGATAGGAATCACCACCTTCTTCGTCCTGGCGCCGAAGTGGTCGGACGGGACCTCGGCGGCAATGGAAATGAAGTAGGCCGCCAGCGCCTGGCACGGTGAACCATCCTCCTGCGGGCCTCGGCCGCACCTTCGCGGCCCTGGCCGACCCCACGCGCCGCGCGATCCTGGCGCGGCTGGAACGCGAGGAGCTGGGCACGCCGGCCGCGCTGAAGGAGGCCCGTCTCACCGTCGTCGAGGCCCGACGGATCGGCGTCGAGTTCACCAACGAACGCAATTGCGATCGCTACGACTAAAATGAATCCAGTATCTTGGCCACGGGCCGGCGAGCCGCCAGCGGCCAGGGGGCGGGCCGCCGGCGGCCATCTCAGTGGCCGGCGCCGCGGGGTTGAGTGGCCAGGAAGCGGCCAGAATGCGGCCAGGCTACGGCCCGCCGGTGGCCCTCGTCCCTACCGCACCAGTTCCCGCATCGCCTGGTCGAGACCCTGGATCGTCAGCGGAAACATCCGGTCGCCGATCAGCTGGCGCATCACGCCGATCGACGGGGTATGCTCCCAGTGGCGGGCGGGGGTGGGGTTGAGCCAGGCGACGGCCTCCCAGGTCTTGGCCACCCGGTCCATCCACACCGCGCCGGGTTCCTCGTTCCAGTGCTCCACCGAGCCGCCGGAGTAGGTGATCTCGTAGGGGCTCATGGTCGCGTCGCCGACGAAGATGATCTTGTAGTCCCGGCCGTATTTGTTGATCAGGTCCCAGGTCTCCAGCTTCTCGGCATGCCGGCGGCGGTTGTCCTTCCACACCCCTTCGTAGAGGCAGTTGTGGAAGTAGAAGAATTCCATGGTCTTGAATTCGGTCCGCGCGGCGCTGAACAGCTCCTCGCAGACCCGGATGTGGCTGTCCATCGAGCCGCCGATGTCGAAGAACAGCAAGACCTTGATGGTGTTGCGGCGTTCGGGCTGCATGATCAGGTCGAGATAGCCCTTGTTGGCCGTCTCCTTGATCGTCCCCTTCATGTCCAGCTCGTCCGGCGCCCCTTGCCTGGCGAACTTGCGCAGCCGGCGCAGGGCGATCTTGATGTTGCGGGTGCCCAGCTCGACGGTGTCGTCGAGGTTTTTGTACTCGCGCTTGTCCCACACCTTGATCGCCTTGCCGTGGCGGCCCTTGTCCTGGCCGATGCGAATGCCCTCGGGGTGATAGCCGTCGGCCCCGATGGGAAAGTTGCGTCCCCGGCCGCGGGCGTTCTCGTCCCCCTCCTCGTCGCCGTCGCCCGCGCCCTCCTGGGCCTCCTTCATGCGCTGCTGGAGCATCTCCATCAGCTTTTCGAAGCCGCCCATGGCCTCGATCTCCTTCTTCTCCTCTTCGGTGAGGAAACTCTCGGTCAGGCGCTTCAGCCATTCGGCCGGGATGTCCTTGATCTCCTCGCGCTGGAGAAGCTCGAGGCCCTTGAAGACATGGCCGAAGACGACGTCGAAGCGGTCCAGGTGCCGCTCGTCCTTCACCAGCGCGGCGCGCGAGAGGTAATAGAAATCCTCCACCCGCCGGTCGATCACGGGGCGGTCCATGCCCTCCATCAGCATCAGATATTCCTTCAGGGTCACCGGCACCTTGGCGGCCTTGAGTTCGGTGAAGAAGCGCATGAACATCGGACGGCTCTCTTGGACGAACACCTGTTTGAAGCGAGGATGGGGGCGAGCGCCGTCCCTGTCCAGAGGCGCCGCCGCTTTGCGCCCCCTCCGTCACGGCGCAAGCGCGCCGCGCCACCTCCCCGCAAACGGGCGGGGGAGGATAGAGTTCACTTCATCCTCCCCCGCCCGCTTGCGGGGGAGGGGGACCGCGAAGCGGTGGAGGGGGCGCAAGGCCGCGCGCTCGATGCCCGCCACCTCACCCC
>DASRLN010000280.1:0-6672 GCA_035648435.1 Caulobacteraceae bacterium
AGGGTGACGAAGGGATTGTAGTGGCTCTCCAGGGCGCCGCCGGCGTCGGGGCGGCCATCGGCGCCGGGCGTTCGAGCCGCCGCGCCGCCGCCCGAAAGGTTCGCGCCCGAACAGAAACCCCGCCCCTCGCCGGTGAGGATCACCGCCCGCGCCCCGCCTTCGCCGGCGAGCGCCTCGAACACCTCGGCCAGCTCGATGATCAGGTCCAGGCCGGCGGCGTTCAGGGTCGCCGGGTCGCTCAGGGTGACCGTCGCGATCTTGCCGTCGCTCGCGACCTTGACCTTGTTCTTTTCCATCACCGACTCCCGAACCCAATCTTGCCGTCATGGGAACCTTACCCGCAAAGGCCCGGGGGAACGCCAGTCAAATCAGGCGGCGATTTCCACGGCGTCGGCGTTGGTGACGCGGTCGCGACCGCCGTGCTTGGAGGCGTAGAGCGCGATATCGACCCGCTCGATCAAGTCGCGCCAGGATTCGCGCGGGCGCCGCCGGGCGAAGCCGGCGGAAATCGAGATCGCGCCCAACTCCTCGTTGGTTGATCGCCGCTTGAGCATCCGCGAAGCGACGCCGGTCCGGATCGTCTCCAACGCGCGCTCCACCTGGGCCGGGCTCTCGCCGGTGAAGAGGATGGCGAACTCCTCGCCGCCGTAGCGCGCGGCCAGGCGCGGCGCGGCGGCGTTGCGGCCGACCACGCTGCCGACGAAACGGATCACCTGATCGCCCGTCTGATGGCCCCAGCGGTCGTTGAACAGCTTGAAGTTGTCGATGTCGAGCATCGCCAGGGCGACCTCGGCGCCGTCGCGGTCCGCCCTCGCCGCCGTGCAGGCGTTCTGCAACTCGCGGTCGAACGCCCGCCGGTTGGCGAGACCGGTGAGGCCGTCGGTGGAGGCGTCCCGGCTCGCTTGCTCGAGACTCTCCTTCAGGCGGTGAACCTCGTGGGCCGAATCGACCAGCCTGCGTACGAGATGGTCGGTGTCCTCACGCGCGCGCCTGGTCGCGCCGGTCAGGTTGGCCACCATCGACTTCAGCTCCGGAGCCGCCGAACCGTTTCCCGCGTTCAGGCTGCGCTCGGCGCCGTCGAGGGTGCGGCCATAGGCCTGCGTCGATTGCTGGGCGTTGCGCACGGCTCCGGAGACCGCGCGCAGTTCCTCGCCGAGGGCGTCCCCGGTGTCCGCGATCTCGCCGCCCAACCGCATTCGCGGTAGCCAAGCCGCCGCCAGCCGCTCCGATACCAGGTCGTTGATCGCGCCCACCGTCAGCAGGTCGGCGACTTCACGGGCCAGTGGCCCGTCGGGGGTGGAGAGAATCTGAATCCACAGTTCGAAGTTGGTCGGCGTCGGCCAGACGCCGACGGCCTCCATCTCGTCGATGGCCGCGCGCGCCAGGCCGTAGCCACCTGGGCCGCGCAGTGAAGTCTCCGCCTCGTTCGCCATGACCGCAGCCCCAACCGGCGCCGGGCGCCTTTAGGATCGGAACGGCCACGCTAGCGCGCCCTTGTTGAAACGAGGGTTAAGGTCGGCGCCGATCAGTCGTCGGATTGCGGCGCCGGCGCGGACCGGGCCAGGAAGGCCGGCAGATCGGCGCCGAATCCGACCACCCGGCGATCACCGTCATCGCGCGGCTGAACCGGTTGAACGCCGCGTCCGCGCTCGGCCGGCGGCGCTTCGGCGCTGGGCGGCCTGGTTTCCGCGGTCGCCTGGACGGCGGGAGCGCCGCCGCGCCCGCCCCGGACCCGCCGGCGTCTGGGCCGTTGGGCCGCTTGAGGCGCGGATTCCACGGCGGCCGGCGCGGCGGGGGCCGGGGCCGGCGCGGCGGATGCGACCGGGGAAGTTTCCCGCCGGATCGGCTCCATGGAGGCCACGGAGGTCTCCGAAGCCGGCCTTCCGCGGCTCCGCTCCCGCCCGCCGCGACCGCCGGCGGGCCGTTCGCCGCGACCGCCGCGCTCGCCACGATCGCCGCGCGCGCGCGCGTCACCGCGAACCTGGCTCCAGTCGATGTCGAGCGCCACTTCGTCGGGCGCGACCCCGATGAGCTTGAGCACCTTGTCGAGCGCCCGGCCGTCGGCCGGGGTCACCAGCATGAAGGTGTCGCCCGACTTGCCCGCCCGCCCGGTGCGGCCGATCCGGTGCACGTAGTCGTCGGCGTGGTGGGGCACGTCGTAGTTGAAGATGTGGCTGACGTCGGGGATGTCGAGACCACGCGCGGCGACGTCCGAGGCCACCAGCAGGCGCAATTCGCCGTTTCGGAAAGCCTCCAGCGTCTTTGTGCGCATGCTCTGATCGAGGTCGCCGTGAATCGGCGATGCGTCGAAGCCGTGGGTCCGCAGCGACTTGGCGACGACATCGACCTCCGACTTGCGGTTGCAGAACACGATGCCGTTCTTGACGTTGGCGGCGCCGACCAGCGTGCGCAGGGCCAGACGCTTGGCGCCGTGGTCTACGCTGGGGACGCGGACGATGTGCTGGGCGATGTTCTCGGCCGTGGTCGCCGGTCGTGAAGCCTCTATTCGCACCGGATCGTCGAGGAACTGGCGGGTCAGCCGGGTGATCTCCGGCGGCATGGTGGCCGAGAAGAACAAGGTCTGCTTCTTGGCCGGCGTCAGCTTGAAGATCCGCTCGATGTCCGGAATGAAGCCCATGTCGAGCATCCGGTCGGCTTCGTCCACGACCATCATCTGAACGCCGGTGAGCAGCAGCTTGCCGCGCTCGACATGATCGAGCAGTCGCCCGGGCGTGGCGATCAGCACATCGACTCCCCGATCGATCTTCATGTCCTGGTCGCCGAACGACACGCCGCCGATGAGCAGCGCCCAGGAAAGCTTCTGGCCCTTGGAGTAGCGGTCGAAGGCGAGCGCCACCTGATCGGCCAGTTCGCGGGTCGGCTCGATGACCAGCGAGCGGGGCATGCGCGCCTTGGAGCGGCCCGCCACCAGCCGGTCGATCATCGGCAGGGTGAAGGCGGCCGTCTTGCCGGTGCCGGTCTGGGCGATGCCGAGGACGTCGCGGCCGGCGAGAGCCACGGGAATCGCCTGGGCCTGGATCGGCGTGGCCACGGTGTAGCCGGTGTCGGCGACCGCTTGGAGGGTCGGGGCGCTGAGCCCCAGGTCGGAGAAGTCTGTCATGCCTTGAAGTGCGACGGGCTTGAGGGATCGTCCGGTGCGAAAGATGCGCGCGCGGACCCCCAGCCTCGGGCGCCACGAACCATAGAGCCTCGAGGCCCCAAGTCAATCACGGACGTGTTATCGTTAGAGACCAACGCCTTCGCCCGACGCCTGGTTGGTTCAGCCTATTCCAGACCCAGTGCGACGGCTGTAGGGTGTCGTCATGAAACGGCGCGATGCGATCAGGGCGCTCGGAGAGTATGCCGACGCGGTCAGGGAGATGGGGGCAACGGCCCTGTATCTCTTCGGATCGACCGGGCGGGACTCCGCCGCTGCCCTGGGCGACCTCGACATATTTATCGACTATGACCTCGGCAGTCGATTTTCTGCGATCGAAATGGTCGGCATCATACAGTTTCTCGAAGATCGGCTGGGCGTCGAGGCGGACCTGACGACCCGCGACAGTCCGGACCCCTTGCTCAGGAGCCGCATCGAAGCTTCCGCCGAACGCGTCTTTTGATGGATCGGCTCGTGCGTCCCGCCGTGCGGGCCATGCTCGAAGCGATCGAGGGCATGGACAACGCCACCGCCGGCAAGCACCTCGACGACTTTAGCGCCGACTGGCTGCTACGTCATGGTGTTCAGCGTGGCATCGAAACGCCGAGCGTCCTCCGGGCGCCTTTGAGGACATGAGTTGAATCATCGGATACCTCATCCCTTCACCGCGATGGCCGAGTGGTGAGGATCCTCACTGAGCCGGGCTCACGGTTCGCGGACTTCGTCCGGTGATCGCGCGAAGGCGTCTGGCCATGGCGGTCGCGATCGCCCTTGGCGCGTTGGTGGCCGGATGCGGCGCCAGGAAGCCGCCGCCTTCGCCCCCGCCGACGGTGTTCGTCTCCAAACCCCTGCAGCGAACCGTGGTCGATTGGGATGACTACGTCGGCCGATTCGAGGCGATCAACTCGGTCGATGTTCGCCCACGGGTCACCGGCTATCTTCAGTCGATCGGATTTCGCGACGGCCAGATCGTGCGCAAGGGCCAGCTGCTGTTCGTCATCGATCCGCGGCCCTATCAGGCGGCGCTGAACCAGGCGCGCGGGCAGGAGGCCCACGCCGCCTCGGCTCTCGCCAACGCCCGCGTGGAACTGACGCGCGCGAGCAAGCTCCTGGCCGACCGCGCCATCCCCGAACAGGAATACCAGACCCGGCTGGCGGCCCAGCAACAGGCGTCCGGGGATCTGATCGCCGCCCAGGCAACGACGCAGACCGCCGCGCTGAACCTCGGCTTCACCCGGGTCCTCGCCCCTCTCGATGGCCGGGCCTCGGATCGGCGGGTGGCGCCCGGCAATCTGGTCACCCAGGACACCACGATCCTGACCAACATCACCGATCTGGACCCCATCCGCTTCACCTTCGACGGCGCCGAGTCGTTCTACCTCAAATACGAGCGCCAGGCCGAGGAAGGGGTGCGGCGCCAGTCACGCTCCTTCGCCAACCCGGTCGAGATCCGCCTTCAGGACCAGCCGAACTACGTCATCAAGGGACGGATGGATTTCGTCGATAACGTGCTGGATCCGAATTCCGGCACCATCCGCGGCCGGGCCGTGGTGCGCAATCCGAACTATATCCTGACGCCCGGCATGTTCGGCCATCTGCGGTTGCTGGGATCGGGAACCTATGTCGGACTGCTGGTGCCCGACGACGCCATCACGACGCAGCAGAGCGACCAGATCGTCTATGTCGTCCTGCCCGATCACAAGGTGGCGCAGAGGAAGATCACCACCGGACCGCTCATCGATGGTCTGCGGGTGGTCCGCTCGGGCCTCGGCGCGGACGAACAGGTCGTCGTCGATGGCGTCGATCGCGCCAAGGTTGGCCTGACCGTCGCCGCCCGGGCCGGCAAGATCACACCGCCCGATCCCGGCGCCTCGCCGACGCCGGCCGATCTCGCGCCGCCGTCGTCCTCGGCCACCTTCGCCGGCCCATCCCGCTAAAGTCCGCCGGCGTGAAGTTTTCCCACTTCATGATCGACCGCCCGGTGTTCGCGGTGGTCATTTCGGTCCTGATCGTCCTTCTGGGCGCCGTCGCCTTCCCCAACCTCGGCGCGGCCCAGTATCCGTCGATCGTGCCACCGACGGTGAACGTGACCCTCAACTATGCCGGCGCCTCGGCCGAAACCATCGCCGAGACGGTCGCCGATCCCATCGAGGAGCAGATCAACGGCGTCGAGGACATGCTCTACATGTCTTCCCAATCGACCGGCGACGGCAACCTCCAGATCACCGTCACCTTCAGGCTCGGCACGGATTTGGACAAGGCCCAGGAGTTGGTCCAGAACCGCGTGACCACGGCCGCCCCCCGGCTCCCGCAGCAGGTCCAGCAGACCGGCATCACCGTGCGCAAGAGTTCGCCGGACATCCTGATGGCGGTGCACATGTATTCGCCGGACGGGTCTCTCGACCAGGCCTATGTCGCCAACTACGTCACCTTGCAGATCGAGGAGCCGCTCCTGCGGGTGGCCGGCGTCGGCGACATCAGCACCCGCGCGGGGCGGGACTACGCCATCCGCGTGTGGATCGATCCCGACAAGGCGGCCGCCCGCAGCCTGACGGTCGATGACATCGTCACCGCCCTGCGCAGCCACAATGTCCAGGTCGCGGCCGGCAATATCGGCGCGCCGCCCTTCGGCAAATCGGCGTCGGCCTATCAGCTTCAGGTGCAGGCGGAAGGGCGGTTGGTGACGCCCCGGCAATTCGCCGACATCGTCGTCAAGCGCGATGCCCAGAACCGCATCACCAGAGTTTCGGACGTGGCGCGCGTCGATCTCGGCGCGGCCAACTACACCACCAACGCCTATCTCGGCTTCAAGAGGAACGGCAAGCCGACCACCGAGCCGGCTGCGGCCATCGGCATCCTGCAGCAACCCGGCACTAACGCCCTCAAGGCGGCCGACGGGGTGATCAAGGAGATGGCGGTCCTGCGCCGGAGCTTCCCGCCGGGGCTCGACTATCAGATCATCTACAATCCAACCGACTACATCCGGCAATCCATCGACGAGGTCTACAAGACCCTGTTCGAGGCCCTGCTGCTGGTCGTCGTGGTGATGATCATCTTCCTGCAGAGCTGGCGGGCGGCGATCATTCCCATTCTCGCCATCCCGGTGTCGCTGGTGGGTACCTTCGCGGTGATGCTGGCGGCCGGCTTCACCCTGAACAACCTTTCCCTCTTCGGCCTGGTTCTGGCCATCGGCATCGTCGTCGACGACGCCATCGTGGTGGTGGAAAACGTCGAGCGCCACCTCGAAGCCGGCATGTCGCCGAGGGACGCGGCCCACCTGACCATGGACGAAGTCGGCGGGGCCCTGATCGCCATCGCCCTTGTGTTCTCGGCGGTGTTCATCCCGGCCGCCTTCATCCCCGGCATTTCCGGCCAGTTCTATCGTCAGTTCGCCCTGACCATCGCCGCCGCCACGGTGTTTTCACTGATCGTCTCGCTCACCCTGTCGCCGGCGATGGCGGCCCTGCTGCTGAAACCGAAACAAGACCACCCCCGCCGCCCCGACTGGATGCGCC
>DASRLN010000281.1:0-2411 GCA_035648435.1 Caulobacteraceae bacterium
GGCCCACACCACCCGCGCCCGGGTCAGGGCCAGGAATTCCCAGGTCTCCGCCTCGGTCGCGTAGTAGTCGGCGAAGGCGGCGAAGCTGACCGCCACCGGCCCCTTGGCCCCGGAGGGCCGCAGCCGCATGTCCACGTCATAGAGTCCGCCTTCGGCGGTAGGCACCGACAGGGCCGCGATCAGCCGCTGGGTGAAGCGGGCGTAGAAGGTCGCCGCGCTCCAGCCCTTGAGCGCCGATTCGGCGTCGGGACGCGACGGCCGGTAGAGGGTCATCAGGTCGAGGTCGGAGGCGATGGTCATCTCCCGCGAGCCGCACTTGCCCAGCGCCACCACCACCACCTCGCCGTCGAAGGCCCCCGCCGTGCGCTCGACCTCGGCCAGGGCGGCGGCGGCGAGGCCGGCGATCAGGGCGTCGGCGAGGTCGGCGAAAGCCGGCCCGGCGGTCTCCGCGCCGGCCACCCCGGCCAGGATCTGGACCCCGACGCGGAAGACGTGTTCGCGGTGGGCGCGGCGGGCGAGGTTCATCGCCGCCTCCAGGTCGCCGGCCCCCGCCAGCGTGGCGGCGAGGTTGGCGGGCGGCTCGATCGCCGCGAAGAAGGCCGGGTCGAAGAGGGCGTCGAGGGCCGACGGCTGTCTCGCCAGCATCCGGGCGAAGCGCGGCGCGAAGGCCATGATCCGCACGATCAGTTCCAGGAGCCGCGGCTGGGCCAGGAACAGCGACTGCAGCTGGACGCCCGAGGTCACCGCGCCGAAGAAGTCCGAGAACCGGGCGAAGGCGGCGTCCGGGGCGCCCGTGGCCCGGGCCGCCTCCAAGAGGCGCGGGGCCAGGCGGGTGAACAGTTCTCGGCCGCGCTCGGTGCGGGTGGCGGCGATGCGGCCGTGATGCCAGGCGCGCACGGCCCCGGAGACCGCGGCCGGATCACCAAAGGCCATCCGGCGAAGGGTGGCGAGGGTCTCGGGATCGTCCTCGATGCCGGTGAAGATCAGGCTGCCGAAGCGCGAGGAGAGCGGCTCCTCGCCGGCGAACAGTTCGGCGTAGACGCCGTTCACGCTTCGCAGCACCGCCCCGACGGCGGCGTCGAAGCCGCGCAGATCGCCATGGCCGGCCAGCGCCGCCACCCGCCGCCGCTCGCCCCTGGCCTCGGACAGCCGGTGGGTCTGTTCGTCGGCGATCATCTGGATGCGGTGTTCCCAGCCCCTCAGGCGCCCATATGCACGGGCCATGATCTCGGCGGCCTCGGGCCGGACGTGGCCGGCGGCGGCCAGGGCGGCGAGGGCCTCCAGCGTGCGCGGCGAACGCAGACCGGGGTAGCGGCCGCCGAGGATCAGCTGCTGGGTCTGGACATAGAACTCGACCTCCCGGATGCCGCCCCGGCCGAGCTTGAGGTCGGCCCCCGCCGCCGTCAGCCGGTCATCGACCTTGTGGACGTGGATCTGCCGCTTGATCGCGTGCACGTCGGCGATGGCCGCGAAGTCCAGGTTGCGCCGCCAGATGAAGGGTTGCAGCTCGGCCAGGAACGCCGCGCCCCGGGCCACGTCGCCGGCCACGGCGCGGGCCTTGATCAGCGCCGCCCGCTCCCAGTTCTGGCCGACGCTCTCATAGTATTCGAACGCCGCCGGCGCCGATACCGCGACCGGCGTGGTGGCCGGATCCGGCCGCAGCCGAAGATCGACCCGGAAGACGTAACCCTCGGCCGTTCGGCGGGTGAGGATCTTGGCCATCCGGTCGGTCAGGCGGGCGGCCACGGCGCCGGGTTCGTGGCCGGCCGCGGCCGGGATTACCGACGGCTCGAAAAACACCGAAATGTCGATGTCGCTCGAATAGTTGAGTTCGAAGGCGCCGTGCTTGCCCATGGCGATGACGAACAGACCCGGGACCGGACCGGCGCGAAAATCAATTCCTCCCAAAAGGCGTCCGTTTTCGACCATCTCGCGCGCCGCGATGGCAAGAGCACTCGCCACCGCGACATCGGCGAACCGGGAGAGGCAATTGGTCACCTCATCGAGCGTCCACGCCCCGCCCAGATCGGCCAGGGCCGCGAGCAGATGAATTCGCCCCTTGAGTTCCCGAAGCCGGCGCTCGGCGGCCTCCGAGTCGGTCATCCCGCCGGCCTCCCGGGCCTCGGCGAGCGACCGCTCGAGCAGTTCCGCCGGATCCGCCGCCAACACCGTCTGAAGGGTCGCCGGGTCGCGACGGACCAGCCTGGCGAGGTAGGGCGAAGCTCCGAAGACGGGCGCGAGGGCCGGCCAGGCCGCTATGGATTGCGCCGAGATTTCAATGGCTTCTCGCGCCATCTCGGCGCCGCGCGGGTCGATCGTCGGGCCGCATGGAACAAGCCGCTGGTAGAGCGCGGCCACCGCTCAGCCGTTCTTCGGAAGGACCAGGGCCACGCGCAGCCCGGGTCCCGACC
>DASRLN010000282.1:0-2313 GCA_035648435.1 Caulobacteraceae bacterium
GCCCCATCCCGGTCCCGCCCCCGGTGACCACCGCGATCTTGCCCGCGAAATCCTTCATGCGTTTTTCTCCCTTGGCGTCCTGTCCAACCACGAAGCCCACGCCGATCGCAAGCGCCCTTGGACCACTTGGCGTCGCATTGCCCTTTTGACGATTGACCCGACCGGCGCCCCGGTGTTCCTTCCGCGCGCACAATTCGAAGGACCATCATGACCATCAGACACCGCTTCGCGGCCAGAGTCGCGAGCCGGGCGCCGGGCGCCGGGCTTCAGGCCGCTCTCCAGTCCAGGAGCGCCAGCCATTGAGCGTGATCGAGCCGGCCGGCCCGACCTCGCACAGCTTCATCTCGCAGCGGCTGCGTCTGCACTACGTCGATTGGGGCAATCCGGGCGCGCCGCCGCTGATCCTGGTCCACGGCGGCCGCGACCATTGCCGCAACTGGGACTGGGTGGCCCAGGATCTGCGGCGGGATTTCCACATCGTCGCCCCCGATCTGCGCGGCCACGGCGACAGCGCCATCTCGCCCAGCGGCGACTATTCGATGTCGGCGTTCCTCTACGATCTGGCCCAGCTCGTCCACCGCCAGGGCCTCGCGCCGGTGCGCATCATCGCCCATTCCCTGGGAGGCGCGATCGCCCTGCGCTACGCCGGGACCTACCCGGAAAACGTGGCCAAGCTGGTGGCGATCGAGGGACTGGGTCCGTCGCCGGAGATGCGGGCGCGGCGAACCGAGAAGCCGGTTGCCGAGCGCATGCGGATCTGGATCGAAGCCGAGCGCGCCCTCGCCGGGCGGCTGCCCAAACGCTACGACACCATCGAGGACGCCCTGGCCCGCATGCGCAAGGAAAACGGTCACCTCTCCCCTGAACAGGCCCGTTACCTCACCGTCCACGGGACCAGCCAGAACGAGGATGGCAGCTACAGCTGGAAATTCGACAACTACGTCCGCTCGATGTCGCCGGTGGATCTGTCGGCCCGGGATCTGGAACGGCTGTGGGCCGACATCACCTGTCCGACCCTGCTCGTCTATGGCAAGGAAAGCTGGGCCTCCAATCCCGCCGACGACGGCCGCATCGCCCACTTCGCCAACGCCAGTGTGGCGGCCTTCGAAGGGGCCGGCCACTGGGTCCACCACGACCAACTGGAGGCCTTCCTCGCCGAGGTCCGCGCCTTCCTCTGATGTCTGAACCCGGGATTAACCTTGTGGTCAGGCGATCTTAAGTTCTGTGGGCGCAGGGTGCCGGGCTTGATCCGCCGCCGGTAACGAGACAGCCATGCCATCCCACCAAGTCGATTGGGTCTTCCTCGGCCCCCTCGATTGCCCCGAAGTCCATGTCGGCGACGTCATCTGCGCCGACGCCGGCGGCCTTCCCGCCTATCGCGTCATGGGCCTGGCCGACGGCCGCGCCCGCCTGCGCAGCCTCGACACCGCCGCCGAACGCCTCGCCCCCCTCGCGGCGTTCCACTGGAAAGCGGCGTAGGAGCGTACCCTTCTCCCCTCGCGGGAGAAGGTGGCCCGCGAGAGCGGGCCGGATGAGGGGGCGCACCAAACCATCGGGCTAGCCTTGCCGCAAGCCGATCCGGGATCGTGTAGTTTCTCAGTTTGAAATTGGGCGCGGCCGAAAACCTCTCCAGACCCAGAACCCCGCCGCGCAAACAAAACCGAGTGCGGTAGGCACACTCAACGCAATCAGGATGTCGCGTCGTTCGTGGCCTTCGGCGCGACCTTCGAGCTGGGTCTCGCCAATGAACTGTAGAGTCTCTCGGTTTTGAAAATCCGCCCCTCGCCGGGTGCCGGACGCAGGCCGGCGAGCCTGTCCACTTCCGCCGCCGATTGCCACCTCTGAGCTTCTCGCATGTCTATGACGAAGACCACCGCCCACGCGAGCAACCAAGGGATCAAAACGGCGACAATCAAGCGTCGGACGCCTCGCTTCCGATTGCTGGTCATGCCGATCCCCAAGAGTCGCAGTTTATCGAGTGGAGCGCGCTTTGTAAGCTCCGCGCTTCCTAGGTCGCGGGCGGTGACGCGCCTTGTCGGCCGCAGCGGCGTCGTCCTCGATGTCCCCCGTCGCGATCTTGGCGACCATGACGGCCGCCCCCATCACGCCGCCCTGGCGCTTCTGGCCGTCAGGTCCCTTGGGGATGAGAGGCTTGCTTGCAGGCTAGTGCTTCGCTTCGACCAATATGAAGGGATGCGAGTTCGTCGAACCTCCGCGGCCGGAGCGCGGGCTTCCAGCCCGCATCTGCGAAGCTGTTGATGTTCCAAAGAAAGCATGCGGGCTGGAAGCCCGCGCTCCGAAGGCGATGTGATC
>DASRLN010000283.1:0-4976 GCA_035648435.1 Caulobacteraceae bacterium
GGAGGCGAGCGGGCCGGCCGCCGGCAGGCGGGGACGCTCGGCCAGCCACATGGCCAGGTGCCCGCCGGCGGAATGGCCGACGGCGACCACCCTGGCGAGCGAGAGCCGGTGGGCGGCGGCCACGGCGCGCAGGGCGTCGGCGGCGGCGACGTCCTGGAACGTGCCCGGCCAGCCTCCGCCGGCCTGGTCGACGCCGCGGTATTCGATGTTCCACACCGCCATTCCGCGCCGGCGCAGATCCTCGGCGGCCCAGTTCATGATCGAGAGCTTGGCGACGCCGGCGCGCCAGCAGCCGCCGTGGACCATGACCACCACCGGATGGCGGCGGGGTCCCCCAGGGAGCCAAAGGTCGGCGAACTGGTTCTCGCCCTTGCCGTAGGCGATCCTTTCGGTGGCGTGGGGCATGGGCCGGCCCAACAGATCCGGCCAGTCCATCAGCGGCGTGGCGGCGATCAGGCCGAGGATCGCCAGGGCGAGGATCGCAAGGCGCATCATTTCTCTCCTGGTTGCGGGAACAGAAGTCCAATCCAGGTTCCCAGGCTAGAAGGGTATGGCGCAGGCCAGCGAAACCGACCAGTCCGGGGCCTCGAGATTGGCCGGGACGTCCTGTCTGACCCGAGCGGGCAGCCCGGCGACGTGCGGCCGGCACCCCTTCTTCGGCTTTTCGGCCAGGAAGGGTTGCTGAAGAAAGGCCGCGCGCTTGACGCCGGCGTCATAGGCGGCGCGCTTGTCGGGGTCGATGCCGAATGCGGCCGCCTCCACGCCGGAGTCGTGACCTTGGGCCAGGTGATCGCGGCAATCCTGGCGCTCGGAGGGCGAGAGGTGAAACATGTCCGCCTGGTCGCATCCGAGGATCCCGCGGAAGGCCCTGGCGAGACTGGGCTGGGCGGCGGTCGCCGGCGCTGGTGGCGGGGACGCCGGCGGAGGCGACGGGAAGGCCGGCCCCGCGGGAAGATTTCGAGGGACCGGCAGGCCCGGGACCCGAGGCGCCGGCGGTCTGGGAGCCGCGGCGGTGGGAGTCGGGCGGCGGGTCCGCGAAGGCCATGGCCGGGTCAGTTCGACATCGATCGCGGCCGAGGCGGGCGGGAGAAGCGGCGGGCGTAGCTCCCGGACGAAGACCGCCAGAAGGGCGACGTGGACGGCGATGGAGAAGACGATCGCCAGAACCCGGCCGCGAACCTCCGCGGTCCGCCGCCGAGCCGCGAGCCTCGCCATGCCTGATGCGCCTGCCTCATCCGGGCCGAGGGTTGGCAAGGGAGAGGTGTCGCGTGGCGGATTGATGGCGGCGGCGGGAGGGGCGCCTACGGATCGTCGGTAAGCGCGTGCAGGTCTTCGGTCGGCATTGTCGGCAGGGCAATCAGGTGAAGGCGCCGCGCGGGCCTTGGGTCGGCGAAGCCCAGGAAGATCTATCCACAGATGTCGCAGATGCGCGCAGATCAGAGGATTTCGACTATCATCGGTCTGCCAAACGGTCAGATTCGCATCATCTGCGCTCATCTGCGACATCCGCGGATGAAATATCGCGGTCGCGTCACCTTCACCGATTGCCCCGGCATTGTCGGAGCGCGGGCTTCCAGGCCGCCCCCTTCTCTGAAAGAAGCGGGCTGGAAGCCCGCGCTCCGAAGGATGGGCGTTGGCCATGGGAGGCACGCGTGATGATCGGCTGGCGATCCAGGCTCATTCATCCGGGAGTTGGCGCGCCGGCGGGATTCCGGTCGCTGGCGACGCCGACGTGGCGGGGATCGACGACCCTGTTCGCCAGCGCCGCGGAGGTCACCGACGATTGGGATCACGGGCGGACGCCTTACAGCTATGGGCTCTACGGCACCCCGACCAGCCTGGAGCTGGCGGCGCGGGTGGCCGAACTCGAGGGCGGCGGAGACTGCTTTCTCACCCCCGGCGGCCAGGCGGCGATCGCTCTCATCTATTTCGCCTTCGCGCGGTCGGGCGGCCATGTGCTGGTTCCCGACAGCGCCTATGGGCCCAGCCGGGACCTGGCGGCGCGGCTGCTGGCGGGCCTGGGCGTGGAGACCGAACTCTACGATCCGCTGATCGGCGCCGACATCGCGGGCCTGATCCGCGCCAATACCCAGCTGATCTGGTGCGAGAGTCCGGGGTCGGTGACCATGGAGGTGCAGGATACGCCGGCGATCGTGGCGGCGGGGCGGGCGCGGGGCGTGCCGACGGCGCTCGACAACACCTATGCGGCCGGCGTGCTGTTCGACGCCTTCGCCCATGGGGTCGATGTCACCATGCAGGCCCTGACCAAATACGTCGGCGGCCACAGCGATCTGCTGCTGGGCTCGGTGACGGCGCGCGATCCCGCCCACTACCAGGCGATCGGCGACGCGCGGCAGCTCTTGGGCATGGGGGTGTCGCCGGACGACTGCAGCCTGGCCCTGCGGGGACTGCAGACCCTGGGGGTGCGGCTGGCGCGGCTGGAGGAGAGCACGCTGGCGGTCGCCGGCTGGCTGGCGACCCAGCCCGAAGTCGAGACGGTGCTGCATCCGGCGTTTCCAAGCTGTCCGGGCCATGAATTCTGGAAGCGCGACTTCACCGGATCGGCCAGCGTGTTCTCGGTCGTGTTCGCGCCGGATATCGGGCGGGAGGCGATCGTGCGGATGATCGACGCGCTCGCCCTGTTCGCGATCGGCTACAGCTGGGGCGGGGTGACCAGTCTCGCCATGCCGCAATTCGACCTGCCGCGCCGCCATCGCGCCTGTGGCGACCGCCTGGTGCGGTTCAATGTCGGGCTGGAGGACGCCGGCGACCTGATCGCCGATCTGGAGCGGGCGTTCGGCCGGCTGCGAGCCGCGTCTTGATCGGCGGCGATATTGCGCCGACTATGGGAGGCGTGGGGCGGTGAGCGATTTTCGATCGGGTTCCATGTTCAAGTTCGCTTGTCTTCTTCTCGCCCTCTGCGCCGCCGGCGGCGTCCGCGCGCAGGCGGCGCCGGCGACGGCGGCGGGATCGTCGCCGATCGTTCGTCCGGGGATCGACATGGCGGGCGTCCGCGCCTCCCTCGACCGGGTCGGGGACGAAGCCTCGCCGGCGGATGGCGGCTTCCAGCCGCGGACGGCGATCGACTACCATCTGGCGCGTCAGGGAATGTTCGGCCAGGTGGGCTATGTCTGCCGCAGCGATGCTTCCCCCATCGCCAATCAGGAAGCGACGGTGCAGACCGACGCCAAGGACGACCGGCTGCTGGGCGGGACGCTGAAATACTCGTTCCGATGAGGTGAGGTCGGCCGGGTTCCAACACCATCAAGGAGATCATCGATGATCCGCAAAGCGAACGCCGTCTGGCGCGGGACCGGCCGGGACGGAGGCGGCGAGCTGACCGCGCCGTCAGGCGTGCTGTCGGCCACCCCCTACAGCTTCAAGACCCGCTTCGAGAGCGAGAAAGGGACCAATCCGGAGGAGCTGATCGCCGCCGCCCACGCCGGCTGTTTCAGCATGGCCCTGGCCTTCGCTCTGCAGACGGCCGGGTTCACACCGACCGAACTGGCCACCGAGGCGGCGGTGTCGCTTGAGGCCGAAGGCAAGGGCTTCAAGATCACCCGCTCGGCCCTGACGCTGAAGGCCACGGTCCCCGGCATCGACGACGCCCGCTTCCAGGAAATCGCCCACGACGCGGAGAAGAACTGTCCGGTTTCCAAGGTGCTGAACGCCGAGGTGACGCTGACCGCGAGTCTCGCCGCCGGGTGAGGGTCCGGCTCATCCGGCCCCGAGCCTGCCGGCGTGCCAGCGCAGGTGGTCTTCGATGAACGACTGGATGAACCAGTAGCCGTGGTCATAGCCGGCCTGGCGGCGCAGGGTCAGGGGGACGCCGGCGCCGGCGCAGGCGGCTTCCAGCCGTTCGGGCTTCAGCTGTTCGGCGAGGAAGGGATCGGCGTCGCCCTGATCGACGAGGATTTCCGGGACGCGGGCGCCGTCGTCGATGAGGGCGCAGGCATCGTAGGCGCGCCACGCGGCGCGGTCGTCGCCGAGGTAGGCGGAGAACGCCTTCTCGCCCCACGGGCAGTTGATCGGCGAGGCGATGGGGGCGAAGGCGGAGACCGAGCGAAAGCGGCCGGGATCGCGCAGGGCGATGGTCAGGGCGCCATGACCGCCCATGGAATGGCCGCTGATCGCCTGGCGGGCGAGGTCGGCGGGGAAGGCGGCCTCGACGATCTGGGGGAGTTCACGCTCGATCCAGCTGCGCATGCGGAAATGGGGCGCCCACGGTGGCTGCGTCGCGTCGAGGTAGAAGCCGGCGCCCTGGCCGAGGTCCCAGGCCGGATCGTCGGCGACGGCCTCGCCGCGGGGGCTGGTGTCGGGGGCGATCAACATCAGGCCGAGTTGCGCGGCGGCGTGCTGGGCGCCGGCCTTCAGCGGAAAGTTCTCCTCCGTGCTTGTGAGTCCGGCGAGAAACCAGAGCACGGGATGGGGTCCCTCGCCAGGCGGGGTGAACACGGAAAACCGCATCGCCGTGCCGGTCTCGGCGCTGGCGTGGCGATGGAAGGACTGCACCCCGCCGTGGCAGCGGGACCGGGAAAGGGTTTCGAGGTTCATCGACCGCCTTATGGTCGCGCGGGGACGGGGTGGAAAGGAGGATTGAGCCTACTGGCGAGCCGCCAGAGCCAGAAGGCCATGTCAAAAACGCCTGGGTTCTCGCTTTCGCGAGGATGAGCGGAAAAGGGGAATCGCGCCCCTTGTCCTCACAACTTACGGCGCGGCGGACGCCAGGCCGGTCTTCGCGAAGTCGGCGCCGATGTAGAGAGTGAGCCGGCCTTTGGCCTCGCTGACGGAGACGTGCATGGCGGTTTCCTTCTTGAGTTCACTTTTGAACTAACATTTGGAACATAATCAACGTCAACGCGGCGAAGTCTTCACCGGCAAAGGACGCTGCTTCCCGTAGCGCGGGCTTCCAGCCCGCCCTTCTCTCCCTGTGGCGGCTTCGGCAAAGAGCGGGCTGGAAGCCCGCGCTCCGGTTC
>DASRLN010000284.1:0-8456 GCA_035648435.1 Caulobacteraceae bacterium
CGGCCCTGGGGCTAGGCTCCCTCTTGTCGCGGGGGCTTCCAGCCATGGACGCCAAATCAAGCTGGCGGAGCAGGTTTCGACATTGATTTTGCAACGTTTTATTGCCTCCCTCCCCTTCATGGGGAGGGTGGATCGCGCGTAGCGCGAGACGGGTGGGGCTCTTCCTTGGCAATCCCTGACCGCTCGCCGCGCGGCGCGAGCCCCACCCTGACGGCTTCGCCGTCTGTCCCTCCCCATAAAGGGGAGGGAGGCAAAAGCCTACAGCGCCTCGACGATGGTGACGTTGGCCAGACCGCCGCCTTCGCACATGGTCTGCAGGCCCCAGCGCTTGCCGCGGGCCTTCAGGGCATGGACCAGGGTGGTCATCAGCTTGGTACCCGAAGCGCCGAGAGGGTGGCCGAGTGCGATCGCCCCGCCATTGACGTTGATCCTGGCCGGATCGGCGCCGATCTCCTGGAGCCAGGCCACGGGAACCGAGGCGAAGGCTTCGTTGACCTCGTAGAGATCGATGTCGTCGATCGACATGCCGGACTTCCCGAGCGCGCGCCGGGTGCCCGGCAGCGGCGCCTCGAGCATGATCACCGGATCGCCGCCAACCACGGTCAGGTGATGGATCCGGGCCATCGGCTCGACGCCGAGGGTCTTGAGGCCGGCCTCGCTGACCACCATCACGCCCGAGGCGCCGTCGCAGATCTGGCTTGAACTGGCGGCGGTGAGCCTGCCGCCTTCGCGCAGGAGCTTGACGGCCTTGATGCCGTCGAGGCTGGCGTCGAAACGAATGCCTTCATCGGTGACGTGATGGGCCGTGCCGCCGTCGGCGTCGATGATCTCGATATCGACGATCTCGTCCCTGAAGGCGCCGCCTTGCGTGGCGGCGATGGCGCGCTGATGGCTGCCATAGGCGTATTCGTCGAGCTGTTCCTTCGAGAGGCGGTATTTCTCGGCCATCATCTCGGCGCCCATGAACTGGCTGAACTGGATGTTCGGGTAGCGCTTCTGCTGCCTGGGACTCATCGGAATCCCGAAACCGTTCTGGGCCGGCAGGGTGACCGAAAGGCCCATGGGAACCCGGGTCATGCTCTCCACCCCGGCGGCGATGACGATGTCCTGGGTCCCACTCATCACCGCCTGGGCGGCGAAGTGGAGGGCCTGCTGGGAGGAGCCGCACTGGCGGTCGATGCTGGTGGCCGGCACGCTTTCCGGTAGGCGGGAGGCGAGGACGGCGCCGCGCGCGACATTGGTCGCCTGCTCGCCCACCTGCATGACGCAGCCCATGATCACGTCCTCGATCGCGGCCGGATCGGCGCCGGTGCGATCCAGAAGACTGTCGAGGATCCGGCCGGCGAGGTCGGCCGGATGCCAGCCGGCCAGCTTGCCGCCCTTGCGGCCTCCGGCCGTGCGGGCGGCGGCGACGATATAGGCCTCGGCCATGGCGAACATCCTCCGATGGGGCAATTCCCTGAAACCCATATCAGAGGCCCGTCGGGCTTTGCGAATCGAGTTCGCGGAACCTCAGGCGCCGCGGCCGTAGAACTGGATCTTGAAGGGCGACCACCACAGCACCTTGCCGAGCCCCCGAGCGGCGCGATCCAGGGCGTCGGCGCCGCCCGGGGCCGCCAACAACCACCTGGCCGCGGCCAGGGCGCCGTAGAACAGCGACTGAACGACGCCGATCGACATCCACCTGGCGACGCCCAGACGATCGGGAGGGCTGGCGACCGCGCAGGCGGCGGTCGGACCCTGGCCGTAGGCGAAGGCCCGGCGAAGGGTGTAGGCCAGGGTCAGGCGTTCCGGACTGGGGTGCTCCCAGACCCAGGCGTCGGGCGCCCAGGCGAACCGGGCGCCGGCGGCGCCCATTTCGCCGAACAGCAGGTCATCCTCGCCCCCGGTCAGGTTTCGCGCGGCGCGAAACGGCGCGACGGGGTCGGGCAAGGCGGCGCGGCGAACCAGGCTGTTGCCGCAGCCGTAGTGGCGGTCGATGGCTCCCGCTTCGCCGGGACCTTCCCGGGAAAAGAAGCGTTCCAGATAGTCCCGATTACCGCGAATGTCGGCCGGCGCGCGCGCCTTCACGGGTCCGAAGACCGCGTCGGCGGCGAACCGCTCCCGGACCTCGACGAGGGCCGCGAGCCAGCCTTCCGGCGCTTCCTCGTCGTCGTCGAGGAAGGCCAGGAACGCCCCCCGGGAAGCGCCGACCGCGGCGTTGCGGGCGTTGGCGACGCCGGCCATCGGCTCGTGCGCATAGACGACCGGGAACGGCGCATCCGCCGCGAGCCGCTCGGCCGCGACCCTGGCCGACGGCGACTGGTCGTTGTCGATGATCACCAGTTCCAGGGCCGCATGGGATACGCCGACCTGGCGGAGCGCCGAGCGCGCCGCCGTGGCCAGGCCGTCGGGACGACGCTGGGTCGGGATCACGATGCTGATGGTCGGTTTCGCCATTCGGCCCGTCGGCAGCAACCCCCGTGCCAAGGCCGGCGTGACGCGTCGCGCCGCGCGGGCTAGAGGGACACGCGCTCCGTCAGTCACCTCGAGAAGGCCCACCGTGCACCTGCCCGCCGCCCGGCTCGAACAGCTGCTCGACCGCTTCGGTGAGATCGAGGCGCGCATGGGCGCGGCCACCGAGGGCGTGGAAATCGTCAGGCTGGCCAAGGAACACGCCGAACTGCGACCGGTGGCCGACCTCGCCCGGCGTCTGGCTAAAACCCGGGCCGAACGCGCAGAACTCGAACAGATGAGCGCCGGCGGCGACGCGGAGATGGCCGGTCTGGCTCGCGAGGAACTGATGCTCCTGGATGACAGCCTGCCGGCGCTCGAACGGGAGGTCGCTCTGCTGCTCGCGCCCAGGGACGCGGACGAAAACGCCTCCGCCATCCTCGAGGTGCGGGCCGGAACCGGCGGCGACGAAGCGGCGCTGTTCGCCGGGGATCTCTTCCGGATGTATCAACGCTACGCCCAGCTGCGGGGCTGGCAGGTCGAAATCGAGAGCCTTTCGGAGGGCGACGCCGGGGGTTTCAAGGAGATCATCGCCTCGATCAGTGGCGACGGCGTCTTCGGGCGGCTCAAGTTCGAAAGCGGCGTTCACCGGGTTCAGCGGGTGCCGGACACCGAGGCGCAAGGCCGGATCCACACCTCCGCCGCCACCGTCGCCGTGCTCCCCGAACCCGAGGAGGTCGATATCGAGGTGCGGGACGGCGACATCCGGATCGACACCTATCGCTCCAGCGGCGCGGGCGGCCAGCACGTCAACAAGACCGACTCGGCGGTGCGGATCACCCATCTGCCGACCGGCATCGTGGTCACTTCGTCGGAGAAATCCCAGCATCAGAACCGCGCCCGGGCGATGAAGGTGCTCAAGGCCAGGCTGTACGACCGGAAGCGCGACGCCCTCGACGCCGAACGCTCCCAGTCGCGAAAGACCCAGGTCGGCTCCGGCGATCGCTCCGAACGCATCCGCACCTACAACTTCCCGCAAGGTCGGGTCACCGACCACCGCATCAACCTGACCCTCTACAACCTCCCCAAGGTGATCGAGGGCGAAGCCCTCGACGAGGTCATCGGCCCCCTGATCGTCGAGGACCAGGCCGCCCGGCTGGCGAGCCTGGAGGAGGGGTGAAGGTTAGAGATCCCGGCCCTTGGTGGGGTTTTACCTGTCGGTGTCCACATGGTAGGATTCACCTCGTGACGACGCTCGAGCCATCGCTGTTCGACGATATCGATGAGGCGGCGGAGGTCGCCGCCGACGCGCGCGCCGAAGCCGACATAGCCGCCGGGCGTGTGGTGAGTCACGAAGCGGTGAGCCGTTGGCTGCTTTCGTGGGGCGCGGCCAACCGCCGGCCACGCCCAAAGTGCGGCGAGTAGTCTGGACGGACGAATCCGTCGCCAACCTCGCATCGCCGACTACATCGACGTCTTCAGTCCGCCCGCAGCGCGCCGACTCGCGCTGCGACTGAAAGACGCCGGGGATAGTCTCCTCGAAAACACCCGAGTCGGGGGCGCATTGTCCGACGATCGATTCGTGAGCTCACGATCATCTTCCCCTCCGTGATCCGGTGCCGGGTGGAGGGCGAGACGGTTCGAATTTTGCGAGTCCGTCACGGCGCGCGACGGCCGACCTGATCGCTTCTCTCAGCGGCCCAGCAGCCGGCCCAGGAGGCCGCCAACCGCGCGCACCTGACGCCGCACGAAGCCCGCGGCCAGCGTGCCCGCTTGGTGAGGAGAGACGGTGAAGGCCCTGCCGACGGTGTCCGCCATCACCGCGCCGCGCTCGCCGGACGGTCGCGAGACGCCGGAGGTCGTGTCACGGGCGGTCTGATGCTCGATCTCGCTGTTGAGTTCGGCGCCGGCCAGAATGACGATGATCGAGAACCATACCCAGAGCATGAAGCCGATCATCGCGCCCAGGGAGCCGTAGGTCACGCCGAAATGGGTGAAGTTGTTGACGTACCAGGAGAAGCCGAGTGATCCGGCCATCCAGAACAGCGCCGCGGCCAAGCCGCCCGGGAAGACCCAGCGCCAACGGGCTCGGGCGCGGCTTGGGCCGTAGCGATAGACCAGGGTGAAGACGATGGCGGCCATCAGATAGACGCCGACCCAGCGCAGGGGCAGCCACCAGTACCTCAGGCCGTGCAGGCCGACGTCGTGGAACAGCACCGGGGCGGCCACCGTCGCCGCCGCCACGACGGTGAGAAACACCGTCGCAGCGAGGGTCGCGCCATAGGTGAGAAGGGTGAGTTGGAAATAATTTCGCTTTTCCGTTTCGCCGTAGGCGATGTTTATGCCGTTGAAGAGCGCGTTCATGCCGGCGTTGGCGCTCCAGATCGAGACCAGGGTGCTGGCCGCGAACGCCGCGCTGAGCGTTTCATTGCGCTGACTGGCCAGGCGCATCATCTGACCGCCGATCAGGGCGGTCGCGTCGCGCGGGAACACCGCCGACATCTGGTTGAGCTGCCTTTCCACGGAGTGCACGTCGGAGAAGATGCCGTAGAGCGACACGAAGGCGGCGATGGCCGGAAAGGTCGCCAACAGGACATAGAAGGTGACCCCGCCGGCGATGAACGGCAGCCGGGTTCTGGCCAGTTCGCGGTAGGCGCGCCAGAGGATGTCCTTCCAGCCGACCGGCGGGATGGCCCAGGGCGCCTGGGCGAGACGCCCGCGCCCGGGCTCGGCGGCTTCCCATTGCGCCGGGGTCATCGGCGGCGGCGGGACGGTGGGAGCGCCCGGCGACTTCTTGCGCCGAAGCCAGAAAGCCGCCATGGCGGCGGCGGCCAGCCAGGGAGCGAGCGCGAAGGGCCGGAATCTCGCCTTGGGTTTCTCGGCCGGCGCTGGAACGGTCATGCGAGCCGGGGTTGGACAGAGGGGGGATCATGTCGGCCGTCGTCACCGGGCTCTTCCACCACCCGATCAAGGGCTTCACGCCCCAGGCGGTCGATCGCGCGCGGCTCACACCAGCGGGCGCCTTTCCAGGCGACCGGCTGTTCGCCGTGGAGGATGGTCCCTGCGGCTTCGATCCGGCCGCGCCGAGCTTCATTCCCAAGAGCCGGTTCGCGGTCCTGGCCAGGATCGCCGAAGTAGCCAAGGCCCGCACGCATTATGACGCCCTGACCGGGGTGCTGACGGCGCGCGCGGAGGCCTTGCCCGATTTCAGCGCCAACCTCGACGAGGACGCCGGCCGGGCGGCGTTCGCGGCCTGGCTCGCCGCGCTCCTCGGCGAGGCGGCGCGGGGTCCCTTGCGGGTGATTGACGGCCGCGATCATCGGTTCCTCGACCATCCCCTGGGCCATGTTTCGGTCCTGAATCTGAACAGCGTTCGCGATCTGGAGCAACGGCTCCGGCGTCCGGTCGATCCATTGAGGTTCCGGGCCAATATTCATGTCGAGGGCTGGCCCGCCTGGGCGGAGAACGACTGGCGAGAACGCGAGATGCGGCTGGGCTCGGCGATGGCGCGGGTGTTCCAGCCGATCACGCGGTGCGCGGCGCCCGACGTCGATCCGACCACCGCCGAACGCGACATCGAGGTGACGGCGGAACTGCATCGGCTGTACGGCCATCTGTTGTGCGGCGTCTATGTTCAGGTGACCGGCGAGGGCGTGGTGGCCGCGGGCGACATCGCTGAGATCGCCCCTCTATAGCGCCGGGGCCGCGAGGTCCTCGCCCGCCAGGGCGCGCTCGATCAGGGCGATGGTGTCAGCGAGGCCGAAGATGGCGGCGAAGGAGCCGAATCGCGGACCCTGGCTCTGGCCCAAAAGCACCTCATAGAGCGCGCCGAACCACGCCCGCAACGGCTCGAACCTGGCCTCCTTGCCGGCCGCGTAAACCTCGTTCTGGATCGTCTCGGCGTCCGTGCAGTCGGCCGCAAGCGCCTTCAGCCGCTTCGCCAGATCGGCGAACGCCGCGCGCTCCCGCTCGTCCGGGGCGCGGAAACGCTTGGCCGGAGCGACGAAGTCTTCGTAGTAATGGATGGCGTGGGTGACCAGGCGGTCGAGCTCGGGCTCGCTGGCCGGCGTCGCGCCCGGCAGGCGCCGGCCGATGAACCCCCACAGGATGTCCCTGTCCGAGGCGTTGGCGGCGGACGCCAGATTGAGCAGCAGGCTGAACGAGATCGGCGGGGCGCGTCTTGGCGCATCGCCCGCGTGGACACTCCACACCGGGCTGTCGAGCGGGTTGGCCTTGCGTCCGGCGCCCTCGGCCGGCGGCCGGTTGAACGCCTCGACCTGCTGGGCGTACTCGTCCACCGCCTTGGGGATGACGTCGAAATAGAGCCGCTTGGCGGACTTGGGGGACTGGAAGAGGTAGTAGACCAGGCTCTCGGACGAGGCGTAGCGCAGCCACTCCTCCATGGTCAGGCCATTGCCTCTCGACTTGGAAATCTTCTGGTTGTTCTCATCGAGGAACAGTTCGAAGTTGAACCCCGCCGGCGGCTCGCCGCCGAGCATCCGGCAGATCGGCCCCGACAGCTTCACCGAGTCGATCAGGTCCTTGCCCGACATCTCGTAATCGACGCCGAGCGCGGCCCAGCGCATGCCCCAGTCGGGCTTCCACTGCATCTTCACCGCCCCACCGGTGACCGGGACTTCGGTCCGCGCGCCATCCTCGTCCTCGAAGACGATGGTTCCGCGATCGACATGGCGTTCCAGGGTCGGGACCTGCAGCACCCGCCCCGTCCGCGGGCTGATCGGCAGGAAGGGGGAATAGGTGGCGCGCCGATCGGGACCCAGAGTCGGCAGCATCACCGCCTGGATGTCGTCGAACCGGGTCAGGGCCTTGAGCAAGGTTTCGTCGAAGCGGCCGGACCGGTAACAGTCGGTGGCCGACAGGAACTCGTAGTCGAATCCGCCGCCGTCCAGAAACGCCCGCATGCGGGCGTTGTTGTGGGCGCCGAAGCTCTCATGATCACCGAAGGGATCGCGCACGGCGGTGAGCGGCTTGCCCACATCCTCGGCCAGCAGCGCCTGGTTGGGGACATTGTCGGGAACCTTGCGCAGGCCGTCCATATCGTCGGAGAACGAGATCAGGCGGGTGGGGATGGCCTCTTCGGTGAGGGCGCGGAAGGCGTTGCGGACCATGGTCGTGCGCGCCACCTCGTTGAAGGTGCCGATGTGCGGCAGGCCCGAAGCGCCGAAGCCGGTCTGGAAGACCACCGGCGCGCCCAGCCGCGGCAGCGCCGCGACGGCCTCCCCCGTCTTGCCGCCGTTGATCAGGCTGGAGGCCAGATCCCGCTCGGCATCGTTTTCCAGTCGCACGCGAAGCAGGCGCGCGAGCAGCGTCCGGGCCTGCTCGAAGGGCCAGGCGCGCGCCTCGCGGGCGAGGGGAGAGAGGCCCTGCAGCATGCGGCCTTGCGGGTAAAGACCGGGCGGACGCCGGTCAATGCCGCCGCGCCTTCGACCTCGTCGCGAAACGGTCTATCCACTGGCCTTCGGGGCCAAGCCGCCAAGGGGGGAATAGCCATGTTAGCCGCCGCGCCGCTGCTGGCTCTGCCGGTGATCGCCTACAACCTGATGACCCTGGCGATGATCGGCGGCTTCAGGTCCGCCGGCGCCAACGCCTGGCTGACCGCCCCACTCTTCCGGCTGCGCGCGGCGCCAGGCGGCGTCTGGCCGGTGAGCGCCGCGGACCTGCGGCTGGCCGCCTCCGTGGTGATCCTGTTCGTCGAGCTTCTGAAATCCACCACCAGCCGGCGGATCGCGATCATCAATCACGCTCTTTCGATGCTGCTGTTCGTGGCCTGCCTGGTGGAGCTGCTGCTGGCCCCGGCCTTCGCGACCTCGACCTTCTTCCTGATCAGCCTGATGGTGCTCCTGGACGTCCTGGCCGGCTTCATCGTCACCGTCGCCGCCGCCCGCCGACAGGTGGACTTCATCGACGAGCGCTAGCGCGGGGACTCGGGGGCCTCAGCCGGGGCCGCCGGGCTTGCCCTGAACGGCGGCGGGGGTCGGGGTTCCGGGCTTGGCGACCGCCGG
>DASRLN010000285.1:0-6824 GCA_035648435.1 Caulobacteraceae bacterium
GTCGGGCACCCCGGGGGCGCCGGCGCCGGCAGGATCGCCGAGGACGCCGAAGGTCGCGTATTTTGCGTTCAGGGCGTTGTCGAGCCCGGCGAACAGCCCCGCCCGGCGGGTCAGGTCGAAATTCGCGCGCAGGGAGAGGACGGCGTAGCCGGGCAGCGGGGCGAGCTGGTTGCTCTCATCGCCGCGATAGAATTCCGAACCGACCACGGCGACGCTGGCGCCCACCACCCAGCGGGGCTCCAGATGATAGTCCAGTCCCACCTTCAACCGCCTTCGCGGAATGCCGGGCAGCCGATCCCCCGGGCGCGCCTCGATGTCACCATTGGCGTCGGCGAATGGATGGGCCGGCGATGACAGCGTGACGCTCGACTGAAACGTCGCGTCTATGAGGCTATAGCTCGCCCAGGCCCGCAGTTTCGGCCCGCGCCAGACGAGGGCAAGTTCCGCCCCCTGGCGCCGCGTGCCGCCGATGTTCTGGAAGAAGCCGGCGGAGAGCGAGGTGGCGACGCCATAGATGTCGTCATCGACGCTGGTGCGGAACAGCCCGGCGCTCCAGGTCAGGCGACCACCGTTCGGTCCGACCGCCGCCCCGCCCCGCACGCCCGCCTCCCAGGTGTGCGACACCACCTGCTTCAGGGTCGGCGGATCGCTGGCCAGAGACGAGGGCAGCAGGCACGGCAGGAGCGGGTTGGAGCACTCGATCTCGCTGGGAGTGGGCGCGCGGTTTGCCACCGAATAGCCGGCGTAGGCGGTCAGCCACGCGGCCGCTTTCCAGGTCGCGCCGATCGCCGGGTTGAGATGGCGGTAGGCGCCGCCGCCGTCGAGGTCGGTCCCGTGTCGGTCGGCAAGGCCGATGCGCGCGACGTTGTACCGGGCGCTGGCGGTCACCGACAGGCGCGGGGTGACATCGAAGGTGTCGGTGGCGTAGAGGCCCAAGTAAGTCGAGACGGCGTTCAGGTCCACCGGCGTCGCGGTGAACGCCGTCCCCTCCGGCGTCGCCGGAGTGAACCCCGAGGCGGCGACCTGGAGCGCGGCATCGATCACCCCTACCTGGAGGCTCGAAGCAAAACCGGTGGTCGCCCGGTCGATGGCGGCGCCGGCCGTGAAGTGGTTGCCGCGGCCGAACACCGGCGCCGTGGAGGTCGCCTGCAGCGATCCGCCCCAGCCGTCGGAACGCACCCATTCGGCGTCGTTCTCGCCGATCGGAACCGCGCCCCCCAGCGAGATATCCGGGATGGCGCCGTTGCCGACCGCGGCGAGCGGGGTCAGGCCGTCGCTCTGGCAGAGCCGGCCGATGTCCGGGACCCTGGCGCAGGCGACGTAGCCGGTGGCGTTTCCGTTGGCGACGGCCTGGCGGAATCCGCGCCAGTAGAGGCTCCCCTGCAGCGAAAACGTCGGCGTCGCCGCATACGATCCGTTCAGGGTGACAAAGGTCAGCCGATCGAGATTGGATTGCGGGCCGGTGAACACCAGGGCTCGGTTCACCGCCAGTTCCTGGACCGGCGCCGCGCCCTGGCCGTCCAGCGCGTTGTCCGCCCCGGTGAAGCCGAGGTCGAGGGTCAGTTTGTCCGTCCGCAGGCTCGCGTCGGCATAGATCTGCCGCACCCGATCCGGCGACAGCCGCCGCCAGCCGTCCTCGTCGGCCGCCCGGGCGGCGAGGTAGAAACCCAGCACGCCGTCATCGGCCCCGTATTGCGCCGACTCCTCGCGGCGGCCGAAAGCCCCACCGAGCAGCGTCGCCTGGCCGCCCGGATCGGTGAAGCCGGTCTTCATGGTCGCCACCATCGCCCCGCCCAGCGCATTGAGCCCGAACACCGGATTGGCCCCGACGACGTCGATCCGGGCGATGGCGAGGTCGGCGATCAGGTCCCAGTTCACCGTGTCGCCGAAGGCCTCGTTGATCCGCGCCCCGTTCTGATAGACCGCCAGGCCCTGCGGCGTGCCGGCCACCGGCGAGGCTTCGAAGCCGCGATAGAGCACGTCCGGCTGGAAGGGATCGTCGAGGTCATCGTTCAGGCTGACGCCGCCCAGTCGCTGGGCGAGGGCGCCGGTGAGGTTCGGCGATCCGCCGGGGGCCAGATCGGCCGCCGACAGGGTCCGCACGTCGCCGGGGATTTTGTCGATCTCGACCCCCGCCCCCGGAAGCGGACCGACGCCGATCACGGTCACCGGCGATACCGTGGAGGGCGCGGCCTGGCCGCGAGCCGCGCCGGGCGCGAGCGCGATCGCCGCGATCAGCGCCAGCGCCGCCGCCTTGCCGCTCCGCGCGCCAGCGGCTAAGGCGCGGGCATGGCGAAGGTCGAAGATCTGATCGATACCCTGGCGCTGGAGCGCATCGAGGTGAACCTGTTCCGTGGCGTCGCGCCCACCGGGCAGGGGCCGAGAATCTTCGGCGGCCTGGTCATCGGCCAAGCGCTGCTGGCGGCCTACCGGACCGTGGAGACGCGGATCTGCCATTCGCTGCACTGCTATTTCATCCGCCCGGGCGATCCGTCGATCCCAATCCTATACGACGTCGATCGGGCGCGGGACGGCAAGACGTTCACCACCCGCCGGGTGACCGCCATTCAGCACGGCGCCCAGATCTTCAACCTCGCCGCCTCCTTCCACGTCGATCAGCCGGGCGCCGAGCACCAGGACCCGATGCCGAAGGTTCCCGCGCCCCACGACCTGGGTGACGACATCGGCGACGGCGACTGGCGCCGGGCGATCGAGATGCGCTGGATCGACGGCCGTGATTTCGACAACCCGGTCGCCGGGCCGCCGGCCCAGAATGTGTGGATGCGGGCGATCACCCCGCTCCCCGACGAGATCGCCATCCAGCAGGCCGTGCTGGCCTATGCCTCGGACATGTCGCTGCTATCGACCTCGATGCGCCCGCACGCGATGAGCTGGCGCACGCCGGGCCTGCAGACCGCCAGCCTCGACCACGCCATCTGGTTCCACCGCCGCTCGGACTTCAATCACTGGCATCTCTATGCTCAGGTGAGCCCATCGGCCTCCGGCTCGCGCGGCTTCAACCTCGGCCAGATCTTCAACGCCGACGGCCGCCTGGTCGCCTCCACCGCCCAGGAAGGCCTGATGCGCCAAACCGCGCCGGGGTGAACCTGTCCACGCCGGGATTGCCGGGTCTCGGCGAGGGGCGTAAGGTCAAGCTCGGGATAAGCGAGACAGTCTTTTCCCCTAGGGAGGACGACATGAAACAGCTTGGAATTGCGCTCATCGTGCTTGCCGCCAGCGCCGGTTCGGCGATGGCCGCCGACAGTCCCTTCGCCGGGACCTGGAAGCTCAATGCAGACAAGAGCAAATACACCGGAACCACCTTCACCTACGCCAAGACCCCCGCCGGCTACCGCTATTCCAATGGCGCCACGGTCGCCTACAGCTTCGGCGTGGACGGCAAGGATTATCCCACCGTCGCCGATCGCACCACCGCTTGGACGAAGAACGCCGACGGCAGCTGGGACTCCGTGGCCAAGGCCAACGGTACGGTCCTCGCCAAGAGCCACCGCTCGCTTTCCGCCGGCGGCGCCAAGCTGATGGTTTCGACCACCGTCTATCGGGCCGATGGGACCACGGTCGATGAGAAGGATGTCTTCGACCGCGTGTCGGGCGCCAAGGGCCTGGCGGGGAAATGGCGGGACGTCAAAGCCTCGGGCGGCGCCGACACCATGACCATATCGACGCCGTCTGCGGGCCGGTTCGAGATCGATGACCCGATCGACAAGGAGACCACGGCCGGGCCGACCGATGGCACGCCGGTCGAGGTCAAGGGTCCCACCGCGCCGCCGGGTCTGATGATCAGCCGCAAGGCGGTCGGCGCCCACAAGTGGGACACCGTCACCACGCTGAAGGGCAAGGTCTACGCCCATGGGGTGATGACCGTCTCGGCCGATGGCAAGACACTGACCGACATCTCCTGGGTCCCCGGAAAGGAAGCCGAGAAATCGGTCGATACCTACGACAAACAGTAGTTCGACGGCGGACAGGCGCCGGCGGGACGCCGGCCGTGGATCAGACCAGCGCCCCCGCCGCCAACACTGGGGAAGGTTCGCTCACCGCCCCGGCGCGACCAGGATCTTGATCTGGGTCTTGTCGGTCTGCAGCCGGGCGAAGGCGGCCGGGGTTTCGTCCAGGGAGACCACCTGGGTGACCGTCTCGGCATAGCGGGTCTGGCCTTCGGCGAGGCGATGGAGCGCGGCGGCGAATTCGTCGGGGCGGTAGCCGAGGACGAAGCGCAGCTCGAGCTCCTTGGTGATGAAGGCGAGCGGCTCGATGGCGTCGGTCTCCATGCACACGCCGGCCACCACGATCCGGGCGCCCGCCGGCGCGTCCCGGGCCAGGGCCTGAAGCATTCCCGGCGCGCCGACGCACTCGAAGATCACCGGCCGCTTCACCGCCCGGCCTTCCATCGCCGCGGCGAACGCCTCGGCCCGCGTCGCCGGCACGGCGTAGTCGCTCCACGAAGCGTGGCTGGAGATATCGGCCGGATCGACCACGCGATCCGCCCCCATCCGCTCGGCCGCCGCCCGCCGCTCGGCGGAAAAGTCCCAGGCGATCACCGGCCCCAGGCCGCGGGCCTTCAGCGAGGCGATCACCGCCAGGCCCACCGGCCCGGCGCCGACGACCATGGCCACGTGATCGGCCTCCATCGCCGCCATGGCCACCGCGTGGTCGCCCACCGCCAGCGGCTCGGTGAGCGCCGCGTGTTCGGCGGGAAGACCGTTGGGAACCTCCAGCAACAGGGCCTCGCTGAGCACGATGGTCTGCGCGAAACCGCCGGGGATGCGGCTGGAATAGCCGACCGTCTCGAAGCCGGTGGGCGTGATCAGACCGGGGATCGACACCACCCGCGTCCCGGCCTTCAGCCGGCCCTCCGTCCCCGGACCGTTCTCGATCACCTCGCAGCAGAACTCATGGCCGAACACCGTATCGGCCCCCTTGCGCATATGGCTGAAGCCGCCGAGGCGCTGGGTGAGATCGATCATGCGGTCGTAGTGGTCGAGGGCGTGCAGGTCCGAGCCGCAGATGCCGCAGACCAGGGTCTTGCACAGCACCTGTCCCACCTGCGGAACCGGGGCCGCCATCTCGTCCACCACCAGCGCGCCATCCCGCCTGATCACCGCCCGCATGATGTTGCTCTCCGCCCGTTCACGCGTCGGCTCCGACCATAGCGGGTCCGCGCCGCACTGGCCCAAGAATTCCTCCGCTCCTTCGCGCCGCGCCGAAAATCGCCAAGCAGAGATTCGCTGGGTTCCCAACGGATGGACGGAGTTTGCGGCCGGGCCCCCTCCGTCCGTCCGCCTCCGGGGGCCAGCCACCTCCCCCGCTGCGCAGGGGAGGAATGCCCCCTCCACCACCTCGTCCTTCGGCGAGGCGGTCCCCCTCCCCCGCGAGAGGGCGGGGGAGGATGGAGAGGACTCGACTTTTCTCTATCCTCCCATTCGAGCGCGGCGAAGAGGGGGAGGTGGCGCGGCGCTCTCTCTCGCGCCGTGACGGAGGGGGCGTCCTAGCGTTGGGCGCCCTTGAGAAGCCTGCTTAGCTGGAACAGGCGTCCGTATCGCGCAGCAGCTTCATCAGCGCCAGTTCCGCCGCCCGCCCGTCCGCCGCCAGCCGCCGGGAAAGTTCCCCGGCCTCGAACGCCTCGAACACCGCCGGGTGGATGTAGCAGGCGCGGCAGACCGTGGGGGTGTTGCCGAGGAGGCCGGCCACCGCCTTGACGCAGGTGACGACTGTGCGTTTCAGGTCCGTCGCGCTCTCCGGCGGCGGCTGCATGGCCAGCGCCCGGGCGGCGGAGAGGGTGCCGGCCCAGGTGCGGAAATCCTTGGCGCTGAAGGCCTCGCCCATGGCCTCGCGCAGATAGGCGTTGACCTCGCCGCTGCCGATGGCGTGACGGGTCCCGGCCTCGTCGGCGAACTGGAAGAGCCGCTGGCCGGGCAGGCTCTCGCAGCCGCGCAGCACCCGCGCCAGCCGGCGGTCGTGGAAGGCGGTGCGGTGAGTGATCCCGCTCTTGCCGCGGAACTCGAACACCGCCCCCGCTCCCGAGAGGACGACGTGCCGCTTGCGCAGGGTGGTCAGGCCGAAGCTCTTGTTGGCGCGGGCGTATTCGTCGTTGCCGACCCGGATCAGGGTCAGCTCCAGCAGCCGGATGACGGCGGCCAGCACCTTCTCGCGCGGCAGGCCGCGACGGGCGAGATCGGCGGCCAGACGCGCGCGCAGCTTCGGCAGGGCGGCGCCGAAGTCGCACAGGCGCTCATACTTGGCTTCGTCGCGCGAGGCGCGCCACCCGGCATGATAGCGGTATTGCTTGCGGCCCCGCGCGTCGCGCCCGACCGCCTGGATGTGGCCGTTCGGGTCCGGACAGATCCATACCCGGGTCCAGGCCGGCGGGATCGCCAGGGCGTGGATGCGGGCCAAGGTCGTCAGGTCGCGCAGAGCCCGGCCGTCGGGGGTTCGGTAGCCGACCCCGCGCGCATCGATGATCCGCGTGATGCCCGGATCGTGGTCGTGAACATAGGCCAGCCCGGGCGGCGCCGAGGTCTCGTTCGCCATATCCCTGGCCATCGCCGTCTCCCGACCCACGCGTGTCTCGCCAACGTGCTAGGGAGCCGGCGCGTTCCCATCGCCGCCATGCCCTAGAGGCCATGAACTATCGCCACGCCTTCCACGCCGGCAATTTCGCCGACCTCATCAAGCACGCGGTGCTGACCCACCTGCTCGACGCGCTCACCGCCGGGTTGGGGGCGCTGACGGTGATCGACACCCACGCCGGGGCCGGAATCTACGATCTCGCCGGCGAGGAAGCGCGGCGGACGGGGGAAGGG
>DASRLN010000286.1:0-44139 GCA_035648435.1 Caulobacteraceae bacterium
GTATCCGCCGCCCCGGTATCCGGCATGGCCGCCTCGCCAGCCGTTCCAGCCGTATCCGCCTCCCCAGCCGTAGCCGCGGCGCCACGCATAGCCGCACCAGTAGTAGCCGGCTCCCTGCCAGCCGCCGTCGTACCAGCAGTAGTTGCGACCGCCGAACAGGAACTGCGCCCGATCCAGGGACGGTGCGTCGCCGGTTCGATAGACCGCGACGATGAGCCGGTTCGAAGGCGCGGCGTTCGCATCGCGGGTCGCGATCGAGACGCCGGCGAGCGACGCGGTCGCCGCCAGGGTGAGTAGGAGGCTTCGCATGAGTGGAACCTTCGCTGAAAATCCGATCCGGTCGAAACGAGAGCGGCCTGATCGGACGGCCGCCGCTGGTTGGCTAACGGCCAGCGGGCGAAATGGTTCAGCTTGGCGGCGGCCGACCGCCTCAGACCGGCTGGGGCTCGCCGGCCTCGTCCGCGGAGTCTTCGCGCCCCCGGCGGCGCAGCCGGTCGAGATAGATGTAGACCACCGGCGTGGTGAACAGGGTCAGGGCCTGCGACACGGCCAGGCCGCCGACGATGGCCCAGCCCAGGGGCTGGCGAAACTCCGAGCCGGCCCCGTGCAGCAGGATCATCGGCACACCGCCGAGGGCGGCGCAGGCGGTAGTCATCAGGATCGGGCGCAGCCGCTGGTGGGAGGCCTGGCGGACGGCGTCTTCAGCCGACAGATTCTCTTCGCGCTCGAGCCGCAGGGCGACATCGACGATCATGATGCCGTTCTTCTTGACGATGCCGATGAGCAGGATGATGGCGATGATGCCGATGACGTTGAGGTCCTGACCCACCGCCTTGAGGGCCAGCAGCGCGCCGAGGCCGGCCGAGGGCAGGGTCGAGAGAATCGTCAGGGGATGGATGAAGCTCTCGTAGAGCACCCCCAGGATGACATAGACCGCGAGCAGGGCCGCGGCGATCAGGATCGGTTCACTGGCCAGGGATTGCTGGAAGGCCTGAGCGGTTCCCTGGAAGGAGCCGGTGAGGGTCGCCGGCGCGCCCAGCTTGTCGCGGGCGGTCTGCACGGCCGCCGTCGCCTGGCTGAGCGACACCCCCGGCGCGAGATTGAACGACAGGGTGGCGGCGGGAAACTCGCCCTGATGGCTGACCGTCAGGCTGGCCGTCCCGGTCGGATCGACCTTGACGAACTGCGACAGCGGCACGGTGTTGCCGGTGATCGGCGAGAGAAGGTAGACCGATTTGAAGATATCGGGCGTGGACGCCAGCGCGGTCGGCGCCTCGACCACCACGTGGTAACTGTTCTGCTGGGTGAAATACTGGGTGACCTCGGCCTGGCCGAGAAGGTCGTAGACGGCGGCGTCGATGTTCGCCGGGGTGATGCCGAACCGGGCGGCGGCGTCGCGGTCGATGGTCAGGTTGACCGCGCCGCCCGCCGATTGCTGGTCGGAGCTGACGTCCTTGATCTGCGGCACGCCCTGGAGGGCCGCGAGGAGCTTCGGCGCCCAGGAATCCAGCTCGGTGAGGTCGGAATCCGACAGCGTGTACTGATACTGCGCCTGTCCGGCGCGACCGCCGACATTGATGTCCTGCGATGCCTGAAGAAAGGTCTGCGCCCCAACCACCCGAGCCAGCTTGGGGCGGAGCCGGGTGATCACGTCGCTGGCGTTGACCCGGCCGCTGGTCTCGGGCGTCAGGGCGATGTACATGTTCGCCTGGTTGGCGCTCGACGAGCCGACGAACATGCCGAAACCGGCGACGGCCGGATCGGCGCTCACCACCTTGGCGACATCCTGGATCTTCTGTTGGGTCTTGGGGAAGGAGGCGTCCTGGGAGGTGATCATCACCCCGCTGAGGAAGCCGGTATCCTGCTGGGGGAAGAAACCGGTCTTGGCGGTGACGTAGAGAAGGCCCGCCACCACCACCGTCAGCACGAAGAAGACCAGGGTCGCGAGTTTGAAGCGCAGGACGAAGTCCAGGGCGCGGGCATAGCCCGCCTCCAGATCGTGGAAGCCCTCTTCCAGCATGCGGGTGAAACCGTTGGAGGGCGGCTTGGGCGCCCTGAGGAACCTGGCGCACAGCATCGGCGTGAGCGTCAGCGACAGCACCATGGACAGGATCACCGCCGCGCTGAGGGTGATGGCGAACTCGCGCATCAGCAGGCCGACCACGCCGCCCATGAACATCAGCGGCGTGAACACCGCGATCAGGGAGATCGAGATGGTCAGGATGGTGAAGCCGATCTCGCCGGCGCCGTTCAGGGCCGCCTCGAGCGGACGCTCGCCCGCTTCGAGTCGCTTCCAGATCACCTCGACCATGACGATGGCGTCATCGACCACGAAGCCCACGGCGATGGTCAGCGACATCAGCGACAGATTGTCGAGGCTGAACTTGAGCGGCAGCATGACCGCCGTCGTCGCCAGCAGGGCCAGGGGGATCACGGCGCTGGGAATGAGGGTCGCGCGGACGTCGCGCAGGAAGAGGAAGATGACCACCACCACCAGGGCGATGGTGATCAGCAGGGTTATCTTCACGTCCCTGACCGAGGCGCTGATGGTCTGCGTCCGATCCATCAGCACGTGGACGGTGATGGCCGGCGGAATGTTCGCCTGCAGGCCGGGCAGGGCCGCCCGGATGCCGTCCACGGTCTTGATCACATTGGCGCCGGGCTGCTGGTAGATGACCAGAAGGATGCTCTTGCCACCCTTCAGGGTCGGGTCGGTGCTGCCCTTGCCCGGGAAGACCCAGGCGCCGATCTGGGTGTTTTCGACGCTCGCCGTGGCGCTCCCGAGGTCCTTGACGCGAACCGCCGCGCCCTTGTCGTAGCCGACCACCAGTTGATTCCACGGCGCCGCGTCGAGGATCTGGTCGTTGGCGTAGACGGTCAGGCCCCGCTGAGGTCCGATGATCGAGCCCTTGGGGGCGTTGACGGTGGCCGCGACGATCGAGGCGCGGACGCTGTCGAACTGGAGATTTCGGGCCGCGACCTTGCGAGGATCGATCTGGATGCGCACGGCGGGCTTCTGGTGGCCGCCGATGTTGACCAGTCCCACGCCGTTGATCGCCGAAATCTTCTGCGAAAGGATGACGTCGGCGTAGTTGTCGACCGTGGCCAGTGGCAGGCTGTCGGAACTCAGCGACAGGATCATGATCGGCGCGTTGGCCGGATTGACCTGGCGGATGGTCGGTTGGGCGGGAAGGTCGGTGGGCAGCTGGGCGCTCGCCGCGCTGATCGCCGCCTGGACCTGCTCGAGTTCGGTGTTGATGTTCTGCGACAGCTGGAACTGCAAGGTGATGTTGGCCGAACCGTAGGAACTCACCGAGGTCATCTGGCTGATGCCGGTGATCAGCGAGAACTGCCGCTCCAGCGGCGTGGCGACGTTCGAAGCCATGGTCTCGGGGCTGGCCCCGGGCAGCGACGTGCTCACCTGGACGGTGGGGAAATCGACGTTCGGCAACGACGCCACCGGCAGGCTGAGGTAGCCGACGATTCCCACCATCAGGAAGGCGACGGCGATCAGCGCGGTCGCCACCGGGCGGTGGATGAATGGGCTGGAGAGGCTCAAGAGGCTGGCTGCTTGGCGGGCGCGGGCGCGGGCGCGCTGGCCCTGACCACCGAGCCGGCCTTGAGGATCATCTGTCCGTCGGTGACGACGATTTCCCCGGGTTTGACGCCGCTGGCGATCACCGCGGTCGCGCCCTGGGTCCAGCCGACCTTGATCGGCCGCATCGACACCTTATGGCCCGCCCCGACCACGAAGGCGAAGGCGCCGGTCGGACCCTGGTTGACCGCCGTCAGTGGAATCGTCGTGGCGTGGGAGAGCGTCTGGAGGGTGAGTTGAACATTGACGAACTGACCCGGCCAGAGCCGTTCGCCGGCGTTGGCGAAGCGCGCCTTCAGCTCCACCGTCCCGGTGGCGGGATTGACCCGATTGTCGGCGATGCTCAGTGCGCCCGTACCCAGGGAGGCGCCGGTGTCCTGGCTCAGCGCCTCGGTCGCCAGGGGCCTGCGAAAGCCGTCCGACAGATCCGAAAGCCGCTGAAAGTCGCCCTGGGGCACGGAAAACGTCACCGCGATCGGTTCGATCTGGTTGACGACGACGATGCCGGTTCCGCCGCCGCCCGATGCGGCCGATCCGCTCGACGGGGACGATGCGCTGGCCGTGGTCGAACCCGCCGATCCGGTCACCGTCGTCGAGGGGGCGCTGCTGGCGCCGCTGCCCGAACTCACCAGGTTCCCGGGATCGACCAGGCGAACGCCCGTTCGCCCGGCGATCGGCGAGGTGATGCGGCACCGGTCGAGATTGACCTTGGCGGCGGCCACCGAGCCCTCGTCGATCAGAACGGTGCCCTCGTCCTGCTTCACCAGGGCGGCCTGGGTGTCGTAGGTTTGGCGGGCGATCGAGTCTTGGGCCGCCAGGATCCGGTAGCGGGCGAGGTCGATCCGCGCTTCCGCGAGCAGCGCCCGATCACGCGCCAGGGCGCCCTGGGTCTGGGTCAGGGCGGCGCGATAAGGCGCCGGATCGACCTGGGCCAGGAGCTGGCCGGCTCTCACGTTGGCGCCCTCGGTGAAGTCCACGCTGGTAAGGATGCCGCTCACCTGGGCGACGATGGAATCGCTCTTCCAGGCCTGGGCGGCGCCCAGCGCGGTGATCGAGACCGGCACGTCCTCGACCGCCGCCTTGGCGGTGGTCACCGGGACCGTCACGGATTTGGCGGGCGCGGCCGGCTTCTTGTGGAACACGACCCACAGCACCATGGCGACGGCCAACGCGCCCAGGACCACGAAAACCCAGCGGAACCGCCGGCGACGCGCCGCCATGTACTCGATGCCTCGTCATTTCGCGCCAGGGGCGACGTTGGAGCAAGCTGGAGGGTCGGCGCGGACTCTGACCGCGGCGGGGCCGCGAAAACGCTCCGGGAAATCCTCCAGGGAAGTCGTGACGCGTGACGATAGGCCGCGCGGATACCGTGCGAATTATGAAGACCTGGGCGCTCAGCGCAAGCGGCAAGTCCGCGTGGCCTGCGGAAAAGTCGGACGCCGCGCCGTCGCGTCCGCCCTCAGGGCGCGGCCGTCGGCGAAGCCGGTTTCACGCCGCTGGCGCGATCCATCGGAGCGAGGGCATGGCCGAACGGAGGCGGCGAACGGCGGCCTTGCCCCTGGGGCCAGACGAGGGCCAGGGCGACCAGGGCCAACGCCGCGATGGCCATGAGCGGCAGGGCGTATCGGTCGCGCATGGGGCGACAGCCTATAGGCGGGGCGCCGGCCTGGCGCCACCCGACCGGGGTTGACCATGGCGATCCACGGCCCTACCCGCCTCGCCGTCGGCCGCCGCGGGGATCGCCATGCCCAAGCTCGTGCTCCTCCGCCACGGCCAGAGCCTGTGGAATCTCGAGAACCGATTTACCGGCTGGGTCGATGTCGATCTGACCGCGCGCGGCGAGATCGAGGCGGCGCGGGCCGGCGAGCTGATGGCGCGCGCCAATCTGGCGTTCACCTTCGCCTATGCATCGGTCCTCACCCGCGCCATCCGCACCGCCTGCCTGGCGCTGAGGCAATCGGACCAGCTATGGATTCCGATGACCAGGGATTGGCGGCTGAACGAGCGTCACTATGGCGCGCTCACCGGCCTCGACAAGGCCGAGACGGTGGCGCGGCACGGCGAGGCCCAGGTCCGCCTGTGGCGCAGATCCTATGCTACGCCCCCGCCGCCGGCGCCTCCCGGCGGCGAGTTCGATTTTTCCCGCGACCGACGCTACGCCGGCGTCGCGACGCCGGCGACCGAAAGCCTGAAGACGACCCTTGAGCGCGTGGCGCCCTATTGGACGGGCGAGATCGCGCCGCGATTGGCCGGCGGCGACACCGTCCTGGTGGCGGCGCACGGCAATTCGCTGCGAGCCATCGTCAAGCTTCTCTTCGCCGTCTCCGACGAGGCGATCACCGGCGTGGAGATACCCACCGGCAATCCACTGCTCGTCGATCTGGCGCGAGACCTCACGCCGGTCGGCGCGCGCTATCTGGATGAGGCGAGGGCGCAGGCTCTACCCGCTCCGCCGTGACCACGGCGACCGACGAGAGCTTCATGCGCCGCGCCATCGCCGTGGCAGTCGCGCGTCTGGGGACGACCGGATCCAACCCGGCCGTGGGCTGCGTCATGGTTTCGGGCGGCCGCGTGGTGGCCGAAGCCGCCACTGGGGCCGGCGGCCGGCCGCATGCCGAGGAGCAGGCCGTCTTCCAAGCCGGAGAGGCGACGGTCGGCGCGACGGCGTTCGTCACCCTGGAACCCTGCGGCGAACGCACGTCCGGCGCGGTTTCGTGCGCCGAGCGGCTGGCGTCGGCGGGCGTGATCCGGGTCGTCTACGCCATCGCCAACCCCGATGGCAGATCGGCCGGCCGCGGCCCGGCCCGCCTGCGCGCCGCCGGAATCGTCGTCGAAGCGGGACTGCTCGCCAAGGAAGCGGCGGCGCTCTACGCCGGTTTCCTTTCGGCGCTCCGGGCGGGTCGAGGCTCGCCCTCACGGACGTCCTTGCGCCGTCCGCGGCGCCGCGTTACGGCCACCGCCGGACAGATACCCTCCAGAGGAGATACTTCTCTCATGGCCAGTCTGCAGGAAATCACCGACCGCATCCGCGCCGCGGTCGGCGCCGATTCGGGTCTCGGCAAGACGCTGAAGTTCAATCTGAAGGGCGATGGCTTCGTGTTCATCGACGGCGGGACGGTCACCAACGAGGACGCGCCGGCCGATCTGACCCTGACCATCGCCATGGACGACCTGGTGGCCCTCGGCGAGGGCAAGCTCGACGCCATGAACGCGGTGATGACCGGCCGTCTTCAGCTCTCCGACATGGGCCTGGCCATGGCGCTTCAGGGCAAGATGCAGGCCCTGTTCTCGAAAATGGCGTAGCCTCCTCGAGATGGCGGAAGCGGCGCCACTGATCGCCACGCCCCTGGCCCCCATTCCGGCCGGCGGCGGGGCCGAGTGGTTCGCCGGGGCCGGCGGGGCACGGCTCCGAGCGGCTCTCTTCCAGCCGACGGCGCGCGCGCGCGGATCGGTGGTGGTAAGTCCCGGCCGCACCGAGCCGATCGAGAAGTATTTCGAGGTCGTCGGCGAACTCCAGGCGCGGGGTTTCGCGGTGCTGGTGCATGACTGGCGCGGCCAGGGGCTGTCATACCGCATGCTCGCCGACCGCACGCTCGGACATGCGGCCGGCTATCGGGACTTCGTCGATGACCACGCCCTGCTGCTCCAGGCGTTCGAAAGCCGCCTGCCGAAGCCGTGGATGGCGCTTGGCCACTCCATGGGCGGCTGCCTCGTCCTGCTCATCCTGGCCGGCGGGGAGAGGCGATTTTCAGGCGCGATACTATCGGCGCCGATGCTGGGACTGCGGCTGGGAGCGGTGCCGCTTCCGGTAGGAAGAGGGCTGGCCGCCACCATGGCCGCCGTCGGGCTCGGTGGATCGCCCGCCCCGCGTGGGGAAGCGGTGGAGACGTTCGAGAGCAACGTTCTCACCCACGACCGCTCCCGCTGGGAGCGAAATCAGGCCCAGCTCGCCGCCTGTCCGGAACTCGCGCTCGGCCCTCCGACCTGGGGATGGCTCGACTTCGCATTCTCCGCGATCGCGGTTCTGGAACGGGGCGACGGGGTGATGGCGATCGACATCCCGATCACCGTGGCCTCGGCCGGAGAAGATGGCGTCGTCGATAACCTCGCCCAGCGGCGCGTCACCGCGCGCGTGCGGGGGACGCGCTTCGTCACCGTGGACGGCGCCTATCACGAGATCCTCCAGGAGACCGACCCGATCCGGGCGGATTTCTGGCGCCGGTTCGACGACCTGGCCGCGCGCGCCGCGCCCTGAACGATCGCTTCAGCGGGCCGCCGCGCGCAACATCGGCAAGACTTCTTCGACGAGCGCCCGGTCGCCGGCGATAGCCACCTGGCCACCGTCGGATCCGACCGGCTCGCCATTCCAGTCGCAGGTCAGGCCCCCGGCCCCGGCGATGACCGGCACGGCCGCCTCGATGTCCCAGTTCTTGAGGCCCGCCTCAAGAACGAGGTCGATCGCGCCGGCGGCGACCATGGCGTAGGCGTAGGCGTCGCAGCCGAGCCGCGCCAGGCGGGCGGCGGCGCGCACGCCGCGCCACGCCGCCTTCTCGGCGCCTTGGAAGCAGGCGGAAGGATCGGTGGTGGCGATGATCGCGGCGCTCAGGCGAACGCCTTTGCGGACGGCGAGGGGCCGGGAATTGCCGCGGCTCATCAGCCGCGCTCCCGCGGCGTGGCCGATGAAGATTTCGTCCAGGTAGGGCTGGCCGATCGATCCCAGCACGGGCCAACCCTGGAAACGCAGACCGATGAGCGTGGTCCATACCGGCAGGCCGGCGATGAACGCGCGCGTGCCGTCGATTGGGTCGATCACCCAGACGAACTCGGCATCCGGGCGCTCGCTTCCGAACTCCTCGCCGATCATCCCGTGATCGGGATGGTGTCGGGAAATGAGTTCGCGGATCGCCAGTTCCGCCCCCTTGTCGGCGGCGGTAACCGGGTCGAAGCCGCCGTCCGCGCCCTTGTCGGTCATGCCGTGTTCGGCGCGGAAGAGCGGCAATATGACCTTCGCCGAAGCCCGGTTCAGTTCGACGAGGAAATCGTCGAGGAGCGCCAAGTGTTCCGCGTCGAGCATGGCGGCAGCCTTGCGCATTGCCTCGGCATCCGCAACCTCGGCCCGCGAGGAGTTCAGGCGGCGTCGCTTTCCCCATGGAGGGACCTGGCGAGATCGAGCACTCGTCCCGCTCGGGTCAGGCCGTCGAAGAAGTAGGCGACCGGAACGTCGAGCGCCTCCGCCAGGCGCCACAGCCGCGCCGCCGACATTCGGTTGGCGCCGCACTCGTACTTCTGGATCTGCTGGAACCTCACGCCGCAGGCATGCGCGATCTGCTGTTGGGTAAGGCCCAGGAGGCGACGCCGGCGGCGGAGTCGGCGGCCGAGGTGAACGTCGATGTCATCGCTCATGGGCGAGCGTCCAACTCAATGGCAACGCGACGCGTACCGAATCGGTACGCCGGGACCCGCTCGCCGCAAACGATGTGCCGCGTCGCCGGCGCGTTGCCACCGGCCTGGGCGCGGGCCTATTGGGCCATGGCCGAGACGCGCGCGACGGCGACCCAGCTCATGAAATGGCGGCTCGAAGCGCTGGCCTTCGACGTCTTCACCGCGCTCATTCGCCTCCTGCCGGTGGATGTGGCGTCCGGACTCGGCGCGGCGCTGTTTCGCTTGGGTGGTCCACTGACCAGCGCCGACAAGGTCGCGCGTCGAAACCTGAGACTGGCCTTTCCGGACATGGCCGATGACCGCCGCCGTCGCCTGCTCGCCGATCAATGGGAAAACGTCGGACGCACGTTCATCGAGTTGCCGATCATCGATCGCCTGACGGTGAATAGCGGTCGCCTGACGGTGGTCAACGCGGAGCGGCTGGAGGCCATCGCGCGGGGCGGCAAGCCGGTGGTGTTCATCTCCGGCCACTTCTCGAACTGGGAGGTGATGGCGGCGGCGATCGTCGGCGCCGGCATCGACTGCCAGGTCACCTATCGCGCCGCCAATAACCCGTTCTTCGACGCCCGGATCCGGCAGAGCCGGTTCCGCTACGGCGTGCGCCTCTTCGCGCCCAAGGGCGCCGAAGGCGCGCGCGAACTCCTGGCCGCGCTGAGCGGCGGCCAGTCCGTGGCTCTTCTGAACGATCAGAAATACGATGGCGGCGTCGCCGCGCCGTTCTTCGGCCACGAGGTTTACACACTGCCGGCGGCGGCGCGGCTGGCGCTTCGTTTCGGCGTGGTGATCCAGCCGCTCTCCGTCCAGCGGACCAGGGGCGCGCGCTTCCGCTGCGTGGCTCACGAGCCGATCCTGCTCATCGATACCGGTGATCGCTCGGCCGACATCCAGGCCGGCGTCGCGGCCATCAACGCGTTCATCGAGCGATGCGTCCGCGAGCGACCCCACGAATGGTTCTGGGTCCATCGACGCTGGCCGCGGGAGGCTTACGCCGAACTGGAAGCACGGGGATTCTAGCGGTTCTACCGCTCTTCGGTCTGGCGCCAGCGAGCCAGAGCCTCGGCCGGGCCGGCATAGGCTTCCTGGCGTTCGGAACTCCAATAGCGAAGCGCGTCGAGCGGAATCTTCACGCCGGAAACAGCGCACAGAACATAGCGGCCTGGCCTCATGACGGTCAGTTCGCCTGCGCCGTAGCGGACCAGGGCCAGTTCGCCAGCCTTGCCGGAAAAGTCGGGATCGTGGGCGTTCATGCGGCCCCGACAATAGCCCCAACCGGCGGGCGATCAAATCCTCGCTTCAGAACAGGCTTCCCTGTTCGCCCGCCCCTCGGCGCGCGCGCGGACGCCGCGGCGGGCCATCGACGACCGCCTCGCGAACGCCGTCGTGAAATTTCACGCTGATCCCTTCGCCGGCCGCGAGGCTCGCGGCCGATCGCGCCAGCCGTCCGTCGGCGTGGCTGACCCTGGCGAAACCCCGCGCGAGCGGCCCATCGGGGTTGAATGAGAGGCGCAGCTTGTCGAGCCCGGCGAGACTCTCGCCAGCGCGCTCGATCCGCCGCCGCACGGCCGGGGCCAGCCGGCCGGCCACGCTCTCGAGACGCTCGTGCTTGACCTGGATCGGCCGGCGCAGGAGTCCGCTCCGAAGAGGGGAGGCGGCCTGGACGAAGGCGTGGCGATGGGTCGCGACGTTTCTTTGCAGGGCCGCCCCCAGCCGACCGGACGCGATGTCCAGTCGCTGGGTGGCGATCGCCAGCAGATCGGCGGGTCTCGGCAGGCCGCCGGCGGCGACCGCCAGGCGCGCCCCGCGATGTTCGATCAGGCGCGCGCCGCACTGGATCATGCGTCGCTCGTGGTCGGCGAGGCCGGCCAGCAGATCGGCCAGAACCGGCGTGGCCATCTCGGCGGCCGCGCTGGGCGTGGGAGCGCGGCGGTCGGCGGCGAAATCGATCAGGGTGGTATCCGTCTCGTGGCCGACGGCCGAGATCAGCGGGATCGTGGAGGCGGCCGCCGCCCGCACCAGCGCCTCGTCGTTGAACGGCCACAGGTCCTCGACCGAGCCGCCGCCCCGGGCGACGATGATCAGATCAGGTCGCGGGATCGGTCCTTGGGCGTCAAGTGTGTTGAAGCCTTCGATGGCCGAGCGCACCTGAACGGCGGCCTGATCGCCCTGCACCATCACCGGCCAGACGATCACCCGGCAGGGCCACCGCTCTCGGATCCGATGGAGAATATCCCGGATCACCGCGCCGGTGGGACTGGTGATCACGCCCACGACCAGAGGCATCGCCGGCAGCCGGCGCTTGCGGGCCGCCTCGAACAGGCCCTCGGTCGCGAGCCTGGCCTTGAGGCGTTCCAGCTGGGCCAGGAGCGCGCCGATCCCGGCCGCCTCCATGGTTTCGATGATGATCTGATATTGCGAGCGGCCGGGATAGGTCGTCACCTTGCCGGTGACGATGACCTCCAAGCCGGTCTCGGGTCGGACCTTAAGGCCACGCACCTGGGTCTTCCAGACCACGCCGGATATGCAGGCGCGCTCGTCCTTGAGGTCCAGATAGACATGGCCGTTGCCATGAAACGTGACCTTGGAGAGTTCGCCGCGCAGGCGCACGAAGCCATAGGCGTCCTCGATCGTCCGCTTGAGCGCGAAGGCGAGTTCCGAGACGCTGTAGGGGCGGGCGTTGCCGGCCGGGGGGTCGAGCACGTCGGTCATCGCGGTCGAGTGTAATGATCGCTCGACGCGCGACAACCAGGGGGCGCCGTTCGACCTAGATGTAGCGCCTCAGAGAACGCGCCAGTTCGCTGGCGCTGGAGCGCTTCTTGGCCTGGGGCGGCTGATAGGCGACCTGCGCGTGATGAATGCAGTAGGGGCCGTCGTCGGTCGAGCGCCGCCCGCAGAAGGTGAAGTCGTCGGTCGATGGATCGCCGATCGGCCACTTGCACATGTGCGCGCCCAAGGTCAGGACCGTCGCGGTTCCGGGTTGCTCGATGTAAGGGGGACGTGGCGCGGCGACCGGCCTGGGTTCCGGCGCCCGGCGTTGGATCGGCTGACTGGAAACCATCGGACGCGGCGGCCGGGGGGCCTTGAACACCGTTCGGGTCGGCTGCGACGGGGTGGCGCGACCGGACAGGCCCAGGCGATGGACCTTGCCGATGACCGCGTTTCGCGTCACTCCGCCCAGGTGCTTGGCGATCTGACTGGCCGAAAGACCTTCCAGCCAGAGTTTCTTCAGCGTTTCCACCCGTTCATCGGTCCAGCCCACGGCGGTGTCCTCCACCCCTAGATGTTGTGCCAGTCGCCCCTACCGGGGGCCTCTCGCTACAAGATATCGTAAACTTCTCTTAACGACACACAATAGGCGCCAAGCGGATTGTCCACAGGATCAAGATATTGATTCACGTCTGGGGCGGCTTGCGCCCGACGAGGGCCGGGGGCAAATGTGAAACATGAAGGACATGCCCGCGCAGGCGGTGATCCCGCCGGCGCCTCGCGACTATCACGGGGTCAATTGGGAAGGGTTGCGCACGCTCTATCTGCGTGAAGTGCGGCGCTTCATGAAGGTGGGGACCCAGACCCTGGCCGCGCCGGTGGTCACCGCGCTGCTCTACATGCTGGTGTTCGTCGTCGCCGTGCGCGGTGCGGCGCCGCCGATCGAGGGGGTGTTGTTCGCGACGTTCGTGGCCCCCGGTCTGATCATGATGCAGATCCTGGGGAATGCCTTCTCGAACTCTTCCTCGAGCCTCCTGCAGGCCAAGATGAACGGATTGATCGGCGACTTCCTGACCCCGCCGCTCTCGCCGGCCGAGCAGGTGGCCGGATTCACGTTCGGCGCGGCGACGCGGGGGGTCGCGGTCGGGGCGGTGACCCTCGTGGCGGTGCTACCCTTCGCGCATCTGAGTGTCGCCCACGTCTGGGCGGTGCTCTATTTCGGGTTCGGCGCGGCGTTGATCATGGGCATGCTGGGCCTGATGGCCGCGATCTGGTCCGAGAAGTTCGACCACATCGCCGCGGTCAGCAACTTCGTGGTCATGCCGATGACCTTCCTGTCGGGCACCTTCTATCTCGTCTCGCGCCTGCCCGAGCCGTTCCGCGCCGCTTCGCGGTACAATCCGTTCTTTTATCTCATCGACGGTTTTCGCTACGGCTTCATCGGCCACGCGGAGGGATCGCTGGCCATCGGCGTGACGATGACCGCCGGGCTCGTCGTCGTCCTTACGCTCGGCTGCCTGTGGATGTTCGCCACGGGCTACAAGATGAAGACCTGACTGGGACTGCCTCAGTTTTCATGCGCTCTAATGCGTCTTGCGAGAAGGCCCCTCGCCCATGTTGATTGCACTCGCTGCTGCCGTAGCCGTCAAATTGTCGTCCCTGACCGTTACGGGACTGCTCCATCCCGCTGTGCCGCCACCAGGCGCCCCGCTGCTGCGCTACTATCCCGAGCACGCCCAGAGCCTCGGAATCACCGGTGAAGCCACTATTCGGTGTCGGCTCAAGGAGGCAGACCGAACCCTCGCCGATTGCCGCGTCGTAAACGAAGCCCCACGGAATGAAGGCTTCGGCGACAAGGCCAAAGAAATAGCCACCGCTCACTATCGAGTTCCAGACAGCGCCATCAAGGCCATCAAGGCCACTGGGAGTCGTCCGGAAGGTTCCGAGGCTGATCTGTCCATTTATTTCGTCCTCAAGGACGACTCGGTTCGGGCCAAGACGACCCCCGATGCTGGCGGTCAAGGCGCCGCCCCTGACCCGGGCAGGCCGGCTACGCGTCCCTCATAATTTGGAAACTTAAGGGGTCCCACCTGACCGGCCGCGTTGACACCGCGCGCCTCGCGGACGAAAACGCCACGCTTCCTTTGTAACCCCCCGCGCCGCCCGCGAGGGGCTATCGCTTTTTGGAGGCGCTCATGGCGCAGGCAGCGACGCCCGCCGTTCCCGACGATCACCTGTTGGCGGTCTATAACCGCGCGCCGCTGGCCTTCGATCATGGCCGGGGCGCGCGCCTCTACACGGCGGAGGGCGAGGAATATCTCGATTGCCTGGCCGGGATCGCCACCACCGGACTGGGACACGCCCATCCCAAACTCGTGCAGGCGCTCAAGGACCAGGGCGAGAAGCTCTGGCACGTCTCCAACATCTTCCGCATTCCCGGGCAGGAGGCGCTCGCCCGCCGCCTGACCGAGACGACCTTCGCCGACGTGGCATTCTTCACCAATTCGGGGACCGAGGCGGTGGAGTGCGCGCTGAAGATGGCCCGCCGATATCACTACGCCGCCGGCGCGCCCCAGCGCATCGACATCATCGGCTTCGAGGGCGCGTTCCACGGTCGCAGCTACGCGGCGGTGTTCGCCGCCGGCAACCCGTCCTATGTCGAGGGCTTCGGGCCGCCGTTGCCCGGCTATGTCAGCCTGCCCTTCGGCGACATGCAGGCCCTGGGTGCGACGATGGGCGAGACCACGGCCGCGGTGATCGTGGAACCCGTGCAGGGCGAGGGCGGCGCGCGGACCTTCCCGGAAGCCGACCTCACCCGCCTTCGCGCGCTCTGCGACGAGCACGGCGTGCTGCTCATCTATGACGAGATCCAGTGCGGCCTCGGTCGGACAGGTCGGCTGTTCGCCCACGAGTGGGCGCGCGACGCGGCGCCCGACATCATGTGCGTGGCCAAGGCGCTGGGCGGCGGCTTTCCCGTCGGCGCGTGCCTGGCGACGGCGAAGGCGGCGTCGGGCATGAACGTCGGCGCGCACGGATCGACCTACGGCGGCAATCCCCTGGCGATGGCCGTGGGCCTTGCCGCCCTCGCCGAACTGAGCCGGGAGGAGACGCTGGCCCACGTCCGCGACATCGCCGGCTATTTCACCCAGGGGCTCAAGGGTCTGCAGGACCGCTACCCCGACGTGATCGACGATATCCGCGGCAAGGGCCTGCTGATCGGCGTCAGGCTCAAGGTCAGCAATCGCGACTTCATGGCCCTGGCGCGCGAGGAGCGCCTGCTGATCGCCGGCGGCGGCGATAACTGCGTACGTCTGCTGCCCTCGCTGCTGATCACCCACGAGGAGGCGCGGGAGGCGATCGAGAAGCTCGACGCGACCTGTAAGGCGGCGCGCGCCAAGGCGGCGGCTTCGTGAGCCGCCGCCCGCGCCACTTCCTCGATATCTGGCCTCTGGATCGGGCCACCCTGCGCGCCATTCTCGACGACGCCAAGGCGCGCAAGCGCGCCCGGACGGGCTGGCCGCGTGGTCAGGCCGACGCCGACGCGCCGGCCGCGGGGCGGACCCTGGCGATGATCTTCCAGCAGAACTCCACGCGCACCCGGTTCTCCTTCGACGCGGCGATCCGCCAGCTCGGCGGCGCGAGCATCCTTTCCAGCGGTGCGGACATGCAGCTGGGCCGAGGCGAGACCATCGAGGACACCGCAAGGACCCTGAGCCGGATGGTCGATGCGGTGATGATTCGCGCCGACCGTCATGAGGACGTCGAGCGGTTCTCGGCGGCGGCGAGTGTGCCGGTGATCAACGGCCTCACCGACCGCAGCCATCCCTGCCAGATTCTCGCCGATCTGATGACCTTCGAGGAGCATCGCGGCTCGCTCGAGGGCAGGACCATCGGCTGGGTCGGCGACGGCAACAATGTCTGCGCCAGCTTCATCCACGCGACCGCCAAATTCGGCTTCCGCCTGGTGATCGCCTGCCCGCCGAAATACCGGCCCGATCCCGCCGATCTGGAGCGGGCGGCGCGCGAGCAAGGGCGGGTCGAGATCACCGACGATCCGGGCCTGGCGGCCCTGGGGGCCGATTGCGTCATCTCCGACGCCTGGGTTTCCATGGGCAACGCCGACTACGATGAGCGGGTGACCGCCTTCGCTCCCTACCAGGTCAACGACGGGTTGATGGCCCGCGCCGCGCCCGACGCGGTGTTTCTCCATTGCCTGCCCGCCCATCGGGGCGAGGAAGTCACCGACACGGTCATCGACGGCCCGCGCTCGCTGGTCTGGGACGAGGCGGAAAATCGCCTGCATGTGCAGAAATCGATCCTCGCCTGGTGTTTCGGCGGCGTTTGCTGACGCGCTTCGCAATCGCCGCCTCGCTTCCCATATCCTCTGGCGTGACAACACCCGCCCCCGACGATCTCGTCGCCCCGTTTCAGATCGAGGGCCAGCCGGTTCGTGGCCGGATCGTGCGCCTGGGTCCGGCGATCGACGAGGTGCTCACCCGCCACGACTATCCCCCACCGGTTGCCAACCTTCTGGGCGAGGCCTGCGCCCTGGCCGCTCTGGTGGGCGCGAGCCTGAAGTTCGAGGGGCGCCTCATCGTCCAGGCCCAGGGCGATGGACCCGTGGCCTATGTGGTGGCGGACTACGACACCGACGGCGCCCTGCGCGGATACTGCCGGTTCGACGAGGCGCGGCTGGCCGCGATGTGCGCCGAAGTCGCCAGGCCCGGGTCCGGAGCGCTTCTGGGCGCGGGGGTGTTCATCATGACCATCGACCAGGGGGAGGAACGGGAGCGCCACCAGGGCGTCACCGCCATCGAGGGCGAAACCCTGGCTCTCTGCGCCGAAACCTATTTCGCCCAGTCCGAGCAGACGCCGACCCGGGTGCGCCTGGCGGTCGGACAGGCCGACGTCGGTCAGGGGCCGAGATGGCGCGCCGGCGGCCTGCTGATCCAGAACATCGCCGACGACGAGGCCCGTGGATCGACCGCCGAGGCGTGGACGAGGGCGCAGGCTTTCCTTCAGACCGTCGGGGAGGACGAGCTGCTCGATCCGACCATATCGGCCGACACACTGCTCTTTCGCCTGTTCCACGAGGACGGCGTCAGGCTGTTTCCCGCCCAGCCCCTACGCGCCTTCTGCCGCTGCTCGCCGCAGCGGATCGCGGCCATGCTTTCCGCCTTCGATCCCGCCGAGCGGGCCGAGATGGTGAGGCCCGACGGTCTCATCGAGGTCACCTGCGAATACTGCGCCCGGGTCTATGACCTTGCGCCGGCGGCGGTGGGTAGGGCGGTTGACGTTACGGCGTGACGAGTTCGACGGTCGGAAAATACGACGCGTATCGCCGCCGGTCGCGTGTCAGCAGTCGGTTGCCAGAGACCGCGGCCTGTGCGCCGATGAAGAAATCGGGCAGTACGCCGCTGCGAGACCCGCCCGACGCCCGGTAGCGCTGGAAGGCCTTTCCCGCCAGGAACAGGGCCGCGCGCGACATCGACGCGATCCCTATGCCGGCCTCGTCGAGCACGGCGTCCAGATCCTCGATGGCCGCGAAACGGACCGATAGTTCCGCGTAGACCACGTCGTTTATTCTGATCGGCCCGCCGATGGCGGCGGCGTCCATTTGCCCGATGGACCAGTCGGCCCATTCCGGGTCATCGGTGACGATGTCGAGCAGGATATTGGTGTCGATGAGCGTCGGCGTCACGGCTCGCCGCGCGTCAAGGCCATGATCTCATCGGTCGACATTCCGATGCCGGCGCGACCGCGAAGGGATTCGAAGCGGCTCGCGGCTCGGCCGCCGTCGGCTTTGACCAGAATGACATTCCCGTCGCCGGCCATCTGGAAATCGACGCGGCTGCCAGGCTTGATCGCCAGCAGGTCGCGCACACGCTTGGGGATCGTCACCTGGCCTTTTTGCGTCACGGTGGTCGCCATCGCCGCCTCGTATTACCGCACTCGCCCAGGTAATACCTAGGGCGACCCGCATGGAAGCACAAGGACCGCGTGGCGGACGGCGCCGGCGGCGCGCGGCGTCAGTTCATCGATCGCGTCGCCAGGGGCAGGTGCAGCGAGAACTCGGGGATGGCGACGTCGAATAGGCGGCCGTCCAGGCCGCGCATCTGGTAGCTGCCGCGCATGGCGCCCGACGGCGTCGCCAGCGGACATCCGGAGGTGTAGCGAAACGCTTCCCGGGGTCCCAGGATCGGCTGTTCCCCGATCACGCCGGGGCCTTTCACTTCCTCGACACGGTTCATGGCGTCGGTGATGATCCAATGGCGGCTGACCAGTTGCACCGTCTCGTGGCCGTGGTTCTCGATCTCCACCGTGTACGACCACGCGAAACGCCCGAGCTGCGGGTCCGAATGCTCGGCAAGGAAACTGGGCGTCACCCGAACCAGAACGCCGTGCGTCGTCGCCTCGTAGGCTTCGTTCGCCATCTAGGCCGCCTCCAGGGCTCGCCCGATGTCATTGGCCAGGTCCGCCGGCGCCTCGAGGCCCACGGATAGACGCACCCAGCCCGCCGTCAGTCCGATCTCCAGGCGCTGTTCCTCGGTCATGGCCCGATGAGTGGTGGTGCTGGGATGGGTCACCATGGATTTCGCATCGCCCAAATTGTTGGAAATGTCGATCAGCTTCAAGGCGTTGATGAAGCGGAACGCCGCCTCGCGTGAGCCTAAGTCGAAGGCGACGAGGCTGCCGCCGCCGGTCATCTGGCGCGCCGCGATCGCCGCCTGCGGGTGGTCGGGCCGGCCGGGATAGCGGCAGTCCCGCACCTTGGCGTGATCGGCGAGCAGGTCGGCGAGTGTCGCGGCCGTGCCGCTCTGGCGACGGACGCGCAGATCTAGGGTTTCCAGACCCTTCAACAGCACCCAGGCGTTGAACGGCGACAGGGCCGGGCCGGTGTGGCGGATGAGATCGCGGTAGGCCTCGTCGATGAGGGCCGTGTCGCCGAGCACCGCGCCGCCCATCACCCGGCCGCCGCCATCGATATGCTTAGTGGCCGAATAGACGACGATGTCGGCCCCGAGCTTCAGCGGCGACTGGAAGACGGGGGTGGCGAAGACGTTGTCCACGATCACCTTGGCGCCGATCTCCCGGGCGATGGCGGCGATGGCGGCGATGTCGCAGATCTCGAGCAACGGGTTGGCCGGCGTCTCCAGGAGAAAGACGCGCGTGTTGGGCCGCACGGCGGCGCGCCACGCCGGGAGATCGGGTCCATCCACCGCCGTCGCCGCGACGCCGAATCGGGGCGCCCAGTTATTGAGAAGCCAGCGGCAGGAGCCGAACAGGGCTTTTCCCGAGATCACATGGTCGCCGGCGCGGATGAGGCCCGTCAACGCCAGATGGATCGCCGCCATGCCCGAAGCCGTGGCCCGGCAGGCCTGCGCGCCCTCGGCCAGGGCGAGGCGCTCCTCGAACATTCGTACCGTGGGATTTCCGTAGCGTGAATAGACATAGCCCGGATCTTCGCCAGCGAAGCGCGCGTCAGCGCCTTCGGCGCTCGCATAGACGAAGCTCTGGGTCAGGAAGAGGGCCTCCGCCATCTCGCCGTGGCTTGAACGATCGAGACCGCCGCGGACGAGCCGGGTGGCGAACTCCCAGGTGGAAGGATCGTCGGTCATGGAAATCTCCGGTGCGCGGGGCCTTCTTGCCAGACTCGCGCCCATCGCCCAAGCAGCGCGGGTGACCGAAGCTCCAGGCATCCTTCCCTGCCAGACGATCGAAGCCCTCGTCGCCGGTGGGGCGATCGATGCGCCCGGCCCATTAGCGCCCGACCAGGTTCAGCCGGCGAGTCTCGACCTGCGGCTGGGCGACCGCGCCTGGCGGGTCCGCGCCTCCTTCCTGCCGCGCGCCGGCTCGACGGTGGCGGCGCGGATCGCCGATGTCGCCATGCATGAACTCGATCTGACCCAGGGCGCAGTGCTGGAGAAGGGCTGCGTCTACATCGCGCAAGTCCAGGAGCGGCTCATTCTCCCGCCGACGGTGCGCGGCCGGGCCAATCCCAAGAGCTCCACCGGTCGGGTCGATGTCTTCGTCCGCCTGTTGACCGACGGCCAGCCAGCCTTCGACGACATCGCGGCGGGCTATCGCGGTCCGCTCCACATCGAGATCGCACCCCAGACCTTTTCGATCCTGGTGCGCCCGGGAACACGGCTCAACCAGCTGCGCCTCAAGCGTGGCGAGGCGCCGGCGCTCGGGGTGAGAGACGTGGGCGTCGATCTCACCGGAACCCTGGCGGGTTTCCGCGCCCGGCGACACGCCGGCGTCGTCGATATGGACCGCGAGGATGGTCACGACCCGCACGATTTCTGGGAGGCGCTGGAGCCGCGGCGCGGCGAACTGCTGCTCGATCCCGGTGAGTTCTATATCCTGGCGTCCAAGGACCGCATCGAGATTCCGGTCGATCAAGCCGCCGAGATGACCCCCATCGATCCGGCGGTAGGGGAGTTCCGCGTCCACTACGCCGGCTTCTTCGATCCTGGTTTCGGCACGGCCGAGGCCGGCGGCGAGGGCTCGCGCGGGGTGCTCGAGGTGCGCAGCCATGAGACGCCGTTCCTGCTCGAGGACGGCCAGACCGTCGCGCGTCTGGTGTTCCAGTCGGTGAGCGAACGGCCGGCGCGCCTCTACGGGGCCGGCGGCTCACATTATCAGCGGCAGGGCCTGCGGCTGTCCAAGCACTTCAAGGCTTGGTGAAGCGGGGTCAGCCCCGTCGATAGATGCTGGTCTTTGGACTGGCCGCCACCCGACGCAACATCGGCTCGAACGCCTCCAAAGGCATGGAATCGTAGTCCGGATCGAAGCTGTTCTGATCATAGAGGTGGCAGAACTGGGCGGCGTATTCGAAATGCGGGTGGCCGCGGTACTGTTCGCGCATGTCGCGGTCCAGGCCGATGTGATGGAAGAAATAATAGCCCTGGAAGACGCCGTGCTTGTCCATCATCCAGTGGTTGGCCTCGGAGACATAAGGCTTCATGATCACCGCCCCGATCTCGGCGTGATTGGCCGGACCCATCAGGTCGCCGATGTCGTGAATCAGGGCGCAGACGACGTACTCCTCGTCGCGCCCGTCGCGGGCCGCCCGGGTCGCTGTCTGCAGGGAATGCTCCAGCCGGTTCACCGCGAAGCCGCCGGTGTCCTCGCCCAGTTGGCGCAGGCTGGCCAGCAGGCGGTCGGGCAGCGCCCGGCTGAACGGCGCGGCGGCCGCGCCGATCGCCATCCAGTCGGCGACCGTCCCCTCGGTCATGGCGCAAAACTTGGCCTTCGCCATCATCGCTTCGCCGTCGGCCATGGTCTGGTCTCCCTCAGATCGTTGAGCGCCATGTTGCGATTCCTCGCCCGCGCGGTCAACGCTTCGTCTTGCCGCGACGGCGCCGTCCGCTATGTTCCGCGGCGCGCGGGCGTAGCTCAGGGGTAGAGCGTCAGCTTCCCAAGCTGAATGTCGTGGGTTCGAATCCCATCGCCCGCTCCAATGATTTCGATCAACTCCATAAGCCCGACAGCGGCGCGGCCCACAGACGTTCACTGAACGGCGCCGCGCGGTCGTGATCGTACAGGACCATCCCCATCGCGAACTGCTCGCCGGCGGCCTCGGCGAGGCGCCTGAGGCCCCGAAAATCGTCGGCGGTCACCGTGGCGCCGGCCTTCACCGCCACGCCCACGATCCGGCCGGCGCGATCCTCGATCACCACATCGACCTCATATTGGTCCTTGTCGCGGTAGTGGCTGAAGGTCGGGCGCTCGCCGCTCCAGCCGGCGAGCTTCAGCAGTTCCGAAAAGACGAAGGTCTCCAGGATCGGGCCGAAGGCGCCCCGATCGCGCGCGACCCGTTCGGGCGTAACGCCTCGCAGGGCGGCGAGAAGACCGGAGTCGAGGAAGTGAAGCTTCGGCCTCCTGGTCAGGCGCTTGAGGGCGTTGCTGTGCCAGGGAGGCAGGGTTCGTACCAGGAACAGCTGCTCGAACAGCGCCGCGTAGCGCTGGGTCGTGACATGGTTCAGCCCGATCGCCGCGCCGGCGCCGGTATGGTTGATGAGCCGGCCCGAATGCTCGGCCAGCACCCGCATCAGGCGCGGCATCCGATCGAGTTGATCGACGTTGGCGATATCGCGGACGTCGCGCCGCACGACGGCATCGACATAGTCGAGATACCAGTCCTGGCGACGCCCCAGGTCTTGCGCGCCAGGGCCTCCGGATAACCCCCCGCGAGCACGGCCTCGACCAGATCGTCGCCGACGATCGACGCGCCTGCTTCGGGCGGCTCCGCCCGGAACGCCCGTGCCAGGAACGCGGGCGGCGCGGCCCTCGCGATCTCGGACTGGGCCAGGGGCAGGAGGACCACGGTCTCCATTCGGCCAGCGAGGGAGTCGGCCACGCGCGGCAGCATCATGAGGCTGGCGGAGCCGGTGCGCAGGAAGCGTCCCGGCCGAGTCGGCATCGACGCTCTCCTTGATCGCCAGCATGAGGCCGGGCGCGTTGGATCTCGTCGATGACCGCCCGATCCAGAGCCCGCACGAAGCCCGTCGGATCGCGCGTGGCGGCGGCCAGGGCGGTGGCGTTGTCGAGCGTCTGAAAGCGGCGCGATCCATCGGCCAGGGATTGGGCGAGCGTCGTCTTCCCCGCTTGGCGTGGTCCGGCCAGCAGGACGACGCGGGTGTCGGTGAGCGCCTGTTCGATCTGGGCGGCGGCGAACCTGGGATACATGGAACGGTCCGTCCGTTTGAACGTGAAAATCCGTCCAATTGAAAGTCACGGCCCGTCTATCTGAAAGATGCGAGCCGTCCAAAAGAAATCAGCGGCGATAGCGGGAGCGGGAATCGGAGCCTGTCGGGATGTCGAGGGAAACGGGCGGTCGCCGGTACGGGCCGCCGAGGGAACCTACCGGCCCCGTTCGTCATTCATCCAGTCGAACGGCGCGGGGCGATTGGCTCCGTCGCCTGGAAAGAGCTGCAAATGAAAAGTCTCTTGATGGTTTCGTGCGTAATCGCTCTGGCGCTGGCCAGCACGGCGGGCGCGACGGAAAACGGCAAGGTCAAAGGCGCGGTCGCCGGGGCCGTGGGCGGGGCGGTGGTCGCCGGTCCCGTGGGCGCGGTCGTCGGCGGCGTCGGCGGCGCGGTCGTCGGCAACAGGGTCAGCAACCACGATCGGCGGTATCACCACTATCGCCACCACCATCGTCACCACGTTCCCGCCACCTGACGGCGACAAGCCGCCGACCGGCGCCGGAAGTTGTCGGCGCGATGGGGTTGGCCCGGAGGCCAGGACATATGCGGGTCGCGACCTTCACGTTCGGCTTGGCTGTCGCCTCGGCGGTCGCCGGGCCGTCCAGCAAGGCGGCGGATGCCGGCCGTTTCGATGGCCTCTGGCAGGTCCTACTCACCTGTCCGAATTCCCCTGACGGGGCGGCGGCCTTCACATTGGATTTTGTCGCCCTGGTGAAGAACGGGCTGCTGCACGGGGAGAAGGGGATGGCGGGCCGGCCCGGCTGGCTGGTCCTCGACGGCCCGATCCAGCCGGATGGGACCGCGGTTCTCGACGCGCGGGGCATCACCGGCCAGGCCCCCTACAATATCCGCCAGACCGGGCGCGGCGTGCCCTACGATCACGTGGTGATGGCTCACTTCGTCACCGACCGCGGCGCGGGAACCTGGGCCACGACCCGGGTCTGCAATTTCACCTTCGCGAGGTCGTAGCCGGCGTTACGACAGCGCCAGAATCGATCCGCCGAAGGCCGGCAGCCGCAGGACGCCATCGGAGAGGTCGCCGGCGAGGGGGGAAGGCAGCACCCGGGCGCCGGCTGGCACGGCGATGTGGGAAGCGCGGCCGGCCAGTTCGAACACACAGAGAAGCCGGCTCGCGGCGTCGCGCCGTTCGAACGCCAGCACGCCATTGGGCGCCGCCAGCACCTCGATCGCGCCGGTCTGGAGCGGAGAGTGGACCCGGCGAAAAGCGAGTAGCGCCCGGGTAAAGTTCAGCGTTGAACCATCGTCTTCCCACTGGCTATCCACAGCGAGCGGCAGATGCTCCGGGTCGAGCGGAAGCCACGTCCGGGCGGCCGACGAAAAACCGCCTCCCGGAGCATCGCGCCAGGGCATCGGCGTGCGCGCGCCGTCGCGACCGGAGCCGCCCGCGCCGCCGGCCCAGGCGGTGATCGCGAAGGGATCGCGTAGCCTTTCGAACGGGACGTCGGCCTGCGGCAGGCCCAGTTCGTCGCCTTGGTAGAGAAACGGCGTTCCGCGCAGGCAGAGCAGCGCGGCGAGCAGCGCCTTGGTGCGTGCGGCGTCGGGCGCGCCGCCGCCCGCCAGGCGGGTGGGGAATCGGGGCACGTCGTGATTGCCCAGCGACCAGGAGGGCCAGCCATCCGCCGGACCCCAACCCGCCAGCGCGCGCGCGAACAATGTTGGATCGGCGTGGCGGGCGTGGAGCAGGAAGAAGCTGTAGGCGGTATGCAGGGCGCGCGGCCCCTGGGTGTAGAGTTTCTGGGCGGCCAGCATGTCGCCATCGAAGATCTCGCCCACCGCCATCCGGTCCCCGTAGGAATCGAGCAGGTCGCGGACGCGGGCGATGAAGTCCAGGGTTTCGGGTCGCGAGCGGTCGAAGACGTGGCTCTGGAAAGCCTGGGTCGTCGAAGGCGCGCGGGCGTGCGCAAGGACCGGATTGTCGCGCAGCCGCGCGTCCTGACAATAGTAGTTGGCGACGTCCAGGCGGAAGCCATCGACACCCCGGTCGAGCCAGAATCGCGCGACATCCAGAATGGCGTCCTGGACGGCCGGATTCCAGAAGTTGAGATCGGGCTGCGAGGCGAGGAAATTGTGCAGATAATATTGCCGGCGGCGCGGCGACCAGGTCCAGGATGGGCCGCCGAAACTCGCCTGCCAGTTGTTGGGCGGCGTTCCGTCGGGCCTGGCGTCGGCCCACACGTACCAATCAGACTTCTCTCCGTCAGAGTCGCTGTTCTCGAACCATGGATGCCGGCTGGACGTGTGGGCCCACACCTGATCGATGATCAGCTTCAGGCCGAGATGATGGGCTTCGGTGATCAGCGCATCGAAATCAGCCAATGTCCCGAAGATCGGATCGACGTTCCGGTAGTCCGACACATCGTAGCCGAAGTCGTCCATCGGTGAGGTGAAGAACGGCGACAGCCACACCGCATCGACACCCAGGTCGGCGAGATAAGCGAGCTTTCCGGTCACGCCGGGCAGATCGCCCACCCCGTCGCCGTTGGAATCGGCGAAGCTGCGGGGATAGACTTGATAGAAGACCGCGCACTTCCACCAGGGCGCGGTCGCTTCCATGTTCAGCCGGCTTTCCTCTCGAAAGCCGCGCTGATGATCAGGTCGACTTCATTGCCGACCATTGGAACGTATTTGGTCACCCCGAATTCGCTGCGCTTGATCCTGCCGGTGGCCTCGAAGCCGACGGTATAGGCGTGGCTGAGCGGATTCATGCCGGCGCCGTTGAATCGCGCCTTCAAGGTCACCGGCCGGGTGACTCCGTGGAGCGTCAGCTCGCCGGTGACGTCCGCCTGGCCAGATCCGGTCGGGATCACCCTCTCCGACTTGAAGGTGATGGTCGGAAACCTGGCGGCGTCGAACCATTCGCCGCCCTTGAGTTCATCGTCCAGCTTCGCATTGGTGGTGGAGATGCTGGCGGTCGGGACGCTGACGCTCACCTGGCTGGCGGCCGGCGCCCCGGGGTCCAGGGTCAGGGCGCCCGAGGCGCCGGTGAAATTCCCGTACCAGGTGGTGAAGCCGAGGTGCGAAACACTGAAGAGAATCCGGGTGTGCATGGGCTCGACGGCGTAGACGCCGGCTCGGACGGCGGCAGGATCGGGGTTGGCGATTGACTGGGCGCGGGCCGCGCCGCCGACGCCTAGCGCCGCGGCGAACGCCAGGGCGGTGAGGATCTTCATCGGTGTGCTCCTTGTTGCAACCTCGCCCTTATCGCAGGTCGGCCGCGGTCCATCCACCGCCGAGCGCCGCGATCAGATCGACCGCTGTGGAAAGGCGCATGGCCTCCAGCGCCAACTCGCTGTTCTGGGCGTTCAGGGCGGTCGCCTGGGCCGTCGCCACGGTCGTGTAGTCCACGGTTCCGGCCCGGTATTCATTGAGGGTTATGGTGACGTTCTGCGTCGCCGCTCCCGAGGAGCGCCTGGTGTAGACCTGCTCGGCGATCAACACCCTTTGGGCGGCCATGTTGTCCTCGACCTGGCCGAAGGCGGTGAGCGTGGTCTGGCGATAGTTGGCCACCGCCTGGTCATAGGCGGCGCGCGCGGCGGCGACCCTGGCCTTGCGAAGGCCCGCATCGAATACGGTTTCGGCGACCGAGGCGCCCAGGGACCAGAAGGTATTGGAAGCGTTGAACAGTTTTGACAGCGCGCTCGAGGCGGCGCCGCCCTCGGCGGAAAGAGTCAGGTTGGGGTAATAGGCGGCGACCTGGATGCCGATGGCGGCGTTGGCGGCCGCCGCCAGTCGCTCGGAAGAAGCGACGTCGGGCCGGCGTTGCAGCAGGGCCGACGGCACACCGGCGGGGATATCCGGAGTCTGGAGGGTCCAGGCGGCCGACGGCAGGGTGAGCGACGCGGGCGTCTGGCCCGCCAGTATCGCGATGGCGTGCTCGCTCTTGGCCCGCTGCTGGGCCAGGTCCTCGTCGGTGGCTTGGGCGCTGGCCAGTTGGCTCTCGGCCGTCAGCACATCGCTCCTGGCCGCCACGCCGACCTTGTACTTGTTCTGGGTCACCGCCAGCGAACGGGCGTACGAAGCCACGGTGGTGTCGTAGAGGCGCTTTTCCTGATCAAGCTGGCGAAGCTGAATGTAGTCCACGGCCAGTTCCATCTGGGCGGAGAGGCGCGCGTTGGCGACTAGCGCCTCGTCGGACTGGGCGGTAGCCTTGGCGTTCTCGATCGCCCGCCGCACCGCGCCCCATAGGTCGGGCGCCCACGAGGCCCCGGCGCCTATCTGGTAGGTGGTCCTGTTACCCGTCGTGGTGACCGCCGTCGTTCCGCCGGACGTCGTTCCGCCGTTTGTCCCCGAGATCACCGTCGTCCCCCCCGAGTTTCCGCTCGCCACGGTGGCCGAGCCATTGAGGGTGATGGTGGGAAACAGCGCCGCGCGTTGCTCGGAGACCAGGGCGCGAGCCTGGCGATAGGCCGCCTCGGCGGCGGCGAGGGTCTGGTTGGAAGCCGCGACCCGCCTTTCGAGTTCGTTCAGGGTCGGGTCGTTGAACACCGTCCACCAGTCCTTGCGGTCCGCCGCGTCGGAGGGATGGATCGGAGCCCATCCGGCGGCCTCCTTGTAGGTCAGCGAGATCGGCGTGGCCGGACGGCGATAGTTGGGTCCGACCAGGCAGCCGGCGAGGCTCGCGCAGGCGAGAAGCGACAGAACGACGGGGCGATGAAGCGCGGAAACGGTGGGCATGGCGAACTCTGTCAGACTGCGGGAACCGGATCAGGTCCTAGGTTGTGCAACCGGTGGCGGCGCGGGTTCCGGCGGTTGCTGAGGCGATCGAGGTACAGATACACCACCGGTGTGGTCAAAAGGGTGATCACCTGGCTCACCAGCAAACCGCCGATGATGGTGATGCCGAGTGGGCGACGAAGCTCCGCGCCGTCTCCCCAGCCGATCGCCAGGGGAAGGGCGCCGAGAATGGCCGCGAAGGTGGTCATCATGATGGGTCGGAAACGAGTGAGAGCCGCCTGGCGGATGGCGTCGTGGGCCGACAGGCCGTGTTCGCGTTCGGCGGCGATGGCGAAGTCGATCATCAGGATGGCGTTCTTCTTGACGATGCCGATGAGCAGGATGACGCCGATCAGGGCGATGATCGAAAACTCTATGTGGAAGATGATCAGCGCGATCACCGCGCCGATCCCGGCCGAGGGCAGGGTCGAGAGCACCGTCAGAGGATGGATGTAGCTCTCATAGAGGATGCCCAGCACGATGTAGATCGCCACCAGAGCCGCCAGCACCAGGACCGGCTCGCTGGCAAGCGATTGCTGGAACACCTTGGCCGTACCCTGGAAGGCGCCGTGGATGGTCGCCGGCATGTGGATTCCCGCCTGCGCCTCGGCGATGGCGCGGGTGGCGTCGCTGAGGGATTTTCCCTGCGCCAGGTTGAACGAGATGGTGGTGGCCGGCTCGGTGTCCTGGTGGCTCACCGAGGTCGGCGTGGCCCCGTCGGCCCAATGGGCGACGGCCGAGAGCGGGGTGATGACCTCGGGCGTCGTGCTGACCGCGACGCCCTGCGAAGCGGCCCGTCCGGGGGGGGCGGCGGGACCGGCCACCGCCGTGGCCCCCACCGCCAGGGCCGCGCCGGAGCCGGCTCCCAAAGCCCCGGGTTGTCCGGCGACATTGGCCGAGCCGGGGGCGTTGTTGTTGGCCGCGATTGTCGTGGTCGAGGGGGACGCGGAGGCGGACGCAGAAGCGCCCGAGGGACTGGTGGTCGAGGTCGAGGAGCCGAAGGGAGTGGCCAGGGCCAGGGCGCGGGTCTTGGCGGTCGCGCTGGCGGCCAGGGTCGCCGGACTGGAGCCGGCCTTGGTGGCCACCGAGGCGGCCAAGGTCTTGGCTACCGCGCTTGCGCCGAGGGTCGCGGCGGTCGAGCCGAACCTGGTGGCGGCGGCGAAGGCGCGGGTGGCGGGCGTGGAACTGGTCGCGGTCGAGGCGGCGCCGGTGCTGACGTAGATGTCGTCCAGCGCGGTAGGATCCTGGGTGTAGCGCGGATCGGCCTCCATGATGATCTTGTATTGGTTGGTTTCCTGATAGATCGTCGAGACCTGACGCTGGCCGAAAGCGTCGTAGAGGGTGTTGTCGATCTGGACGTCGGTGAGGCCGAGGCGGGCGGCCTTGTCGCGGTCCACGGTGACGTAGCTTTCCAAGCCATGGTCTTCCTGGTCGGTGTTGACATCGACGAGCGCCGCCTGGCCCTTCATCGCCTCCGCCAGCTTCGAAGCCCACAGCCGCAAGGTCGGCAGATCCGGAGCCTGGAGGGTGTATTGGTATGTCGCGTTGCTCTGGCGACCACCGACCTGAACGTCCTGCACCGGATTGAGAAACAGGCTGGCGCCGACCACGCGGGCGAGTTTCGGACGCAGGCGCTGGACGACGACGGGTGAGCCGCCCTTCTGCTGGTTCTTGGGTTTCAAGGTCACGAACATGAAGCCGCCGGCGGCGTTGTTGCCGGCGAACGCGACCTCGGTGGCGACCGACGGATCCTGCCCGACGATGCGCACGAACTGCCGCAGCCGGCCGCTGGTGATCTTGAACGAGCTGGACTGGTCGGACTGCAGACCGCCGGCAAGCAGTCCGGTGTCCTGCTGGGGGAAGAAGCCCTTCGGCGCGATGGCGTAGAGATAGACGCTGAGCAGGATGGTGACGGCCAGCACCACCAGCATCAGGGGGCCGAAGGAGAGCACCCAGTCGAGCGCCTTCTCATATGCCCGCTGCATGCCGTCGAAGGCGCGCTCGGCCATCCGGCCAAGGCCGCCTTGTCGATTTCCCGGCTTGGGCGGATCGACGAGGTACGCGCACATCATCGGCGTGGTGGTCAGGGAGACGACCAGGGAGACCAGGATCGCGGCCGACAGGGTGATGGCGAATTCGCGGAACAGCCTCCCGACGATGCCCCCCATCAGCAGGATCGGGATGAACACCGCGATCAGGGACACGCTTATCGAGAAAACGGTGAAGGCCACCTCCTGCGCGCCGAGCAGCGCGGCCTGGAAGCGGCCCATGCCGGCTTCGACGTGGCGGGTGACGTTTTCGACCACCACGATGGCGTCATCGACCACGAAGCCGGTGGAGACGGTGAGCGCCATCAACGACAGGTTGTCGAGGGAGAAGTGGAGCAGATACATCACCCCCAGCGCTCCCAACAGGGAGACGGTCACCGCGACGCTGGGGATCAGCACGGCCCGGCCATTGCGCAGGAAAAAGGCGACCACCGCGACCACCAGGACGATGGCGATGATCACCGTCCGCTCGACCTCGGCCAGTGAGGCGCGAATGGTGATCGTCCGATCGGCGGCCACCTGCATGTTGATATCGGCGGGCAGCACCTGGGTGAGCGTCGGGATCAGCGCCTTCACCCGGTTCACGGTGTTGATGATGTTGGCGCCCGGCTGGCGGCTGACGACCACGACGATCGCGTTCTTGCCGTTGAACACTCCGAAGTTGTGAACGTCGGTGACCCCATCGACGACGGCGGCGATGTCCGACAGCCGCACCGCCGAGCCGTCGCGGTAGGCGATGATCAGAGGCGCATAGACCGAGGCCTGCAGGCCGGTGTCGTTGGTGTAGATCTGGAACCGGCGAATTCCGTCCTGGACGATGCCCTTGGGGCGGTTGGCGTTGGCCGAAGCGAGCGCGGCGCGCACGTCCTCCAGTCCGATGCCGTATTTGGCGAGCGCCAAGGGGTTCAGCTCCACCCGCACCGCCGGCAGGGAGGCGCCGCCGATGGTCACGTCCCCGACCCCCTTCACCTGGCTGAGCTGCTGCTGGATGATGGTCGAGGCGACATCGTAGATCTGGCCGGGCGTGCGGGTGGCCGACGTCAGGGCCAGGATGAGGATCGGCGCGTCGGCGGGGTTCCGTTTACGGTAGGTGGGGTTGCTGCGCAGAGTGGTCGGCAGATCGGCGCGGGCCGCGTTGATCGCCGCCTGAACGTCCCTGGCGGCGCCGTCGATGTTCCGGTCGAGCGCGAACTGCAGGGTGATGTTCGACTGGCCGACTCGACTGCTGGAGGTCATCTGACTGACGTCGGAGATGATCCCCAGGCGTTTCTCCAGCGGCGTCGCGACACTGGTGGCCATGGTTTCGGGACTGGCGCCGGGAAGCGAGGCGCTCACCGAGATGGTCGGGAAATCCACCTGCGGCAGAGGGGAAACCGGCAGCAGGAAGAATGCCGCCACGCCGGCCAGGGCGATCCCGGCGGTCAGCAGCACCGTGGCGATCGGCCGGTTGATGAAGGCGCCGGGCAGGCTCACGAGGCGGCCGGTCCCGGGTTGGGTTCAGCCTCGGAGAGGCCGGGATCGGACTCGCCCTTGCGGTCGTTCTTTCCGCGGCCGAACCGCCGCGCCAAGCCGTCGAACTGGAGATAGATCACCGGCGTGGTGAACAAGGTCAGCGCCTGGCTGACGATCAGGCCGCCGACGATGCTGAGGCCAAGCGGGTGGCGAAGCTCGGAACCGACCCCCCAGCCGAGCATCAGGGGAAGGGCGGCGAACAGGGCCGCCAGGGTGGTCATGATGATCGGACGGAAACGCAGCAGGGCGGCCTGGTGGATGGCCTCCCTGGGCGCCATGCCGTCGTGGCGCTCGGCGTCCAGCGCGAAGTCGATCATCATGATCGCGTTCTTCTTGACGATCCCGATCAGCAGGATGATGCCGATGATTCCGATCACTCCGAGATCCTGGCCGGCGACCAGCAGGGCGAGGAGGGCCCCCGCGCCGGCCGAGGGCAGGGTCGAGAGGATGGTGATCGGGTGGATGTAGCTCTCATAGAGCACGCCCAGGACGATGTAGACGGTGACGATGGCCGCCAGGATCAGCCACAGTTCGTTGCCAAGCGAGGCCTTGAAGGCGTTGGCCGCGCCCAGGAACACGGTGGTCACCGTCGCGGGCGCCTTGATCGCTCGCTCGTCGTTCTGAATGGCGGCCACGGCGGCCCCGAGGGAGACGCCGGGCGCGGTGTCGAAGGAGATATTGGCGGCCGGGAACTGGCCCACGTGGTTGATCTGCAGGGGAGAGGCGCGCGTCTCGATGGTGGCGATGGCCGACAGCGGCGTGGGCGTGCCGTTGCCGGCCGAAAGATAGAGGTTCTTCAGCGCATCCGGCGTCTGGATGGTGTGCTCGTCGGCCTGAAGGATCACCCGCTCCTGGCTCGACTGGGTGAAGATCGTCGAGATGATCCTCTGGCCAAAGGCGTAGTAGAGCGTGTCGTCGACCGTCGCCGGGGTGATGCCCAGGCGGCCGGCGGCGTCGCGGTCGATGTTGATGTAGGCCGACAATCCCGCGCCCTGCAGATCGGAGGCGACGTTGCGCACTTTCGGCTCGCTGGCCAGCCGAGCGACCAGCTGGCTGGCCCAATCACCCACCGTCTTGGTGTCCGCGCCCTGAAGCGAGAACTGGTACTGGGTGCGACCGCCAGTGGAATCGATCGTCAGATCCTGAACCGGCTGCAGATAGAGCGTGACCCCGGCAACGGCGTCCGCCTCCTTGCGAAGGCGATCCAGGGTCGCCGGCAGCGGGCCGGTGCGATGGCCGAAGGGCTTGAGATTGATCAGCATCCGGCCGTTGTTGAGGGTCGTGTTGACGCCATCGACGCCGATGAAACTGGTCAGGCTATCGACGTCCGGATCGCCGAGAAGCTTGTCGGCCACCTGTTGCTGGGTTGCCATCATGCCCTGATAGGAGATCGACTGGCTGGTCTCGGTCACCGCCTGGACGAGGCCGGTGTCCTGGGTCGGGAACAGGCCCTTGGGGATGATCAGGAACAGGATCACCGTCAGCGCCAGGGTGACGCCGGCGACGATCATGGTCAGGCCCTGCCGGTCCAGAACCCAGACCAGGGCGCGGTCGTACTGGGCGACCACCTTGTCGATGAGCGCCTTCGATCGCCTGCCGAACCTGGTTTCCTCGACCTTGTCGTGTGTCCGCAGCCAGCGCGCCGACAGCGTCGGAACCAGGGTGAGCGAGACGATCGCCGAGATGACGATGGTCACCGCCAGGGTGATGGCGAACTCGCGGAACAGCCGTCCGACCACGTCGCCCATGAACAGCAGTGGGATCAGCACCGCGATCAGCGAGACGGTGAGCGAAATGATCGTGAAGCCGATCTGCTCGGCGCCCTTGAGGGCCGCGGCCATCGGCGTCTCGCCGGCCTCGATATAGCGCGAGATGTTCTCGATCATCACGATGGCGTCATCGACGACGAAGCCGGTGGCGATGGTCATCGCCATCAAGGTGAGATTGTTCAGCGAGAAATGCAGAAGATACATCACCGCGAAGGTGCCGACGAGCGAGAGCGGCACGGCGACGCTGGCGATGAAGGTCGCCGGCACGCTGCGCAGGAAGACGAAGATCACCGCCACCACCAGGACGACGCTGAGCATCAACTCGAATTCGACGTCGGTGACCGAGGCGCGGATGCCCGTGGTACGGTCGGTGACGACCTGGACGTTCACGCCCGCCGGGAGGCCGGCGGTGAGCACCGGCAGAGCCTGCTTGATCGCATCGACGGTGCTGATCACATTGGCGCCCGGCTGGCGCTGCACGTTCAGCAGCACCGCCGGGGTGCGGTTGTACCAGGCCCCCAGCTCGGTGTTCTCCGAGCCGGCGATGACGCTGGCGACGTCGGAGAGGCGCACCGGCGCGCCGTTCTGGAAGGCGATGATCTGCGAGGCGTAGTCGCCAGCGGTCAACAGCTGGTCGTTGGCGTCGATGGTGTAGGCCCGCGTCGGCCCGTCGAAATTGCCCTTCGCGCCGTTGGAGTTGGCCGAGGAGATCGCTGTGCTCAGCTGCGACAGGGTGAGGCCGTAGGAAGCGAGCTGCTCGGCATTGGCCTGGATGCGCACGGCCGGGCGCTGGCCGCCGCTGACCGAGACCAGGCCGACACCCGACAATTGGGAGATTTTCTGGCCGAGCTGCTGGTCGCCGAAGTTCTCGACCTGGGTCAAGGGGACCGTCTTCGAGGTCAGCGCCAAGGTCAGGACCGGCGCGTCGGCGGGGTTGACCTTGGCGTAGATCGGCGGCGCCGGCAGATCGGTCGGCAGAAGACTCGTGGCCGCGTTGATCGCCGCCTGGACCTCCTGCTCGGCGACGTCCAGGCCGAGACTGAGATCGAACTGCAGATTGATCACCGACGAACCGCTCGAACTGACCGACGACATTCGGTTGAGCTGGGTCATCTGGCCAAACTGGACTTCCAGCGGCGCGGTGACCGTGGTCGCCATGACCTCGGGGCTGGCCCCGGGATAGGAGGTGGTCACCTGGATGGTCGGGTAGTCGACCTCGGGCAGGGCCGACAGCGGCAGGAACCTGAACGCCACCATTCCCGCCAACATGATCGCCGCCATCAACAGCGACGTGGCCACCGGGCGCATGATGAACGGGCGGGAGGGACTCATGAGAAGGCTCCTTCTCCCCTTGCGGGAGAAGGTGTCGGCGAAGCCGACGGATGAGGGGTTTCACCGGCCGCGGGGACTTCCGATCGTGCAGTAGGGTCCGTCGAAGAACTCCCCACCGACACCGCTCGACCCCTCATCCGACCCGCTCTCGCGGGCCACCTTCTCCCGCAAGGGGAGAAGGGTAGTGAGGACACTCCTGCCGTTCGCACCTCATCCGCCGGCCGGCGCGGCGCCGCTCCCGCCGCCCCGGCGATGGTGACCGTGACCGGCCGCCGCGGCGGCGCCGCCGGCGGGACGCTGGCCCGGCAGGACGACCTTCGCGCCGTCGCGAAGGCGGTCGCCGCCGTCGGTGATCACGCTCTGGCCGACGGCAAGGCCAGAGGTGATCGAGACCGTCTCGGCCGTGCCCGGTCCGACCTTGACCAGTCCCGACTTCACCGTCTTGTCCGGCTGCAGAAGCCACACGTAGTCGCCCTGGGGGCCGTGGCGCACGGCGGTGGTGGGAACCGTGACCTGGCGCTGGAGGGTATCGACGAGCAGGACCACGTTGACGAATTGATTTGGGAACAGACTTCCCCCGGCGTTGGCGAAGGAAGCCTTGGCCTTCACCGTCCCGGTGGTGGGGTCGATCAGATTGTCCAGGGTCGCCAGGGTCCCTGTCGCCAGGACCGCTCCGCCGGCGCGGTCGTAGGCGGTGGCCTTGAGGCCCGCCGCGCCCTGAGTGGCGATCGCGCCGATCGCGCTTTCCGGCACCGAAAAGACCACGGTTATCGGATCGAGCTGGGTCACCACCGTAAACGGGGTCGTCTGGTTGGCGGTGATCAGATTGCCGGGATCGATCTGACGCAGGCCGATCCGGCCCGAAACCGGCGAGGTGACCCGCGTGAACGAGAGATTGAGGCGAGCGTTGGCCACCGCGGCGCGGTCGGTGATCACCGTGCCTTCGTCCTGGCGCACGAGCGCGGCCTGGGTGTCGTAGGTCTGGCCGGCGATCGAGTCCTGCGCGCGCAAAGCGCCGTATCGCTTGAGGTCGAGCCGGGCGTCGGCGAGCAGGGCCTCGTCGTGCACCAGCGTCCCCTGAGCCTGATCGAGGGCCACCTGGAACGGACGAGGATCGATCTGGGCCAGCAGCTGGCCCTTCCGCACGACCTGGCCTTCCCTGAAACCGACGCGGTCGAGCATGCCGGCAACCCTCGCCTGGATCTCGACGGTCGCCACCGGCGTCACCGAACCCAGCGCGCTCACCGTGATCGGAATGTCGCTGAGCGCCGCCTTGGCCACGCCGACGGTGATTGCCGGCCGGCCGCCGGGGCCGGCGGCGGCCGAGCCGCCTCGACCCCCGTGGCCGCCTCCCCGCGCGCCTCCGGCGCCCGACGCCGCGCCGCTCTTGACGCATCGGGAAAGGACGACGGCCAAAACCAGGGCGATGACGATCACGCCGGCGATCCAGGCAAGGGTGCGCCACGCCGGACGTTGGCGGCGAGCCGGAGCCGGGCGCGGCGCGGGTGTCGTGTCGGTCATCCCGCCTCCTATGGCGTCAGGGCCGGGCGCCGCGACAGCGGCGGGTTTTCTCGGCACATCGCGGCGTTTTGTTGTCCCATCTCGCCGTGATCTAACGGGGCTGTGTGGAATCGGCCGACCATAGCTGCGAGCCCGGGCGTTCGCCAGACGGGAGGCGCCGCGGTGAAGGCGCTCGTCACCGGGGCCGGGGGCCAACTGGGTCGCGCTCTGGCGGCGCTGGCGCCTTCGGCCTGGACGGTGGCCGCCCTGGATCGAACCCGCCTCGACATCACCGACGCCAGTGGGACGCTTGAGACCGTCGAGGCCGCGCGGCCGGATCTGATCATCAACGCCGCCGCCTATACCGCCGTCGATCGCGCCGAGGCCGAGCCGGATCTCGCCTTTCGAGTCAACGCCGATGGTCCGGCCAATCTGGCGCGCGCCGCCGCGCGGGTCGGGGCGCGCCTGATCCATGTCTCCACCGACTTCGTTTTCGACGGCCGTTCAGGCGTGCCGTGGCGTCCGTCGGATGCCACCGCGCCGCTCGGAGTCTATGGGGCTTCGAAGCTCGCCGGCGAACAGGCGGTTCTGGCCCTGGACGCCGGGAGCCTGATCGTGAGGAGCGCCTGGGTCTATTCCCGCCACGGCGCCAACTTCCTCACCACCATGCTGGGCCTGATGAATGATCGGGCCGAGATCCGCGTGGTCGCCGACCAGATTGGCACGCCCACCTCCGCCGCGTCGCTGGCGACGGCGCTGTGGCGCCTCGCCGAGACCGACGCGCGCGGCGTCCTGCACTACACCGACGCCGGCGTCGCCTCGTGGTATGACTTCGCCCAGGCCATCGCCGAGGAGGCCGCGCCGCGCGGTCTGGTCCCGGCCGGCGCCAGGGTCACGCCGATCGCCGCCGCCGACTACCCGACCGCGGCTCGCCGTCCCGCCTTCAGCGTCCTCGAGACATCGGAGGCCCGGCGGCTTCTCGGCGCCCCGGTGGAGCATTGGCGTGAACGCCTGCGCGAGGTTCTGGAGGCGATGCGCGACCGCCCCTAGTGGCGGCCAGGCGCTGATATCGGCCCCGATCTCCGGAGCCGGCATTGGGGAGAATCAGTCTACAGCGAAGCTGGGGTTGGCCTCGGCTTCGCGCCGCGAGTCGAGCGTTCCATGGGGGGCTCCGCTTGGCTCTGGCTCGATTCGAGGACGCCTGGCCCGAGCCGCGGTTCGAAGCGCCGCCGCATGACGCGCCCGTGCTCGCCTTCACCCTCGTTCTGATCGTCGCGGCCGTGGCGCCCGTGCTCTACGGTTTTGTCGCCTTTCATGGCCAGTGGGTCCGGATGACGCAGCCGGCGGTGATTCGGCATGTCGCCTTCAACTGGCTCGCCAATGGCGTCGTCGTGCTCGGCGCCGCCAGGCTCACCGGCCGCTTCGACCGCAAGTTGGCCAAGGTCTTCTCGCGCACCTTCCTGGCGCACGGCGCCCTGGCCTTTCTCACGCTCGTCTTCCGCCACTACTATTCGATCCCGATGATGCTCGCCGGCGTTGTCTGTTCCGGAGTGTTGGGCGTGGGAACGATGTACGCGCGCCACGCCCAGGGCCGGGAGCGCGTCGGCGTGCTGGGTCCGGTCAATCCGGCGATCCTGGCGAGCGTCATCGACTGGGAGAGGATCGACGATCCAGACGCCTCCCTGCGTCGCTTCGACTGGCTTCTCATCACCTTTGCCGGCGACGTGCCCAGGGCGTGGTCGCCGGTCGTCTGCCGCGCCCTGGTGGCGGGCAAACGGGTCCGGCACCTGTCGGAGTACCTCGAGGAAGCCGAGGGCGTGGTGGCGGTCGAACATTTCAACCTCGATCATCTTGCCAAGGGTGGCGCCGCCGGTTGGCGCGCCGGCAAGCGCCTGATCGATGTCATGCTGGTGATCGCCACCCTGCCGCTGACCCTGCCGGTTCTCGGTCTCGCCGTCGCCGCCGCGCGGGCGACCATGGGCCGGCCGACGTTCTTCGTGCAGAGCCGTGTCGGCCAGGGCGGCCGCGTGTTCGACATGTTCAAGCTGCGCACCATGCGCCCGGCGCGCGAGGCGGAACGCGGCGTCGCGACCCTCGAAGGCGATACCCGGATCACGCCGCTCGGCCGCTGGCTGCGCCGCTTCCACATCGACGAGCTGCCACAGTTGCTCAACGTCCTCATCGGCGACATGAGCCTCGTCGGTCCGCGACCCGAGCAGCCGGGACTGGCCGAAACCTATGCCCGCAAGGCCCCGGCCTTCGCCTATCGCCAGCTCGTGCGGCCCGGGATCACCGGCTGGGCGCAGGTGCGCGCCGGCTACGCCGCCGACCTCGCCGAGACGCGGGTCAAGCTCGGCTTCGACCTCTACTATCTGAAGAACTTCTCCGTCGCCCTCGACGCCCAGATTCTCCTGCGGACGGTCGGGACCCTGGTCAGCGGCGGCGGGGTGCGATGAGCGGATCGGTCCTGGTCACCGGCGGGGCCGGCTACATCGGCAGCCACGCGGTTCTCGCCATGGCCGAGGCGGGATACGATCCGATCGTTCTCGACGATCTGAGCACCGGGGTTCGCGAGGCGGTCCCGCCGGGCGTCGCCTTTTTTCAGGGCGCCGCGGGCGACGCCGTCCTGATCGACGAGATTCTGGACCGGCACGAGATCGGCGCCGTCGCCCACTTCGCCGGCAGCATCCTGGCCCCGGAGTCGATCGAGGCGCCTCGGAAGTACTATCTCAACAACACGGTCCAGACCCTTGCTCTCCTGGACCGATGCATCGAGGCCGGGATCCCCCAGTTCATCTTCTCCTCGACCGCGGCGGTCTATGGCGAACCGCGAACCAATCGCCTCAGCGAGGAGGCCAGCACGGTTCCGATCAGCCCCTACGGCGCCTCCAAGCTGTTTTCCGAGCGCATGCTGAGCGACGCGGCGGCGGCTCATCCCGGCTTTCGGCCGGTGTGCCTGCGCTATTTCAACGTCGCCGGCGCCGACGAGGAGGGGCGGGCCGGGCAGCGCGGCGTCCGGCGCACTCACCTGATGGCGGCGGCCATCGACGTCGCCCTGGGCCTTCGTCCGCACCTCGATATCTACGGCGCCGACTACGACACCCGCGACGGCACCTGCGAGCGCGACTACATTCATGTCAGCGACCTGGCCGACGCCCACGTCGCCGCCCTGCGCTATCTCGAAGACGACGGCGAGCCGGCGGTGATGAACTGCGGCGCCGGCGCCGGCTATTCGGTGCTCGAGGTCGTCGCCGCCCTGGAGGCGATCATCGGCCGATCCCTCGAGGTTCGCTGGGCCGGCCGCCGGCCCGGCGACCCGGCCCGCCTGCTCGCCGACGCCAGCGAAATCCACCGCCGCCTCGCCTGGCGCGCCACCCGCTCCGGCCTGCCGGAAATCCTCGACTCGGCTCTGCGCTGGCGGCGCGACCACCCGAATTAAGGACGGGGGCGGCCACCGAGGATGGCGTGCGCGCCATCACCCACGACATCGCCCGGACCCGCGATGTGCTCTACCTGGGACGCCCGCACGGGGCGCCTGGTGTCAACGCGAAGTAGAAATGTCCCCTGATCGTCCCAAGTAGGAATGTCCCCTGGTGGCGGGATGGCAGGGGGTGGGTAACGCTCGGGAGCGCGCTATCAGAGGGCGCTGTAGCGAGCGAGCGTTATCCACGCCCGAGGGAAGAGGCGGGCAGCCGCGGCTTTGCTGGGCGGCGATGATGGTCTCGATGCGAACGTCGATGGTTTTCTCGTCCTCGGCTGGATCGGGGACGGGGTAGGCGGCGAAGGCGGTGACTGGGAGAATTCTGTCCTTGTAGTGGACGGTCATTCCGCCGCCGATGAAGTGGTGCAAGACGACCTTGGCGCCGCGCAGGGCGGTTCCGGGGCCGCTGGTGTTGACGCAGTAGATCGTGCCGCCGGCGCGGAAGGTGAGCGCCTTGGACAGAATCCTTTCCTCGCGCCGGGCCAGGGCGTCGTCGAGGGCGTGCTCGGTGTCGGTCCAGGGCCGGTGCGCGGAGAGGGGATTGGATGGCGGCACGGCGAACTTGTTGTTCCAGGTGGCGATGAAAGTGGGTGCGAAGGCGTTGGCCGCCTCGATCCCGGCGACGCCGCGAAGGCGCATCTCCTTGACCAGGCGGTCCTGCAGGGTCTGGTTGGCCCGCTCCACCCTTCCCTTGGCCTGCGGGGTCAGGGCATGGATCGGGGTGATCCCCAGCCGATCGGCCACACGACCAAACTCGGTCTTGCCATCGCCGCTGGCGGCATCCTTGGCGTTGACCCGGAATATCCCATGTCGATCAGAATAGAACGCCAGGGGACGGCCATGCTGAAGGACATGACAGCGAAGGGTCTCCAGATAGGCGCGCGTCGTCTCGGCCGGCGCGAAGCGCAGCGCCGTCAGCCGACTGGTCGCGTCGTCGATGAACACGATCAGCGTGCAGCGCGGCGCGCGGCCTTCGAACCAGTCGTGCGGACTGCCGTCGATCTGGATCAGCTCGCCAAACCTCGGCCGGCGCTGACGAAGCTGAAACACCCGCTTGGCCCGACGGCGCTTGGGCTTCCAAAGGCCCAGGGCGATCTGCATCCGGCGAACGGTCTCGGCCGAGACGACGACCCCCTCCAACTCGGCCAGCTTCTCGGCCGCCAGCGTCGGCCCGAAGTCTGGATACTTGTCCCGCAGGATCGCCTCGATCCGCCCGCGCAGATCGTCAGCCAGCCGGTTGTTCGAAGGCCGGCCGCGCTGGCGCGACACCAGGCCGGCGTCACCGCGTTCCCGCCAAAGACGCACCAGGCGCTTGACCTGGCGAACGCCGATCCCAAGCCGTTCAGACGCCTCACGCTGGCCCAGCCGCGCCTCACACGCCTGCCGAACCAGATACACCCGCTCGCGCTCCGACGCGCTCATCCCCACAATCCCTTCGACCATCGACCCCCCAAACCTGGCCGAAGCCAAAAGGGGACATTCTAACTTTGGAGGAAGGGGACATTCCTACTTGGGGCTAACACGCACGGGGCGCCTGGTTGTTCGGTTGACCTTAAATCAGTATGATTGGTTCCAAATCACCGGAGCGCACAATGACGACGAGGGTGTTCACGGCGCACGTTCCTCTGCCGTTGGCGGAGAAAGTCGATCTGCTGGCCGCTCGCCTTGAACGGTCCCGAGGATGGATCGTGAAACAGGCTCTGACCGCCTGGGTCGACCGGGAAGAGGACTATCGTCGCCTCACCCTGGAGGGATTGGCCGACGTCGATGGCGGTCGCGTCGTCGATCACGCCGCCATCGAGGCGTGGGCGCGGAGCCTGGAGGTCCTCGAAATCGACCCCTCGCCGTCCTGACGCGGATTAAGTGGATCGGCAAGGCGCGATCCGACCTGACGCGCCTCTACGATTTCCTGGCGCCGGTCAACCGGCGGGCCGCCAGCAGCCACACGGGTCACGGGCTGGGTGAATGGGTATCCTATCGACGCATTCAGTTGATGCATTCAGAATGTCGCCTTCCGGCGAAGTCATTCCGGAAGCATCCCGATCGTGCCCAGCCATTTTTCCACCAATTGAGGCCACCCGGACACGGGGAGCTTCTTCTCTCGCAGCCCGAACGCATGGCCGCCTTGTGCGTAGGCGTGCAACTCCACGGGAACGCCGGCCTTTTTCAGCCCCATGTAATAGCTCAGCGCATCTTCGACCTGATCGACATGGTCGTCTTCATTCTGCAGGAGGAAGGTCGGAGGCGTCTGAGGCGTGATACGACTCTCGATCTCCGGGTTCAGCGCGATGCTGTTCTTGGCCAGGGACAGGTGTCCGGGATAAAGAGCAATGGCGAAGTCTGGACGGGAGCTTTCCTGGTCCGCCGCGTCCATCGGCGCATACAGTCGATCTTTGAAGCGCGTACTTGCCTCCGCCACCAAAAATCCGCCCGCTGAAAACCCGAGCACTCCGACCTCGTGTGGATCGATGCGCCATTCGGCGGCATGGTGGCGCACCAGCCTCAACGTTCTCTGGGTATCCTCCAGCGACGGAACCGAAATCGCCAGATTGTGCGGGCGACAATCGCATTGCCAGACATAGGGGGCACTGGGGACGCGATATTTCAGCAAGACGCAGGTGATGCCTCTGGATGTCAGCCAATCGCAGATCTCGGTCCGTTCGAGATCCATGGTCAGCACCTGGAAGCCGCCGCCTGGAATGACGACGACCGCGGCGCCGGTGTTCTTACCCTTCGGGGCATAGACCGTCATCGTGGGCCGGGTCACATTGGTCACGGCCCCCTGGCTGAGGGTCTCCGGCCCCGGGACTGACTGCTCGTCGGGCGCCGCTCCCGGCCAGATCAGCATCTGAGTATGACCCGGCGACGGCTGCCAGACGCTCGGCTCCGCGCCACGTGCGGCCCCCTGACAGACCGACGTGAGAAGAAGAGGCCCCGCAAGAGCCACGGCGCAGGAAAACTTCGTGATGCTCGATGCTCCTCCGAGCTTCAGGTGAAGCTATCGCCCACCACGCCGCCCCTCAGCCGTCGGGGGCGCCCAGGTCGTACCGCCCTTCAACCCTTGTAGCCATCCCGGAATTCGGCCATCTTCGCCGCTACGACCGGGTCCTCGCATAGCCGGCTATAGTTGACATTGAAGGCGAGTGCTTCCGCGGGTGTGCCTCCTACCTCTGGAGCCGTTGTCCTGAATCCCAAATCGTACTGCACCCGTCTATCCAGATCTTCACCACTCACACCGTACTTCGAGGCGTATGTGTGTGAGAATTGCGTTACCTTGTCAGTAATCACCTTGTTGGACTCGTCTCGTTCAAGTCTGCTGGCGCCCTTATGCAATCGATAAAGATTTACTACACCGGCCGTAAATATATTTCCAAGGACCAGCTTGGCGCGCTCTTTATGTATGTCGGCTTTTGTAAACGAGCTTGTCTCGGTGCCGGCATTGGCCAGCGCTTGACGACTGAACAGGCCATCCTTGGTTGAATATACCTTATTGAGTGCTTGCGAAGCCGCCTGGTAGTGTCTTTTGTCTGGCATTGGTGTCATCTCCCCTTGCGTATGCCTAGAACCTTCTCCGCGATCATGGTGATCGACCCGGCCGGAATTTGGTGGCCGCGCCGTCCGGAAAACTCAAGTTATCGCCGGCCGCGCCGTCGCGCAACCGCGCGCGCCTCGCCTCGCGTTCTTCATGCGGGGCGCTGGATCGCCCCTACAGCTTGACCAGCATCTTCCCCAAATTCTCGCCCTTGAAGAGCTTCATGAAAGCCGTCGGCGCATTTGCGATGCCTTCCTCGACGGTCTCCCGCCACTTCACCCTGCCGTCGGCGATCCAGCTGGACATGTCCCTGATGAAGGCGGCCTGCATGTCGGTGTGGCTGGAGACGATGAAGCCTTCGAGGCGCAGCTGCTTGCCGACGGCCATGATCAGGCCGCGCACGCCCTCGCTCTGGGCCATGTCGGCGGCGTTGTATTGCGAGATCATCCCGCAGAGGGCGAAGCGGCCGAAGGGCCGGGCGGCCATCAGGGCGGCGTCCATGTGGGTCCCGCCGACGTTCTCGAAATAGACGTCGATGCCTTCGGGCGCGGCGCGCATCAGGGCGGCGGTGAGGTCCTTCTCGGCTTTGTAGTCGATGACGTGATCGACGCCGATCTCCTTCAGGTAGGCGGCCTTCTCCGCGCCGCCGGCCGAGCCGATCACCGTGTGGCCCTTGAGCTTGGCGATCTGGCAGACCACCTGGCCGACGGCGCCGGCGGCGGCCGAGACGAAGACGATGTCGCCGTCCTTCAGCGCCGCGATCTTCAGCAGGCCGACATAGGCGGTGAGGCCCGGCATGCCAGCGACGCCCAAGAAGGCCTGGGGAGGCAGGCCGTGGGTGTCGAGCTTCTGCACCGCGCCGGCCGGGGCGTTGAACGCTTCGCGCCAGCCGAGGAAGCTCTGCACCAGGTCGCCGGCCTTGAAGGACGGATCGTTGGAGTGGGCGATCTCGCCCACCGCGCCGCCCTGCATGGCCTCGCCGATCTGGAACGGCGGCGCATAGCTCCTCACATCGTTCATCCGCCCGCGCATATAGGGATCGACGGTCATCCAGGTGTTGCGCACCTGGACTTCGCCCGGACCCGGATCGGGCAGATCGACGCTGGCGACCTCGAAATTGTCGGCGGTCGGCACGCCGGTGGGCCGGCTCCTGAGGCGGACTTCGCGGGAGGTGGTCATCGGGTCTCTTCCTTCGTCTTCTGCCCGGCGTGGGTTCAAACGGATGTTTAGCGTGGACCGGGCCGGCGCTCCAGTGGCGATCGGTGGGTCGGCCGTGCTAGGTGGCGCGCGATGACCGCGATCCTGCGAGCCGGCGTCGTCGGGGCCGGCGTGTTCGGCGGCCACCATGCCGCCAGATATGCCGAACTGGCGGGCGTGGCGCTGGCCGCGGTCCTCGACACCCACCCGGACCGCGCCCTGGCGCTGGCCGAGCGCCACGGCGGCGAGGCGTTCGACGATCTCGGCGCGTTCCTGGCCGCCGTCGATGTGGTTTCGGTCGCATCGCCGGCGGTATCGCACGGCCGGGTGGCTCTCGCCGCGCTTCGCGCCGGCAAGTGCGTCTATGTCGAAAAGCCGATCGCCACGACGCTGGAGGACGCCGACGCCATCGTCGCCGAAGCCGCCGGGCGCGGCCTCGTCGCGGCCTGCGGATTCCTCGAGCGGGCGGCCTTCCAGGCCATCGGGCTCCTCGACGCGCCGAGGCCGCCAGTCCGCCTCGAGGCCGCGCGGCTGGGGCCGCCGTCGGCGCGCAATCTCGACGTCTCGGTGGTGCTGGAT
>DASRLN010000287.1:0-8939 GCA_035648435.1 Caulobacteraceae bacterium
GGTCTCGGTTTCCACCGCGCCACGCCCGCCGACCGCGCCGACGCCGATGCCGCCGCCGCCGCCGCCGGCGCCGGCGCTGTAGGTGTACGGGCCGGAATCGTTCCAGGCGCCGCCGGCGCCGCCCAGTCCGCCGCCGCCGCCCTCGTCTATGTAGCGGCCGGGATAACGGGCCGGTGCGGCGCCGGCTCCACCGACGGCGGAATCGTGGTTGAACGACACAGCGGTCAGGGTGACGGCGCCCGACGCGGCGTTGTTCGTGGTGTCGTCGGCGATGAACAGGCCGCCGCCGAGGCCGGCGCCGCCGCCGCCGCCGCCGTTGCCGCCGGCGCCGCCCTGCGCCACCATGTTCTGGATGGTCAGATTCTCGATGGAGACGGCGCCGGAATAGACGAACAGGCCTCGCTGACCGGACGTGCCGCCGTCGAGGATGGCGTTGTCGCCCTCGATGTCGAGGGTCACCCCGGTGGGCAGGTTGATCGCCTCCAGGGCGCCGGTCAGGGTGATCGTCCCGGCCAGGTCGATCTCATAGCCGCCGCTGCCCGGCGTCGCCGTGTCGGCCGCCAGGATGGCGATGTTGAGCGCGGATTCGCTGTTGACCGGATTGCCGTTGTTGAGCGTGCTCATGGCGCATTCCTTCGCGTGGACGGAGCGGGGTGGTCAGGCCAGTGGTCGAGTTCGCCGGCGGCGTCCAGTTCGGCGATCAGGGGCGCGAGATCGGCCGCGTGGCGGCGCCAGCGGCCGAGGCCGCGGCCGTTCACCGGCTGGCGGACCTGGGCGAAGCTGACGGTGCGGACGGGACTGTCGCTTTCGTGGAACCGGGCGCAGTTCGGGTCGGGCGGCAGATTCAGATGGCTGAGAACACGATCCAGGGCGCCGTCGAAGTCCTCCACCCAGTCGGACAGCCGGACGGTGAGGATCGGATTGGGCAGGACCCGCTTCCAGTGGTCCATCAGCCGGCTCTGCTGGCCGATGGTCCAGCCGAGGTCGGCCAGATCGTGGGCGTAGGGGTGGTCGCCGTGGAAGCGGAAGGTGAAGATCGAAACGCCGATGTCGCGCGGATCGCGCACGCAGTGGATGATCCGGGCCTCCGGCAGCATCAGCCCGGCCAGGCCGAGATAGCGATAGTTGCCGGTCATCTTGTCGATGACGCGGGCCTTGCCGGGGGCCAGGGCGTGCAGTTCGGCGAGGTAGATCCGCGCCGCCGCGTCGAGCGTCGTCTGGTCCAGGCCCGCGACGCGCGCCGGGGCCTCGGCCTCGCCCGGCGCGCGCGCCAGGGCGGCGAAGGCGCGGCCCAGGTGGGGCCGCTCGCCGGCCCCATGGGCGTCGCGATGGGCGGCCAGGATCTGTTCGCAGAGCGTGGTGCCCGAGCGCGGCATGCCGACGATGAACACCGGGGTCGGGTCGGCGTTGTCCGCCCGGGGTCGGCGCGCCAGGCGCGCCTCGTCGAAGGCGGCGATGTTGGCGTCGATGAAGGCCGCGTGACCGGCCCGCGAGAACGGCTGGATCGGCCCGAGCAGCGTGTGGCCCGCCACCCACTGTCGGAACGCGCGGGCGTGATCGTCCTGGCCCGACCAGAACTTGGCGAGGTCGAAGTGGCCCATGATCCGGTGTTCCGGGACCGCGTCGGGACCCATGCAGGCGAGCGAGGCCTCCATCAGCTCCGCTTCGCGCCGGGCCTCGCCGGGGGCATTCTCCGCCAGGGCCAGTAGCGTTCGGCGCCAATGGACGAGCGGCGCCATGTCGGCCGGAAGCGGACCTGGCGCCGTCACCTCGGCGAGCGCGGCGCGGGCTTCGGCCGGGCGACGCAACTGGAGGAGAGCGAGCGATTCGGCCAGGCGCCAGTGGCGGGCCGCGCGGGGATCGCCTTCGGGCGGCGCCGCCTCCCGGAGCAGGGCCAGCGCCTCGGCGGCGCGTTCCGGCTGCAGCAGATCGGCCACCAGATTGAGCCGGGCGCCGGCGTTTCCCGGCTCCCGCGCCAGGGTCTCGCGCAGCATGGCTTCGGCCGTCTGCGATTCCCCGGTAACGCGCATGAAGGCGCCAAGATTGGCCAGGGCGGCCCGGTGGCCCGGCGCCGCCGCCAGCGCCTGGCGCATGGCCGTCTTGGCGTCTTCGATGTGGCCCTGCCGGTAGCGGGCGAGACCGTAATTGATCCAGGCGTCGGGCCATCGCGGCTTGATTTGCACGGCGGCGGCGAACGCCTGTTCGGCGCGGGCCGGTTCGCCCAGCGCCAGCCAGGCCTGGCCGTAGGCGTAGTGGGCCTCCGCGAGGCGCGGCGCCCGATGGCAGGCCTCGCTGGCCGCCGTCAGGGCCTCGCGCGCGTCGCCCCGCGCCAGGGCGGCGATCGAAGCTGTCAGGAATGGCAGCGGATCATGATCGGGTCCGCCCGCTTCGGAGGTGACTCCGCCCGCCGGCGCGCGCTCCGATCGGGTCTCGAACGGCCCGTCGCCGGAAGGGTCTCCAGCGGTCGGCCCCGACCCCGTCCGCCGAACTGGCTTGCAAACGGAAATCAGCGCCGCCCCATTCGCTACAACACATGCCTTCAGGCGCGATAAGGCAACGCTTGTTCACTGCCTGTTCCAGGCATAACCCCCGGCGCCGGGTGCGACAACCGGATTCTTTGGGCCGGAGTGAGGTCCGGTGGCGGCGCCTACTGTCCGAAGGCGACCTTCAGCACCGCGTCGCTGATCAGATATTCCCCGTGGGCGGTTGCGGGCGACTCCAACAGTCCGAACCAGCGCGAGGCGTTGTGGGGGTAGGCGTTGAACACGTCGGCGAACCGAGGCGCTCGACGGGCTATGCGAGGGAACGCAAGCCGCTTCATCGCGGGTACCCCACGATCGCCTCCAGGTCCGGAAGCCCGCAAAGGGCGTGGGCGGCGAGCTTGCCGCTCATCACCGTGCCCTCGACGCTGCCGACGTTGAGGCCGGTGTAGATCCAGTCCCCGGCCAGGACGAGGTTGCCGAAGCCGCTCTCCCAGGCCTTCAGGCGATACTTCGTGCTGCCCGGCGGCGAGGTCACGTAGCGCTCGGTGGGATCGATATTGGCGCGCCAGAACTGGGCATCGAAGCGCTGAACCCCCACGCCCGGCGGCGTGCGGGCGTCCACCAGAAGTTCGAAGTCGAGCCCGAAGGGATCGCCCGGGGGCCGGGTGGCGTTGGTCGTGGCCAGGGGCAGCAGGGGCGCGACGCCGGCCTGGAGATACTGGATCGCCTGGTATTTCACGCGCGCCGCCTGCCGGGCCGGATAGTCGTGATCGGTAAACGCCGGCGGCGGCCCCTCCTCGGCCATCAGGCCGCCGAAATACCACAGGCTCTTGGGTTCGGCGTCCGCCGGCCAGTCCTCGTAAGGCAGGAGGCCGCTGAACTCGGCCTGGCCGTTCTGCGGATTGAGATAGGTGGCGCTGAACAGCGTCTCGTCCGGCTTCAGGGGAATGCTCCAGCCCAGTTGGTAAAGGTCTTTGGTGAGCCAGATCTGCATGCCCTGGGTGGTGTAGGCCGGAATATTGGCCACCATGGCGCTCCACGCCGGGTTGGCGGCGATCAGCTCGGCGCAGAGATGCGGCATCGCGCCGATGGATATCGCCAGGACCAGTTTGTCGTAGTCCTCGCCGGCCGTCAGCGTCCGCCGCGTCGGTCCCGTCCAAGGTGTCCACCAGGATTCCAGATCGACGCCGGCGGCCTTGATGGCCTCGCCCTCGACCAGTTGCTCGTGGCGCGGCGCCGCCGGCCAGCACGGCAGGCCCTTGACCGCGACGAGGGGGTCGTAGCCTGCCTCCGGCGCCTTCAGGCTCGCCTGCACGGCGATCTCCACCGAGGCGATGGACGCCGCGTCCTCCGAGAGACGCAGGGCCTCGACCTTGTGGAAGAACTCGAACTTCACCCCGCGCCTCGACAGCACCAGATAGAGCGGCGCGATCAGCGTCTCTCCGGTTCCGGCCGCGAAATGCCAGACGAACGAGCCTGAGTAGCCGACCGCCTGCAAGGCCCAGTGGAGATAGCAACCGGCCGCCATCTCCGGTGGCCGCGAGGTATCGCCGTTCGGATACTGGTAGGTCATGTTGATGTGATTGAGCGCCAGGGGCGAAGCGATCGTCGCCTTGTTGGCCCCGTGGCGCGCCAGCCAGTCGCTGAAATTCTCCTCGTCCAGGCGGTCGTAGCCCCTGGTGGCGACGTCCTCCTTCAGGGCGCCCTGGACCAGCGTCAGGATGTGATCGGTGACGATGAACAGGTGGCGCAGGCCGTCGTCGCCGTCGATCAGCGGTTCGATCAGGCCGGCGAGCGCGCGCCAGCCGCGATCGATGATCCCGATCAGCGGGTGGTTCGACCCCAGGACCGTGTCGCGCGCCAGGGCGTCGGCGGCCTCTTCGAGCAGGCGCTGAGCCGCCGCCTTTACCCGCCCGCCGATGCTGAAGGGCTTGGGGTCGAACTGAAGCAGCAGCCCCCCGAAGCTCTCGAAGACGCCGGCGATCGCCCGTTCGAAAGGATCGAAGGCGCGGGTGTCTCTGGGTGAGCGGTCATTGGTCGGGAACTTCTGCGCCCAGGCCCGCGCGTTCTTCCAGCGACACTCCCACAGGACGCCGAAATTATCCGGCAGGATCGCTTGCTCGAAGCTCGCCAGCGGCGCGCCGGGCGGGCGGGCCAGTTCGTCGTAGCAGGCCGCGAACAGGGGCAGGGCGTTGTAGTAGCTGCCGAGGAAGCCATGGATGCCATGCTCCTCGATCCGGCCGTTGACGCCTCGCGACGAGGCGCACTTGCCGCCGAGCCGCCAGCCCATCTGATAGACGGTGATGCTCTCGAAGCGCTCGCGCCAGTCCGGCGGGCTGGTCAGCTCGAAGGCGGCGACCAGGGCGGCGATCCCTCCGCCCAGAATGGCGATCTTCTCCCGCGCCTCGTCACCGGCCATCTTCGCTTCCCGCGGCTCCTCGCTGAACCTGTTCGCCATCCCAGCCGGCCTTTCCGAGGGCTTCGATGTAGCGGGCGAAGGGCTCGGGATCGGCAAAGGGACAGGCGAGCTTGATCATCTCCAGCGTGTAGCGAGGCTGCAGGCGGCGCCCCTCCTCGATGGCGATCCGCGCCCGCGCCAGATCGCCGGCCGCGCCATGGCAGGCGGCCAGCAGGTAGTGCAGGAAGAACTGGTGAGGGCTTCGCGCGCAGGCGTCGGCGGCGTGGCGCGCCGCCTCGCCGTATTCCCGAGCCACGAAGCGGGCCAGCGCCTTGCTGCGGAACCAGACGAAGACGTGCGGATCGTTGGGGCTGGCGGCGATCGCGCGATCGGAATGGGCGATCGCCTCGTCGAGGCGTCCGGCGAACACGGACAGGCGCCCGAGTTCCCCGTCGGCGGCGGCGAGGTAGGGATTGAGTTCCAGCGCCCGGCGCTGTTCGGCCATGGCCTCCTCGAAGCGGCCCATCAGGGAAAGGGCCGTGCCCAGGATATTGTGGGCGTAGGCGTCCGAGCCGTCCAGCGACACCGCCTTCAGGGCCAGGCGATTGGCCTCGGTGATCGCCGCTCCGGGGTCCTCCGCCACGCCCGCCCAGACCTCGCCCAGACGGCAAAGCGCGAGGTGGGAGAGGGTCGGGACGTCCTCGGGTTCGAGCACCAGCGCCCCCGTGAGGAACTCGTGGGCGATGGCCCAGTCATCCCGCGTTGCGCGCCAGAAGTGCCATCGCCCGCGCATGAACAGGTCCCAATGGCGAGGGTTGCGCGCGCCGCCGTGCAGCGCCTGGATTTCTTCATGGCCGAGCAGCGCCGGTTCGAGCGTGCCGATGATCGCCGCGGTGATCTGGTCCTGCACCGCGAGCAGGTCGTCGATCCGCCGATCATAGCGCTCCGACCAGATCGTCTTGTCCTTCGCCCCCGCCACCAGGGCCGCCGACACCCGCAAGACCTCGCCCACGCGGCGGATATGGCCCTGGACGATATATTCGACGCCGAGGTCAGCGCAGATCGCTCGCGCTCCGACGTTCTGGGGATCGTAGGCCAGCGAGGAGTGCCGGGACGTCACGGAGATCAGGCGCGACCTGGCCAGCGCTGAAATGATCTCCTCGGCGATGCCCTCGGCGAGATAGATCCCCTCCGCGTCGCCCGGCGCGTGCTCGAACCTCAGCACCGCCACGCTCGGCCGCCCGCGGGCGTCCGTCGGAACGGCCGGTTGCCGTCGATGGCCGCCACCCGCCGCCGTGCCGTCGTCGCCAGGGCGTCGCGGCGTTCTCGCGCGCTCTCTCTGGGCGCCGCGCTGCTCCCTGAGCCAGGCCTCGAAACCCTCTTCCCCGGCGATGTCCAGGCCCTCCAGGAAGTCCTGGGAGAGCCCGTTCGCCGGTCCGGCGAACTCGTCGTCGGCGCCATCCGGCGCGCGGGCGTCGATGTAGACGTGGCGAAGATCCAGACCCACCCGATCATGTCCGCCGATCAGCAGCGGTTGCGACCCCGCATTGAGCGACTTGCGCAGGTCGGCCAGCTCCCGCCGCAGACTGCCGCGGGCCTGGGTCTGCTGGCGGCTGCCCCACAGCTTGTCCTGCAGCCACCCCCGGCTGCGCTCGCCCTGGTTGGCCATGGCCAGCATCGCGATCAACGCCACCCCTTTGCGGCTCGCGATCTCGATGCGCGCGCCGTCCGGTCCTGCCAGCCGGAACGCGCCCAGCAAGTTGAGCCTGTATTGGCCGGACGTCTCGTCCATAGCCCTGACCACCCCGAGTAGGAAACGACCCTACCGCTTGGCCAAAACGATTTCACGTTTTTTTCACGCGCGCCGAACGCCGGGCTCACGGGGGAGGGGCGTGTGGAGTGCGTAGGTTAGTGCAAGCTAGGCTTCGGCGCACCGGGAGGGGTTTGAGATCATGAAGAAATTGGCGCCCCTAGGCTGTGCGCTCATCCTGCAAGGATGCGCGACTCCATTCGGCCTGCCGGCGTCGCCTGGCGAGCAGGCGTCGGGGGCCGGCTACGTGCCCCTGGACCCCTTGCCGGTCCAGACGATTAAGTCAGAGGGAACCTGCACCGACTGGCGCAAGCCGGCGACCGATCCCGCGGGCGAAGAACCAGCGCCGGCGCAAGACCATCCATCGGTGCACGGCGCCGTTTTGGCCGCACACAAGCTGGCGGTGAAAGCCACGACGCCGGCGACCGCCGACGACAACGTCCCGAAACCCTTCACCAGCACCTACCCCTACGTGCCCTTGCCTCAGGCGTTGCCGGACATCTCCGAACGGTTCGCGATCGCCGACTATGGCGCCGACGGAACCCTGACCTTTGGGCATACCAAACTCACCGCGAAGAACGAATGGTATCGGGCCGTGATGGATTACATCAGCGCGGACGAAATAGCCGCGATGTTTTATATCCGACGCACGGTCACCTACATCGACCCAAAAACGCAGCTGCCATATACATACACCGCGCCGGACACCAACGTCGCGACAGCAAATAGCAGACATTCGAATTTGTTGGACCCCACGCCGATCGGCGCGATCAATTCATATGAAGCGAGAATAGTTCCGATCGATCAGGTGGATCCTGAGTTATTCTATAACTCAGATGAGGTAAGCGCGACTATGGAGAAAGATTCGGAAAAGCGACTAACGAAAATGCAAGTGGCAAATCAAAATATATCGAGGGCAAATTCAGACCGTTTGCGCACAATCGCGGGGATTCTGAGCGTGGATGGAATACAAATACCGCAAGACGCTTCACCAAATCAAGCCACGAAGGCGCTCCGGGACGCGGGTTGGCATTTCGTCGCGGTTCCGATCTATGTGGGCTTTGGCGCCCGCCTCACCGCCGACGTTCGGATATTGGACGCCAGCGCCGACATATCCAGTCTTCCCGCCCTCGCGTTGTCGGCCAGCGCGCACCGGATCGTCGGCTCTATTGCCGTCCAGATTATGGGCATGAATACCGCGTCTACGGGGCTGGCTGTGCCATTGAGCAATACTATCGACCAGGGATCGATACAAAACGCGATGCTGGCGCTGGGCAACACGCGCTCGGAATTCTACCATCTCGCCGACCCATCCAGCAAGGCCTATCCGTCTATTCGCATCGTTGGTTTGGACAGCCCCGTTGGCACTGACCCTAGACTCATCAATGCGATATACGCCCAATTGCCGCTGATGAGATTGCCGTGGAGAAGGCCCTGCATAGAGATCGGATTCAATGCCCCGCCGTATGCTTCGGCACCAGCCGACTCGGACAAGCCGACGGCGCCGGAGGTGAAGGCGAAGGCCACCGACACTCCGAAGCTCGCCCAACCGGCGAAGAACGTCAAACCCGCGAAGAAGAAGGCCAAACCCGCGAGGAAACCCGCTGCATCGCCTAAGAAGCCGCACGTACCCTGAGAACGGGACGACCCCGCTTCTGGTCAGTAGAGCTTGATCCGGACAACTAGAATCCATGCCCCTGCCACCTTTCGACGCCCTCACGCCCAACTATCCCACCGACGACGACCCGAGCGCCGTCAAGGCGGCGATCGGCGGGGCGGTGGACGCCGACTGGATCACCAACACCTGCGTCGTCCGCATCTCCAGGGCCTTCAACTACGCGAACGCCGGCTGCGACATTCCGGCAGGGATTCCGGGCCTGCTCACCGTGCGCGGCGCGGACGGCCTCAACTATGCCCTCAGGGTCGAGGAATTCATCGCCTACATCGGATCGCAATACGGCGATGCCGACGTGGTCTCCCAAGGCGAAGCGATCTCCAGCGCGCCGTTCATCGGCGAGCACGGCGTCATCGCCTGGCACGTCTCCGGGTGGACCGATGCGACGGGCCATTTCACCCTGTGGGACACCGATCACGGCCTCTATGTGGGCGATCACGACTATTTCGGGTTTCCGACCAGTCAGCCGGCGGCGGGAGGCCCTTGGCTGACGAAGATCGAACTGTGGCGATGCTGACGGACACGCGGATATCAGGGGGCTGCTGTGGCGGTCCATGCGGATCAACCGGGGGG
>DASRLN010000288.1:0-7353 GCA_035648435.1 Caulobacteraceae bacterium
GCGACGGGCGCGGGCGGCCTCATAATTCTCAATTCCACGGTGGACAACGAGACTATCGGCGGAGTGGCCGGGGTGATCTCGGCCGGAACGGGCTCCAGCGTCAGCCTGCAGGGGGCGACGATCGCGGGGGGGATTCTGAAGACCACCGGCACGGGCGCCATCACAGCCGCCACCGGATCGACCCTGAACGGCGCGACCTCGTTCGGAGCGGTCAACAACCAGGGTCAGGTCAACGTCGCCGATGACCAGACGCTGAGCGTCGAGGGCGCGATCGCCAATACCGGAACACTCACGCTGGCCAGCCTGGGCAATGCAACCACGCTGGCGATCGCCGCCACCACCACCCTCAGCGGTGCGGGCAAGGTCACCCTGGACGACACTTACGCCAACGTCGTGACCGGGGTGAGCGCCACCACCACGCTCACCAACCTCAACAACACGATTTCCGGGGCCGGCCAGCTGGGGGCCGGCAAGCTGACTCTGGTCAATCAGGCGGCCGGGGTGATCGACGCCACGGGGACCAATGCGCTCGTCCTGAACACCGGATCGGCGATCGTCGCCAACACCGGCCTGATCGAGGCGACGGGGGCCGGCGGCCTGACGATCCTGGGTACGACGGTGGACAACCAGACGGTCGGCGCGGTTACCGGCTCGATCTCGGCCGGGACCGGCTCGGCCGTCACCCTGCAGGGCGCGACCATCGTCGGCGGAACCCTGAAGACCGCCGGCACGGGCGCCTTCACGGCCACGGCCGGAGCCACCCTGAACGGCGCGACGAGCTTTGGGGCGGTCAAGGTCCAGGGTCCGGTGAACATCGGCGATAACCAGACGCTCAACCTCGAGGGCGCGATCGCCGACGCCGGGACCATCAATCTGAACAGCCAGGGCAATGCGACGATCTTGGCGATCGCCGGAAACACGACCCTGAGCGGGGGCGGCAATATACTCCTGAACGACGAGGCCGCCAATCAGATCGTCGGCGGGGCCTCGGCGACGACACTTACCAACGCCGGCGTCCTCATCGAGGGGTCGGGAACGATCGGTCTTAACGCCCAGACCGGGACCAACACCCTGACCCTGGTCAACCAGACGGCCGGGTTCATCGACGCCAGCGGCGCCACCAACCCCCTGATCCTCGACACCGTCGGCAAGGTGGCCACCAACGCCGGCCTCATCGAAACCACCGGCGCGGGTGGCCTGACGATCGCCAGCGCGCTCGCCAACACCTCTCTGGTCGAGGCGCTCGGCTCGGGCGCGCTCACCGTCCGGAACGCCACCGTCACCAACGCGGCCGGCGGCTCGGTGAGCGTCGCCAAGGCCAGCCATCTGAGCCTCCAGGGTGGGGCGATCGCCGGCGGGACGGTAACCGTCGCGGTTGGCGGCCTGCTCACCGCCGATAGCGGCGGTGCGACCAGCGTGAGTTCGCTCGCCGCGGCGACGTTGTCCAACTCCGGCGCGATCACCATCGACGATCAGGAGAATCTCACCCTGCAGGGCGCCGCCGCCAACAGCGGTGTGATCACCGTCAACACCGCCGGCAACGAAACCTCCCTGACGGTGGGGGCGGGCGGCCTCACCCTGAGCGGCGGCGGCGGCCTGGCCCTCACCGACTCCACCGCCAACGAGGTGCTGGGGGCCAGCGCCGCCGCCACCCTGACCAATGTCGATAACACCATCGCCGGGGCCGGCCAGCTGGGCGCGGGGAAGATGACCCTGGTCAACCAGGCCAAGGGCGTGATCGACGCCACCGGCGCCAACCCCCTGATCCTCGACACCGGGACCGGTGCGGTGACCAACGCCGGCCTGATCGAGGCGACCAATCCGGGCAATCTGTCCGCGCCCGGCGGACTGACGATCCAGAGTTCGAAAATCAACAATGCCGGAGGCGCGATCCTGGCTTCCGGCGCGACCGTGCGCCTGGCCGGCGCGGACATCCTCGGCGGGACGCTCGAGGCAGCCGGGGCCTCGGTCATCCAGACCGGCGACGCCACCAGCGTCCTCGATGGATCGACCTCGGCCGGGGCGGTCTCCAATCAGGGATCGGTTGCGATCGCCGACAACACCGCCCTGACCCTGACCGGCGCGATCGTCAACAATGGGACCGTCGCGCTCAATAGCGCCGGCAATGCGACGATCCTGAAGATTGCCGGCGCCGCGACGATCAGCGGCAAGGGCAGCGTGACCCTCGGCGACTCGAACGCCAATCAGATCATCGGCGGGGCGGCGGCGGCGACGCTCACCAATGCCGGCGACGTCATCCTGGGGGCAGGAACCATCGGGTCGGCGACCCTGACCGTGGTCAACCAGTCGGCCGGGGTGATCGACGCCACCGGCGCCAACGCCCTGGTTCTCGACACCGGGGCCAACACGCTCACCAACGCCGGCGTCATCGAGGCCGGCAATCCTGGCAAGCTGGCCACGACTGGCGGTCTGACGATTCAGAGCACCACGGTGAACAACGCCGGCGGCCTGATTTCCGCCAACGGCGGCAACGTCAATCTGCAGTCCGCCACCATCGTCGGCGGGACCCTGCGGACGGCGGGATCGAACGTCATCCAGACCGTGGACGCCGGCAGCGTGCTGAACGGCGTCACCAACCTCGGCACGGTGAATGTCACCGCCGGAACCGCCCTCACTCTGAAGGGGACGATTACCAACACCGGGGCCATCGACGTTCTCACCACCGGCGGCACGACCTCCCTGTTGATCGACAACGCCGGCGCCACCGTCACCGGCGCGGGGGCCATCGTCCTCAGCCTCGGCGATTACATCCAGGGACCCCGTTCGACCACCACCCTGACCAACGACAGCCTCATCGAGGGTTCGGGAAACATCGGAAACAGCGCGCTCACCGTCGATAACCAGAGCGGCGGCGTGATCAACGCCAACGCAACCAACGCCCTGGCGCTCTACACCGGGGCCGGCGCGGTCAACAACGCCGGCCTGATCGAGGCGACCGGCGCGGGCGGCTTGCAGATCGTCGACTCGACCGTCAACGGCGCCGGCGTGATTTCCGCCAACGGCGGCGACGTCACGCTTCAGTCGGCGAACATCGTCGACGGCGTCCTTCAGACCAGTGGATCGAACGTCTTCAAGACCGGCGACAGCGGCAGCGAACTAAAGGGCGTCGATATCCTCGGGATCGTCGATGTCGTCGATGGCGACGGCCTGATCCTGGACGGGGCGATCAATGTCGGCGGCGTGATCGCGCTTCAGAGCACCAATGACGCGACCAAGCTGACCATCGGCCCCGACGGGGCCATCCTCGGCGGCGGCGGCGCCATCAGCCTGAGCGACAACGCCAACAACGCCATCGTCGGCGGCGCGACCGCCTCGACGCTGACCAACGGGGCCTTCATCCATGGCGACGGAACCATCGGCGGCGGCCCGCTGACCCTGGTCAACCAAGCGGCCGGGATCATCGATTCCGACGGCGCGGTCGCCCTGACCATCAACACCGGCGCCAACACCGTCACCAACGCCGGCGTCATCGAGGCGCTCGGCGGCGGAGGGGTTTCGATCCAGAGCAACGTCGCCAACACCGGAAACCTCGAAGCCGGCGCGCAGAGCACGCTGTCGCTGGCCCACATCGCGGTCGCCAACGGCCCGGGGGGGGAAATCTCGGCGCTGAGCGGCGGCACGGTGGGCTTGACCTCGGTCTCCATCGCCGGCGGCACGCTGACCACCGCCGGCACGGGGGTGATCGAAACCCTCGACAGCGGCAGCGGGCTCGACGGGACAGCGAGCCAGGTCACCAACGCGGGGATGTTCAAGGTCAGCGACACCGATACGCTGGCCATCCAGGGCGCGATCAACAATTCTGGGACCATCGACCTGGCCGGTTCAACCGGTCCCACCCAACTGAATGTCAGCGGCTACGTGGCCCTGACCGGCGGCGGAAATATCGTCCTGAGCGACAACCATAACAACAAGATCACTGGCGACGGCCTGGATATATTCTCCACCCTGATCAACGTGAACAACCGGATCTCGGGGGCTGGAGAGATCACCGGCAACGCGGGCGACGGCGAGAATTCGATGGTTCTGATCAATCAGGCATTCGGAGTCATCGACGGCACCTCGGCCTCCCTCCCGCTCACCCTCGATACCGGCGACGACGTCATCCTCAACGCCGGTTTGATCGAATCCACCAACGGCAACACCGGCGGTGTGGTCATCGACAGCCCGGTGGACAATCGCGGCGGCACCCTGGAGGCCGATGCGGGGGGATCGCTGAGTCTTCAGCAGTCGGTGACCACGGACGGCTCGGTCATCATCAAGGGCGGAGAGGTCTATTTCGCCGCTCCCAACATCAACTGCGCCGTCAACTTCATTGGTGTGGGTGGGGAGCTGGGGTTGGTGAATTCGCAGACATTCGTAGGCAAGGTCGCCGGATTCTCGGCCGGCGGCGGGACGACATTCGATCTCCGGGACGTCGGTTTCGTCAGCGCGACCGAGGCGACCTATGTCGATAATGGTTCGGCGACCGGCGGCGTCCTCACCGTGACCGACGGAACCCACACCGCGCACATCACCCTGGTCGGCAACTACACCGGCTCGACCTGGACGGCGAGCGGTGACGGCGATGTGGGCGTCATCGTCGCGACTAAGTCCGCGGGTGCGTCGGCGCCGACCCATGCGCATTTCCTCTCGGTCATGGCCAGCCTGGGCGCGACGCCGGCCGGTCCCGTGCAGGCGGCGGCGGACAACCACGCGGCCGGTCACGCGATCCTGGCGGCCCCGGCGATGCTTCACGCCGCCTGATCGCCGGGAGAGACAGGCGCGTCACCCTGACGCGCCCAAGTCGAGACGGGCGCGATCGCCTTGCGACCGCGCCTGGGGAGGGGACGCCCAGGATGCACTCGCCCGATTCGTTCGGCGCCCGCCCTGTCGCGGACGCGATAGCCTCCTGGCGGTTGGAGCGTCCTCCGGCCCCGCGCCATCGGTGGTTGGCGCGGTCAGTCGCCGCCCGAGGTCGCGCACGATGACCCGGGCGCGGGACTGAACCCGTGGCGTCTCCGCCCTCCCACGCCCTCGTCGGCCGCAACCGTGAACTCGCCTCGCTGCTGGACGCGCTGCGCGACCCGGCCAGCCGGCTGGTGGTGGTGCGCGGCCCGGCCGGCTCCGGAAAGACCGCCCTGGCCGAAGCGGCGCTGGCCGATATCCGGCGCGCCGGCGGTCTGGTCGGCGGCGGCGTCTACGGCGAGGGCCGCGCCCGTGCGCCTTTTGGCCCGATCATGCGGGCGCTCTCCCAGGCCACTGGCCAGGCGCTGGATGGGTTGTACGACCCGGAGGGCGGCGGCGAGGCCATGTCGAAGGCGCTCGGGCCGGCCTTGGGAACATTGCACAGGACAGGCTTTCTCGCCGACGCCCGGCTGGACTTCGACGTTTCGGAGACTCTCGTCGGTCGTCGCGAAGGCGCGGCGCGGATCATCGACGCCAGCCTGAAACTGGTCCGCTGGCTGGGTGGATTCGAGAAGCCGGTCGTGCTGCTTGTCGATGACTGGTGGCGCGGCCCCTCCCAAGCCCGCGACCTCGTGCTCGCTCTCGTCGAGGCGGCCCCCGTCGGGGATGTCACCGTGGTCGTGACCGAGCGCGCCGCCGGGCCCCACGATTTCCCACCGGCTGGGCACGCGCCGGCCATCCTGGAACTTGGGCCTCTGGAGGCGGCCGATCGAGCCGCCCTCTTCCAGGTCCTGCTCGGGGATGCGGCGTCGGCGGTGACGCGGTGGTTCGGGGAAGGCGGTCCGGAGTTGCCGTTCGACATCCGCGCGGCGGCCTCCGCCCTGGCAACCAGCGGCGCTCTGGTTCTGGATGACGCGCGCTGGAGCGTCGATTCGTTCCGCGCCGCCGCCGTCGTCGGCAGTGACGACCTCGCCGCGGCTCTCGTCGCCCCGCTGCCGGGGCTCGGCGCCGAGATCGCCGAAATCGCCCTGGCCGTCGCCCTGTGGGGCGAGCCCGCCCCGATCGGCGGTCTTGTCGAGGCGCTGGGCGTCTCGGAAACCAACCTGGCCAAGGCGCTGGCCCGACTGCGGGCGGCCGGAATCGTCGGGGTGACCAATGGCGAAGCCAGCCTCACTCACGACCGCCTGCGGGCGCCGGTCCTCGAGGCGCTGAGCGAATCAGTCGATGGACTGGCGCTGGCTATTTCGGGAAGGCTGCGCGACTTGCCCGACGAGCGGTGGGGCGCCGTCGCCGCCATTGGCCTTCATTTCCGTCAGCTCGCCGGCGTCGAGGATCTGGACGCGCCGCGCTGGCGCGACCGCTTCGCCGAAGGAGCGCGCCTGGCGCGGTCCCGCGCCGACCCCGACAACGCGGCGGCTCTGGCCGAGATCGCCTGGCGCCTGCGGGAAAGGGCGGCGCCGGAAGACGCCCACGCCGATCGGAGACTCCTGCGCGAGGCCATCCTCGCGGCGGCGGACCGGAAGGACCCCGACGCGGTGCTGGCCAGGCTGCATCTGCTGTTTGCCTTGGATTCTTCCCCGCTGCCCCGTGGGGACGACTACGAACTGGCCATCGCCGCGTTGCGTTTTTCCGGCGCGGCGCACTCGGCCTGGGAGATCGGCCGGGAGGGTCTGGCGCGCCTGGGCATGCGTCTGCCGGCCGCCGCCAAGCCGCGCCACCTCGTGGTCGCCGCCGTTCGGTGGCGGGTTGAGCGATGGCTGCCGCGGCGTGCGGGGTCGGCCGCCGGCCGCGACGGCGACGACGCCCTGGTTCGGATCGGCAACGCCGCGGCGACGCTGGCCTTTGAATTCAGTCCGCCCATGGCGGCGCTGATCGCCTTTCGGGGTTCGCGGCTTGCCGGACGTCCGGGATCGCCGTTCTGGCTGGCCAACGATACCTTTCTGCTGGCCATGCTCGGCGACTATTCTGCGGCCTTCCACACCGGAGAAAAGGCCATCCTGGCGTTGTCGCGCGAGGGGGAGGGCGGCTTCTCCCATGCCGCCACCCTCTACCGCGCCCTCTTCTGGGGGGTCATCTGGCGCCGCCCCCAGGGCAGTCTTCGCGACCAGAGCCGGCGCGTCCGCGATCTCGCCGTGGCCGAGGGCGATATCGTCCAGGCCGGCGTCGCCATTCGCAACTGGATCCTCCTCGGCTGGCGGGTGAGCGGGTCGCTCGGTGACCTCGAGGCCGAAATCGGCGAGGCCCGGCGGGATATCGAACGCCTCGGCCCGCGGGATGTCATAGGCGCCGTGGACGGCTTCCTCGAAGCGATCCGCGCGCTCCGCGCGCCTCCGGGATGCGTCGGGGCGCCGATGCGTCCGGCGGACTGGGCGCCGACCACGCCGGCCGAACTGCTGATCGCCCTCGAGCTGGCCAGCGTCGATGGAGATTTTGCCTACGGCCGTCGCC
>DASRLN010000289.1:0-12714 GCA_035648435.1 Caulobacteraceae bacterium
TCCCCGTTAGAACGGGGAGAGGGCTATCGGTCGGTCGCCTGACGTCGCCAAGTGTCAGCATTTATGGGGGCTGGTATTAGATCCCCACCACCCGGCTGAACCCGTCGGCGCTCCAGTCTTCGCTGCCGACGCCGTGGTGGACGATGAACAGGCCGCCGGGATCATATCGGGCCTTCACCGCCCGCAGCTTCGGATAGTGGCTGCCCCAGAAGGCTTCCCGCCAGGACGGATTGAAGTAGTTGCTTTCCGAGACGTAGGAGCCGGCCTCCGGGGCCACGGCGCGCAGCGCCCGGGTGGCCTTGTCGATCGCCGCCGCGTTGGCGCGGGCGAAGGCGAGGTATTCCGGCGAAGTCGGCTGTCCCGCCCAGGACTGCGGGCCGCCGGTGGCGATGATCGCCAGGGCGAAGGCGGTGAGGACGCCCGGATTGGTGGCCGTGTCGCGGCTGGCGGCGATCGCCTCGGGCGTGGCGCCGCCGAGGCCCTTGTTGAAATGCAGGTCGACGGCGAAGTGACGGCTGGCGGCGAAAAGGGCGCGCGCGAGCGCCTCGCGACGATCCGCCGCCAGCAGCGCCGCGGGTAGCCACAGCGAGTCGTAGCCGTGGAGCAGCGCACCTACCTGCGCCTGGTCGCCCTCCCACCAGGCATGGCTCGGCGGCGCGCCCGGGCGAGGGTCGAGGATCATCGCCGTCGATCCGCGCGCTTTGCGGGCCTGGGCGTCCCACCAGCCGCGGGCCGGCCCGGAGCCGCCATCGAAGACCTCCTTGAAGGTGAAATCGCCGGGCGCAGCGGCGAGCCAGTCGAGAAAGGGTCGCCAGGTCGCGTTGGTCTCGTCGTTGGTGAGTCCCTGGCAGACCATGGAGATCTTGAGGGTGTTGTCGCGCCGGATCGAGACCTGTTCGCCCCAATGGGGATTGAACAGGCCGTCGGCATAGACGTCGATGAACCGGGCGATCAGTTTCTGGAAGGCGGCGTCGGAGGCCGCCTTGATCACGGCCCCCGCGCCGCCGAACCACTCGGGAAGCGCATGGGTGCGCAGGGTCACCCGCGTCAGGACGCCGAAGCTGCCGCCGCCGCCGCCCTTGATCGCCCAGTAGAGGTCGGGGTGTAGCCGCGCGTTGACTGCGCGCGCCACCCCGTCGGCGGTGACCACCTCGGCCTCGATGAGACTCGCGGCGGCCGTGCCGAAGCCCTTGGAGAACGATCCGAAACCGCCGCCGTGCAGCAATCCCGCGACCCCGACCGACGTGCAGCCGCCGCCCTGAACATAGCGGCCGGCCCTGGTGGTCACCGCGTCGTAGGCGTCGATCCACATCGCGCCGGCCTCGATGGTGACCGCGGGAACCGGCGGGATCCCGGCGCAGCCCTGGCCGACGAAGCCGTCGTGGAGGGTGATGGCGTGCATCGCCCGGGTCCAGATAAGCAGCGAATCGGCCGCGTTTGACGTCCCCTGGTAGCTGTGGCCGCCGCCCTTGACGGCCACGCGCAGATTGTGGTGGCGGGCGAAGTTGACGGCGGCGACCACATCGGCGGTGGAGTGGGCGGCGACGGCCCAGACGCTCGGCTGGGGCGACCAGGCGTCCAGCCACCCGGAGACCTCGGTCCCCGCCGGCTGATCGCCGATGTAGAACGGATTGAACAGGTTCTTCTTCACCGCCTGGCAGGGGGCGCCGGCCGGATCCAAGTCGCAGTCGGCCATCAGTGGGACCGGCTTGACGAGGGCGTCCCCGACCTCGGCCTTCAGCCGCTCCCAGTCGGCCGGTGAGGGCCATGCGGGGTCGGACGGCCGGACGCGCCTGGCTGGCAATGCCGCGATCGCCGCTGCCGGCGAGCCGAATGCGGGGAGAAGGCCGATCGCGGCGGCGGACTTGAGCAGGTTCCTTCTGTGCACGGACTTTCCCTCCAGGTCAGCTCGCCCGACGCGCGGTGACGATCGCCACCGTCGGATCGAGCATCTGGCCGCGCATGGCGCCGTCGCCCCCGCTCGCCGAGACCGGCGCGGCGAGGATTTTGAGCGCGTTGTCCATTCCGTCCACCACATGGCCGAAGGCCGCGAAGCCGAGGTTGTCGCCCGGCGTGGTCGGGTCGGCGTCGAGCGAGGGGATGTCGCCGATGCAGATGAAGAACTCGCTGGTCGCGGTGCCGGGCGCATAGCGGGCCATGGAGAGGGTCCCGGCGGTGTGCTTGAGGCCGGTCTGCCGCGTGCTCTCGTGGGCGATCGGCGGGAAGGTTTTGGCGGGATCGCCGCGCAGACCACCCTGGATCAGCCCCAGCGGCGGGGCGGGCCTAAGCTTCATGGCGCGGTAGAAGGCGGCGCCGTCGAAGCGCTTGGCATCGACGTAGCGCAGGAAATTGGCGGTGGTGATCGGCGCCCTGTCGGCGGCCAGTTCGACGGTGATCGCCCCCAGCGCGGTGGTCAGCATCACGCGGACCGGCGCGGCGGCCGTCTGGGCGAGCGCGGGCGATACGCCGAGCGCCGTGAGAACGGCGAGGACGCCGCGTTTGGTGAGGTTGGGCATGGGCGGGTCGCTCTCCTTAGCTTTCGCATTCCCGCGACGCGGCGCGCGAGTCACGTCTTCAGTCTGTAGCCGGTCTTGAAAATCCACCAGACGGCGGCGAGGCAGGCGGCCATGAAGCCCAGCGTCATGGCCAGGCTCACCGATACGCCGACGTCGGAGACGCCGTAGAAGCTCCAGCGGAATCCGCTGATCAGATAGACCACCGGGTTGAACAGGGTGATCTTGCGCCACAGCGGCGGCAGCATCGCGATCGAATAGAAGCTGCCGCCGAGGAAAGTCAGCGGAGTGATGATCAGAGTAGGGACGATCTGCAGCCGCTCCCACCCCTCGGCCCACACCCCGATGATGAAGCCGAACAGGCTGAAGGTCACCGCCGTCAGCACCAGGAAGGCGGCCATGACCAGCGGATGGTCGATGTGATAGGGCACGAAGATGCGGGCCGTGGCCAGGATCACCACGCCCACCAGCACCGACTTGGTCGCCGCCGCCCCGACATAGCCGATCACCGCCTCGGCCCAGGAGACCGGCGCCGAGAGGAGTTCGTAGATCGTCCCCGACCACTTGGGCATGTGGATGCCGAACGAGGCGTTGCCGATGCTCTCGGTGAGCAGGGAAAGCATGATCAGTCCCGGCACGATGAAGGCGGCATAGCTGACGCCATCGACGGCGCTCATCCGCGAGCCGATCGCCGAGCCGAAGACCACGAAGTAGAGCGAGGTCGAGATCACCGGCGCCAGCAGGCTCTGGGTCAGGGTCCTGAACCAGCGCGACAGCTCGAAGTGATAGATCGCCCAGGCGCCCCGCGGATTCATACGGCGCGCTCGCTGACCAGGCTGACGAAGATGTCTTCCAGCGAACTTTCGCTGGTCTGGAGATCCTTGAAGTCGATGCCCAGCGCTCCGAGCTGGCGCATCAGGGCGGCGATGCCGGTGGCCTCTCCTTTAGCGTCGAAGGCGTAGACCAGGTCGCGGCCATCCTCGGAGAGCGACAGCGGCCAGGCGGCCAGGCCCTCCGGGATCGCCGTCAGCGGCGTCTGCAGATGGAGCGTCAGCTGTTTCTTGCCGAGCTTGGCCATCAGCGCCGCCTTCTCCTCGACCACCACCAGTTGGCCCTTGCTGATCACCCCGATGCGGTCGGCCATCTCCTCGGCCTCCTCGATGTAGTGGGTGGTGAGAATGATGGTCACGCCGCCGGCCCGTAGGGCGCGGACCATGTCCCACATGTCGCGGCGCAGCTCGACATCGACGCCGGCGCTGGGCTCGTCGAGGAACAGGATGCGCGGCTCATGGCTCAGCGCCTTGGCGATCATCACCCGGCGTTTCATGCCGCCGGAAAGAGCCAGGATCTTCTCGTCCTTCTTGTCCCACAGCGAGAGGTCGCGCAGCACCTTCTCGAGGTAGGCGCCGTCCGGCGGCCGGCCGAACAGGCCGCGGCTGAACTTCACCGTGGCCCAGACCGATTCGAAGGCGTCGGTGGTCAGCTCCTGCGGAACCAGGCCGATCGCCGAGCGCGCCCCGCGCCAGTGGCGGACGATATCGTGTCCGTCGGCCAGCACCGTCCCGCCGCCTGGCCTGACGATGCCGCAGACGATGTTGATCAGGGTGGTCTTCCCCGCACCATTGGGACCGAGCAGGGCGAAGATCTCTCCGGCCCTGATGTCCAGGTCCACCGACTTCAGCGCCCGGAACCCAGAGGCGTAGGTCTTCGTCAGCCCCCGGATGGAGATGATCGGGCTCGCCGGCTCCAACGTCAGGAGGCGGCCGGCGGCTGGGCGGCGATCAGGGCGTCGTCGATCTCGCGGGCACGGACGGCGGCGGGGCGGCTGCTGATCCGGGTCCAGTAGGGTTCGAAGGCGGGGCGCTTATCGAGGGTGCCGAACTGCACGCCCCAGCCGATCTGCGAGCCGAAATAGACGTCGGCGGCGGAGAACTTATCGCCGGCCACGTATTCGCTCTTGCCGACCGCGATCTCCAGGGCGTTCATCACGTCGGCGAAGCTGCCGTAGCCCACCGCCCGCTCGCGCTCCTTGGGGATCACCGCGCCCAGCATCTTGTCGGTGACCGCCGCCTCGACCGGACCGGCGGCGAAGAACATCCAGCGAAAATAGGGCCCGCGCGCCCTGTCGCCCGGTTTCGGCGCGAGGCCCGCCTCGGGAAATGCATCGGCGAGATAGGCGCAGATGGCGCCGCCCTCGGTCACCACCGTGTCGCCGTGACGGATGGCGGGCACCTTGCCCATCGGATTGATCGCCAGATAGGCCGGGGCTTTCATCTGGTCCTCATAGCCGAGGATCTCCGTGCGGTAGGGAACGCCGATCTCCTCCAGCATCCAGCGCACGATCCGGCCGCGTGACATGGGATTGGTATAGAAAACGAGTTCGTCGCTCACCGGCGCCTCCTTCAAAACGATCCGCCGACATTAGCGGCCCCGCGCGGCTCTAGCCAACGCCTGTTTGGCCAGTCAAAATAGAAACCATCACCCGCTCCCGGATGTTGTCGATGTCCGATTCACGCGGCGCGCCCCCGCGCGCGCCGATCCGCCCCGATGCGCGTCCGATCGACGTCAAGGCGATGCCGCGCGTGCTGCGCCGGATCGTGGCGGCGGCGCTGCGCCTGGCGCCCCGTCGCGTGACCCTGGCGATGACCTGTTCGCTCGGCGCGGCGGTGGCCAGCCTGTCGTTGCCCCGGCTGTTCGGCGCGGCCGTCAACCAAGCGCAGCGGCTCTTGACCATCGCCGCGCGGACCAGCGCGGCGGCCCAGGCCACGGCGCTCCACGCGGCCGGCGCGCGGGAAGGCGCGATGCGGGCCGCCAGCCTGGCGGCGCAGGCGCGTCACGCCCTTCTGATCACCGCCGGCCTGGTGATCGCGGCCAGCGCCGTGAGGGGCCTCCTGACCATGGTCGCCAATTATCAGGCGGAGTGGGTGAGCCAGAAGGTCGCCTACCAATACCGCCTGGACTTTTTCCGCCAGCTCCAGCGCCTCTCCTTCGGGTTTCACGACCGCATCCATTCCGGCGATCTGATCACCCGGGGCATGCTCGATCTCGAGGGCGCCCGGGCGTTCATCCAGAACGGCATGATGACCGCCCTGACCCTGGTCCTGCTCCTCGGCGTCGCCGGATTCATGATGATCTCCACCGATTCGACGATGGCCGCGCTTGGCCTGGCCTTCGTGCCGGTGGCCGGCTGGGCGCTGGCGCGGATGGGGTTTCTGCTTCGGGTGACCTGGCTGCACGTCCAACGTCTGATGAGCATCCTCACCCGGACCATCGAGGAGAGCCTTCAGGGCGTGCGGGTGGTGCGCGCCTTCGCCGCCAAGGCCTTCGAGATGGCCAAGTTCGATCAGGCCGCCAACGCCGCCCTGGCCTATTCCTACCGTCGCATCGTGCTGCGCTATCGGGCCGTATCGGTGATGCAGCTGAGCTTCTACGCCTCCATGGGGGCGCTGTTGTGGGTCGGCGGCCACAAGGTCGCGGCGGGGTCGATGAGCCCGGGCAGGCTGACCGAATTCCTCACCTACATGACCCTGCTGCAATCGCCGATCCGCCAGATCGCGATCATCTTCGCCGCCGCGGCGCGGGCGACATCCTCCGGCGGCCGGCTGTTCGAGATTCTCGACCTCGCGCCCGCCATCGCCGATCGGCCGGGGGCGAAGGACCTGGTGATCACCGAAGGGACCTTGCGCTTCGAGCACGTCGATTTCGCCTTCGAGCCGGGGGGGCGGGCGATCCTTCGCGACATCTCCTTCGAGGTCGGGCCGGGGCGGACGCTGGGCATCGTCGGGCCGCCCGGCTCGGGAAAGTCGGCGATCGCCAATCTGATCCCGCGCTTCTACGACGTCGCCGCCGGCCGGGTGACCATCGACGGCCAGGACGTGCGCGACGTCACGCTCTCGTCCCTGCGCCGGCACGTTGGCCTCGTCCAGCAGGAGGCCTTCCTGTTCGACGCCACCGTGACCAACAACGTCGCCTACGCCGATCCCTGGGCGGAGGAGGACCGGATCGTCGGGGCGGCTCGCATCGCCCAGATCCACGACTATGTGGCCGGCCTGCCGGGCGCCTACGAGACGCGGGTCGGCGAGCGGGGGGTGGCGCTCTCCGGCGGTCAGCGCCAGCGCCTTTCCATCGCGCGCGGCGTCGTGCCCGGTCCCGGCGTGATGATCTTCGACGATTCCACCGCCGCCATCGACGCCGTCACCGAAAGGAAGGTGCGCGATTCCCTGGCGCGGGCGACCGCCGCCAAGGCGACGATCATCATCGCCCATCGCCTCTCCTCGCTGATCCACGCCGACGAGATCATCCTCCTGGAGGCCGGCGGGATCGTCGAGCGCGGCACGCACGCCGAACTCCTGGCCCTCGGCGGCGAATATGCCGATCTCCACGCCCTCCAGACCCGCGCCGGCCAGGGCCTCTCCATCGCCGAGACCCGCATGCGCCGCAAACTGGCGGAGGCCGGGGCGTGACCGATTTCACCATCGACGGCGGCGAGACGCCGCGCCGGCCGCGGGCCAACCTCGGGACGCCGGACGAGGAAGATATCTTCGCGGCCTTCGACACCCGGATCCTGCGGCGGTTCCTGGCCTATCTGAAACCGCACCGGGGCCTGGTGTTCGGCGCCCAGGCCGCCGTTCTGGTTTCGTCGCTGACCAGCGTCGCGACCCCCTGGCTGATCGGCGCGGCGGTCAACGCGGCGGTGGCCCGCGACGTCGGACAGCTCGAGCGGCTGATGCTGGAGTTCGGGTTTCTGGTGTTGATCAACACGGTTGCCAACTTCGGGGACCAGTGGATGACATCGCGGCTGGCGCAGCGGGTGATTTTCGACGTCCGACGGTCGATGTTTGCGCATTTCCAGGACGTCGCCCTGACCTTTCTGGACAAAACCCACGTCGGGCGGATCATGTCGCGGCTGCAAGGCGACGTGAACGCCCTGCAGGAGTTCCTGGAGAGTTCGACCGGCGCGCTCGGCGATTTCACCACCCTCATCGGCTACTCGGTGGTGCTCGTCTGGATGGACTGGAAGCTCGGCCTCCTGACCCTGACCACCATCCCCGCCCTGATCGTCGCGCGGGCGTTCTGGCTGCCCTATTCCAAGCGGACATTTCGCAGAGCGCGGGACGCCTCGTCGATCGCCAACGGCGCCTTGGCGGAAAACATCAACGGCGTTCGCACCGTGCAGGAGACGCGCCGCGAAGCGCTCAACTTCGAACTCTACGAGGAAAAGGCCCGGGAGAATTTCGACGCCGCGGTGAGCTCGGCCTGGCTCGCCCAGGTCATGACCCCGACCGTGGACATGCTCACCGGCGCGGCGATGGCGATGATCATCGTGGTCGGCGGCGACCAGGTGCTGGGCGGCCACCTGGCGGTGGGCGTGCTGGTCACCTTCATCCTCTCGGTGCAGCGGTTCTTCGAGCCGGTGCGGCTGCTCTCCATGCAGTACACGGTGATGCAGCGGGCGATGGCCGCCGGCTATCGCATCTTCGAGGTTCTCGACGTGCCGGTCACCATCGCCGACGCGCCCGGCGCGGTGGTTCTGAAGGACGTGGAATCGACCATCGAACTGGACCACGTGACCTTCGGCTATGCGCCCGGCCGGCCGATCCTCAACGACGTCAGCCTGACCGTCCGGCCGCGCGAGGTGGTCGCCCTGGTCGGGCCGACCGGATCGGGCAAGACCAGCATCACCTCGCTGGTCCACCGGTTCTACGAGGCCGACAGCGGCGTGGTGCGCGTGGGCGGCTTCGACGTGCGCGACGTCACCCTGGGGTCACTGGGTTCGGTGGTCGGCATGGTGCTTCAGGAGCCGTTCCTGTTCTCCGGGACCATCGAAGAGAACATCCGCTACAACACCGCTCGCGCGAGCCTCGACGATGTGGTCGCCGCGGCCAGGGCGGTGAGCGCCCACGAATTCATCGTCGCCCTGCCGGAGGGATATGACACCCAGCTCGGCCAGCGGGGACGAAACCTTTCCGTCGGCCAGCGCCAACTGCTGTCGTTCGCGCGCGCCCTGATCGCCAATCCGCGGATTCTGATCCTCGACGAAGCCACCGCCAATATCGACAGCTTCACCGAACAGGCGATCCAGAAGGCGCTGAAGGTTCTCTTCGCCGGCCGCACCTGCCTGATCATCGCCCATCGCCTGGCGACCGTGCGCGACGCGGACACCATCTTCGTGCTCAATCAAGGCCGCATCGTCGAACAGGGTCCGCACGCGGCGCTGGTGGCGCGGGGTGGTCTCTACGCCAGGCTCTACGCTTCCAGCCACGGTTCGTTCGACGACCTCGAAGATGTGGGCGACCGCACGCTGGTGGCCACCTGATTGTCGCCCAAGGCCAATCGCATGCCGCGCGGCCCCGGTCAGGCGATGCGCGCTCCCGGCATCGCCAGCATGGGCGACGGGCGCCAGACATCGCCCGCCGGTGCGAGCCCCTCGCCGCCATGCACGCCGAGCGAAGCCATGATCTGGATGAAGGTGTGGGTCGGGAAAAGCGGAATCTCCAAGCGCGGCGGGCCAGAGGGGGGCGGTGTTTTCGCCGGCGCCCTGGTCGGATCGTGAATCACGGTTCCGCCATGGCCATCGGCGGCGGTGATGAAGGTCGAATTCAGATAGTCGCCGGCGAGGTGGATGTGGGCCGTGTGGGATCCGTCGGTGACGGTGAGGATGCCGCCGCTGGCGGCGCCGGAATAGATGGCCGTGGTGGTCCCCGCGGTGAAGCTGATGTCGTCGAGATCAAGGAACGTGCCGGCGGTGGTGGAGAAGCCGGTGATCGTCCCCGAATAGGTTTGGCCATGGGCCAGTTCCAGGGTTCCGGTCGAGCCGCTGGCGAAGGTGACGTTCTGGTTGAAGGTCGAGGTGGAGGCGAACTTCAGCCTGCCGGTGATCACCTCGCCGTAGCCGGTTCCGGTGACCGCCGCGTTCACGGTCAGGGTGGAGGCGTTGGCGATCAGCCGGCCGGTATTGGCCACCGCGCTGTCGATGATGAGGCCTCCGATCCCCACCGCCTCGATCACCCCGGCGTTGGCGATGGTGTTTGTCCCGGTATCGAGAATCAGCGCGTTGGCGCCGAGCGAGGCCACCCAGCCGGCGCTCTGGTTGACGAAGGTCATCTGGCCGGCGCCGAGCTTGCCGGCGCCCTCGATGTGATTGCCGACGTTGGTCAGCACGGCGCCGGCCGTGGCTCCGACGATCTCGTTGGCCGCATTGTCGCTCAACATGACAACCGTCGTGCCGGTCAGGCTCGCCCCGGCGGAGGCCACGGTGATCTTGCCCCCGGTCAGCAGCAGTTCGCCGCTGTTGACGATCGCCCCGGACACCGTCACCGCCGCGCCGGTCACGTTCACATGCGTCCCAGTCAGGGTCAGGCCGGTGATGGTTCCGAAGTTGGTCACCGTCCCGGGGCCGATGACGACGACTCCCGCGTACCCCTCGACCAAGGCGCCCACCCGATTAGTCAGGCTCGAGCCACTGCCCAGGCTGGCCCCCTCCGTGGCCGCCGCGCCCTGGCCCAGGATCGTGCTGAGTGCTCCGGATCGTGGCGAGGTTGGTGACGGTTCCGGCCGCGCCGGCGACGACGACCCCGGCGCCCTCGTGGAATGTGCCCGAGCCGCCCTCGATCAGGGCGCCGGTATCGACCAGGGTTCCGTTGATGACGCTTCCGCCGGCGTCGAGAAAGACACCCTGGACCGCCCCCTCGATGGCGCCGAAGTTGGTGACCACGCCGGCGGCGTTGTAGATCGTCACGCCCGCTCCGCCTTTGAGCAGCGCGACGGTGTCGGCTGAATTGCCGTTGACGACGGTGCCGCCATCGCTGAGATCGACCACGGAGGAAGAGAGAAATCCGACCGACAGCACGGTGCCGAAATTCTGCACGGTTCCGGCGCCGTTGAGGATCTCGATTCCCAGGGGACCCGTGATCAGGGCGACGCTGTCGTCGGCGCTGCCGTTGGTGACCGAGCCGCCCGCCAGTTCCTGGACCGCGCCACCCGGCTGGAATCCGCCATAAACCGCCGAGATCGTGCCGTAGTTGAATACCCTGCCGGCTCCGCGCAGCTGGACGCCATCGTAGAACCCGGCGATCAGGGCGCTGGTGTTCGAGTTCTCGCCGTTGATGATGAGGGCCGACGGCGCCTGCAGCCCGAACTTGTCGCCCTCGATCAGGCCGTAGTTACGGATATCGTAGGACCCGGAGACGCCATTGGCGGCAAGGCCGGATCCTTCGATTTTGCCGGTCGAAGTGACCGTCACATCGGTGAGCGTGGCATTCAGCCCATACCCGGACGGGTAGGTCCCACTGAGGATCTTGCTCATGCCGCTGCTTCTCCCAGGCGGGAGCGCCTGGGGACCGCCATCCGGCGGCGCCCCCCACGATCGCCTTGCGACCGCGCCGCGGTCAGACCGGCGGAGGTATTTCAGATCGGCGGCGCTTCGCTAAGGCGCTGCGACGGTCGTCAAGTTGCACGAAGTGGCGCCGCACCCTGTCCGCCGATCTCATCCTTGCCTCTGGACATCGATCGCGAGGGCGGCATGCGAAGCAGCCAATCACCGCCCGCGGCCAGGGGACCGGGGCCGATATCGCGGGTCAGGTGTTCGATCATCTCCAGGGAGATCGAACCTTCCGGGGCGAGCCATTCGCCGGCGGCCATTTCGTTGAACCGCGCATCGTCGGCCGTCTGATCGCCGGTGAGGTCGCCTTCCCGCTCCCAGACGATGGCCCAGGCCGTGGGCGTGCGGTCAGCGTCCTGAACAGGCGCGAGAATCAGGCCGTCGATGACATCCACTCGCGCGGCGTAGACGCCATTGAGCACGCCGAACGCCAAGCCGCCGCCGTTGAATTCCGAGCCGATGAGGAAAAGCTGATTTTGCAGGGGCAGGAGCCAGCCATCGACGAACACCCCTCCGGTGGCCAGGTTCACCCGCAGCAGGCCGCTGTCGTCCTTGCGGACCATGCAACCGTCGTGGACGAATCGTGCCGGAAGCTGCGCGAACGGCCGGGTGGATCGGAAAAACCCCTCGTAGGCGGCGCCGTACAGCGCGGTCTTGGCCAGGGCCTGGGCGAGAAATGGCAGCGGCAGGCCGGCGCGAAGGTCGGCGACGCCGCCGCCCGGCGTTCGGCTCGGACGGACGCCGAACCAGGCCCCGATGCTCTCGATGTCCCTGTCCCAATCCAGAGACGTGAAGCCGGGCGACCGGCTCGCCACCAGGGCGCTCAACCGGGCCAGGTTGTCGGCCGACGGCTTCACGGCCCCGTTCATCCAACGCGCAACCACCGATTTGTCCACGCCCAATTCCGACGCCAGGCGGGCGCGGCTGACCGACAGCACCTTGAGCACGAAGGCCAGTTTCTCGGAAAATGGCTCGGACATGCGCGGGCGAATCCAAAACGATGGCCGCGCCCAGTGGCGCGCGCGCGCGCGCGCGGGGGCGCAACCGCCAGATCGTGACGACGCAGGCTGGATCGGGACCGCGAGCCGGTCTAGTCTCCCACCGCCGGGCGATAGCGTCGCGGCCTCATGGAACCAGGGGGTGATCTCTTGCGCAGGATACATCGGCCGGCGGGACGTGTGGTCTTGGCTCTGGTCCTGCCTGTCGTCCTGGCGGGCTGCGGCATCAACGCCATTCCGACCAAGGAAGAGAACGCCAAGGCCAAGTGGGCCGACGTCCAGTCCGACTACCAGCGGCGGTCGGACCTGATCCCGAACCTGGTGGCGACCGTGAAGGGCTACGCCGCCCAGGAAAAGAGCGTCCTGGTCGAGGTCACCCAGGCCCGGGCCAGCGCCACCCAGGTCAAGGTCGATGCCTCCACCCTGACCAATCCGGCCGTCTTCCAGCAGTATGAGCAGGCCCAGAACCAGCTTTCCGGCGTGCTCGGCCGGCTGATGATGATCCAGGAGAAATACCCCGATCTGAAATCCAATCAGAACTTCATGGCCCTGCAGTCGCAGCTGGAAGGGACCGAGAACCGGATCACCGTGGCGCGGCGCGACTACAACGAGGCGGTGCGCGACTACAACACCACCTTGAGGGTGTTTCCTACCGTGCTGTGGGCCAAGACGATGTACGGCGGCGCCAAGCCGATGACCCTGTTCTCGGCCAACGCCGCGGCCCAGTCCGCGCCGGTGGTGAATTTCGACGCCACGCCGGGCGCGGCCCCCGGATCGCCGCCGCCTTCGCCGGCGCCGGCGAAGGCGGCGGCGATCCGGGGGC
>DASRLN010000290.1:0-15603 GCA_035648435.1 Caulobacteraceae bacterium
GTTTCGATGGGGGCGGGCGTCTCGGCCTCGACCTCCCGGGCCGGCTTGTCGCGACGCAATCCCTTGAACGAGGCCTGGCGAAGGGCGCCGTCGCCGGTGAAGCCGGCATATTCGATCTCGGCCACCAGGGTGGGTTTCAGCCAGTGGACATCCGGTCCGCCTTTGGGCGCTCCGGGACCCTCGAAGGGCGATTGGCCGGACGCATTGGCGCGCAGTCCCGGAAGCAGACCGTCGAGCTTGGCTTTCGAGAACCCGGTGCCGATGCGGCCGACGTGCACGAGTTTTCCGTGGCGGAAGACGCCGCCGATCAGGGAACGGAAGGCGCCGGCGGTGGTCGTCCATCCGCCGAGGACGACCTCGTGTCCGGCGCGGCACTTTGCCTTGGTCCACTCGTCGCTACGTCCGGATCGATAGGGCGCGGCGAGTCGCTTCGAGACGATGCCTTCCAGGGACATGGCGCAGGCCGACTTGAGCACCGCGTCACCGGCCATGGCGAAATGCTCCACAAACCGGATTCGCCGAGAAGCCTTGCCGCTCAGGCCGCGCACCAGGCCTTCCAACACGACCTTGCGCTCGGAGAGCGGCGCGGCGCGCAAGTCGCGGCGGTTCGCCCAGAGAACGTCGAAGACGAAGAAGACCAGGTCGTCAGTCCCGTCGTCCGAGAGGGCGGCCTGGAGGCCGGCGAAGTCCGGCGCGCCGTTGACATCCAGGGCGACGATTTCGCCATCGACGACGCAGTCGCCGAGTTTGGCGCCGGCGCGGGCGATTTCGCCGAAGCGATGGGTCCAGTCGAGACCCTTGCGGGTGCGCAGCACGGCGGCCCCGTTTTCCGCGCGCAACTGCATGCGGTAGCCGTCGAACTTGATCTCGTGCACCCAGCCGTCGCCGGCGGGCGGCCGCTCCACCAGTCGGCAGAGCTGGGGTTGGACGAATTGCGGCATCGGGGCCGCCTTGCGCGACGCCGCGGACCCCGCCGGTTTGGCGCGGGTTTTCTCCCGCGCGCTTGGAGCCGATGAATCCCAGACCGCGCCGGCCTCGCCGGATGTGGCCAGGATGAAGGGCTTAGGCTTGCGGCCCTTGCCGCCGGCGATCTGGGCCATCGGCCGGCCGGAGGCAACCGAACGGTCTTCGGCCAGGACATCGCCGCCATGGCCGCCGGCGACGGCCGCGTCGTCACGATGTTTGATCAGCAGCCAGTTGGCGTGTTTGCCGCGATCGCGGTCGCGAGCCATGCGCACCAGCACCCATCCGCCGTGCAGGCGGTCGCCTTCCAGCACGAACTTCAGCTCGCCGGCGGCCAGGGCCTTGGCCGGATCGCCGCCGTCTTCGGGCGCCCAGTAGCCGCGATCCCACATCTGGACCGTGCCGCCGCCGTATTGTCCTTGCGGAATGGTCCCTTCGAAGTCGCCGTAGTCGAGCGGGTGGTCCTCGACTTCCACCGCGAGGCGCTTGTCGGCCGGGTCGAGGGAGGGACCCCGGGTCACCGCCCACGACTTGAAGACGCCGTCGACCTCCAGCCGCAGATCATAGTGCAGACGGGTGGCGTCATGTTTCTGGATGACGTAGCGGCGCCGGCCCGACTTCGGGACTGGAGCGCGGCCACTGGGCTCCGCGGTGACCTTGAAGTCGCGTTTGGCCCGATAGGGGGTGAGCTTGGTCGGAGGCATCGATTTCCAGTCCTTCGCCGATCTTGAACAGCGGGGGCGAATCGAACAGGGGCAGGCGCGGTTCGTGGGCGGCCTCGAGCGCCGCCACGAAGGAATCGCGCCAGACCTTGACATCGAAACGGGCAACGCCGGCGATCAGACTCTCCCAGCGTCTGACCCGTTCCCTTCGTTCCATGGTCAGCGCCCGCTGAAGGCCCTCGCAGAGTTCCTCCCGGCTGTAGGGATTGACGATCACTGCGTCGGTCATCTGCCGCGCGGCGCCGGCGAAACGCGAGAGGACCAGAACGCCGGGATCGTCCGGGTTCTGGGCGGCGACATACTCCTTGGCCACCAGGTTCATCCCGTCCCTCAGCGGGGTGACGAGACCGACGTGGGCGGCGCGATAGACGCCGGCCAGTTCGTCTCGGCGATAATTGCGCTGAACATAGAGGATCGGGGTCCAGTCCATGTCCGACCAGGCCCCGTTGATGCGACCACAGAGGGCGTCGATGCGGGCTCTCAAATCCTGGTAGGCCTCGACCTCGCCGCGCGAAGTAGGCGCCACCTGGAGGTATAGGACCTTGCGCCGAAACTCCGGGCTGTCGTGCAGGAAGCGTTCGAAGCCCAGCAGCCGCTCCTCCAGGCCCTTGGAATAGTCGAGACGATCGACCCCGACGATCAGCGAGCGGAAGACGCTATGGGCGGCCATGCGATCGTAGGCGCGGGCGGCGATGGGCGACGCGGCCAAGGCCTGGAACGCCTCCACGTCGAGGCCGATGGGGAAGACCTGGGCGCGCAGGCTGGCGCCGAAGGCCTCCAGGCGCCCATCCCGGGCCCAGGCCCCGCCGGCCTCGCCCAGGACATAGGATTCGAACGCCCAAAGCCATTCGTCGGTCTGGAAACCGACCAGATCATAGGAGAACAGAGCCTCCACCAGCTGGCGGTGGCGCGGCAGGGTGGTGAGCAGCTGCGGCGCCGGCCAGGGGATATGCAGGAAGAAGCCGATCGGATTGGAGATCCCCAGGCGGCGAAGCTCCCGGCCGAGCGGGATCAGATGATAATCGTGGACCCAGATCAGATCGCCCGGTTCGATCAGCGGCGCGAGGGTTTCGGCGAACATCCTGTTGACCCGCTCGTAGCCCTCGCCGAACGAGCGGTCGTAGGCGGTCAGGTCAATTCGGTAGTGGAATAGCGGCCACAGCGCGCCGTTGGCGTAGCCGTTGTAGTATTCTTGGAAGTCGGCCTCCTCGAGATCGACGGTGACGGTGGTGACGTCGTCGATGCTGCGGGTCTGGAGTTCTCCGGTGAAGGCCGGGACGGTCTCCCCGCTCCATCCGAACCAGAAGCCCGAATACTCCCGCAATGCGGCCGCCAGGGCCACGGCCAGTCCGCCAGCCGGCGCCTCTCCGGGCCTTTCGGGCGCGTTGACGCGGTTCGAAACCACGATCAGGCGGCTCATCGCACCGAACTCCACGGCCGGCTCAACAGCACGGCGCAGTTGATCAATCCAACAAGCGAGTAGGTCTGGGGATAGTTCCCCCACAGCGCCCCGTCGCGCAGGCTGACGTCCTCCGAGAGCAGGCCGGCGTGGTTGCGGCGGCCGAGCATCTCCTCGAACAGACGCCGGGCCTGTTCGGTCTCGCCGGTGAGATGCAGGCCCTCGATGAACCAGAAGGTGCAGACGTTGAAGGCCGTTTCCGGCGCGCCGAAGTCGTCGGGGCGGTCGTAGCGCAACAGGTTCGAACCGCGCCGAAGCGCCTTCTCGACCGCCTTGAGGGTTTCCCGGTGGCGCGGATCGTCGGGCTGGAGAAAGCGCAGATCAACGAGTTGGGTCAGGCTCGCATCCAGCTCGTCGCCGCCGAAGGTGGCGGCGAAGTGGCCCTGGTCGGCATTCCAGGCCTTTTCCTCGATGGTCGCGCGGATGATGTGGGCGCGGTTGTTCCAGAAGGCGGCGCGGGCGGCGAGGCCCAGTCTCTCGGCCGCGTTGCCGAGCCGGTCGCAGGCCGCCCAGCACATGGCCGCCGAATAGGTGTGGACGGCGGCGCGGGTGCGCAGTTCCCAAGGTCCGGCGTCGGGCGTGTCGTGGAGGGCGAAGGCCCGCTCGCCGACGCCCTCGAGAGCCTCGAAGTCCTCATGGTTCGCGGGCCGCAGCAGTCGGTCGTCGAAGAACGCCTGGACGTTGGAAAGCACGATCTGGCCATAGACGTCGTGCTGGATGTGCTCGTGAGCCTGGTTGCCGACCCGCACCGGACCCATGCCCCGATAACCCGGCAGGCTATCGACGATGCGTTCGGTGAGCGCCTTCTCGTAGCCGACCCCATAGACCGGCTGAATGTGGCCGCCGTCGGCGGCATCGACGATGTTGCGCAGGTAGCCGAGGTAGTTCTCCAGGATATCGACCGCGCCCAGACGATTGAGAGCCTGGACGACGTAGTAGGCGTCGCGGATCCAGCAGTAGCGGTAATCCCAGTTGCGACCGCTGCCGGGCGCCTCGGGGATCGAGGTGGTGAGCGCCGCGACGATGGCCCCGGTCTCCTCGTAGGCGCAGAGCTTGAGCGTGATCGCCGCTCGGATCACGGCCTCCTGCCACTCCAGGGGAATGGCCAGGGTGCGCACCCATTCCCGCCAATAGGTGGTGGTGTCGGCGAGCATGGTGGTGGCGGTGGACAGCACCTCGCCCTGGAACGGCTCATCGGGACCCAGGAACAGCGCGATCGGTTCTTCCAGGCGGAAGGTGCGCTCCTCGAGGATATGGGAGACCGGCGCCGTGCTGGTCAGGCGCAGGGTGACGTCGGTGCAGGCGTAGCGGATGTGGTTCGAGCCGGACGTGACCCTCGCCGACTCGGCGCCCCAGTTCGCGGTCGGCCGCAGGCGGATGGTGATCCGGGGCGCGCCGATCATCGGACGGATGATGCGGATGAACGAGGTCGGGCGATATCCCCGGCCGTAGAGCCGGAACCGGGGCGCGAAGTCGATGATCTCGGCCACGCCGCCGGCGGTGTCGGTGATCTCGGTGCGTAGAATTGGAGTGTTGCGCAGATAGGCCTGACGGGTCTGGCCGGCGTCCTCGACCTCGACCGACCACAGGCCACGCGCGTCGGCGTCGGAGGCGTCGCCGCCGGCCAGGAGATTGGAGAACACCGGGTCGCTATCGACGCGCGGCGCGCAACACCACACGTACCGGCCCTGCCGATCGACAAGCCCGCTGATCGAGCCGTTCCCGACCGGCGCGAGGTCCAGGTCACGGCTCATGCGGCGGCCTCGATCGAACGCTTCAGCCATCGCCGCGCCGCGGCCACGCCGGCCAAGGCGTAGGTGGCGCGGGTCGGTCGCCGCGCCCCCACGACGACGCCATAGCCGCCCAGGCGGCCGGCCTCGGCGAAGCCGGCCTCATCGGTGAGATCGTCGCCGAGAAAGACCGGCGTCGCGCCGGCGAAAGGGGCCTCGGCCATGAACGCCCGCACCGCCGCGCCCTTGTCGGGACCGGGGAGCCTCAGTTCGACGACCATGGCGCCTTCCTGGAGAACGAGGCCCCGAGCCTCGGCGAGGCGCACCGCCAGGGCGCGGCAGTCTTCGGCCGCCTGGGGCGCGGCCCGGAAATGAAGGGCGACCGCCACGCTCTTGTCTTCGACCAGGAGTCCGGGATCCGACCTGGCGAAGGCGCGCAGGGCCGCGGTCGCCTCGCGGATTCGCGGATCGGCCGGCGGCGCCAGCAGCCGGCCTCCGGTCGTGCGACGAACCAGGCCATGAACGGCGGCGACCGCCGGAACCCGGCCCTCGAGCACCCGGTCGATGTCGGCGAGGCCCCGGCCGCTGATCACCGCCAGGCGGCCGGAGAGAACCGACGACAGCGCGTCCAGCAGACGCCGGCGCGTCCGATCGGGTCCCACCTCGTCCGGCGTCGCCTCGATCGGGGCGAGCGTGCCGTCGAGATCGGCGAACAGGGCCGCGTGACGCGGATCGAGCGGCGGCGGATCGGCGAGCGCCTGGTCCGGTGGGGGCGCCAGAGCACTCATCCCTCGAGCACCACCGAGACCGAGCGGTGCGAGCGCGCGCCGGGTGTCACCGCGATCCGGTCGCCGGCCCGCTGGAAATGGATGTCGATGCAGGCCTCGCCGACCGCGAGCTGCTCGAGACTGAGCTGATCGACCCCGGCGGGCAGGGATGGCCGGGCGAGACGCACCTCGCCCCGCGCCGCGTCGATGGTGAGGCCGAGGCACGCCTGCAGCATCATGAACGTGGAGCCGGCCGCCCATGCCTGCGGCATGCAGGCGACCGGGTAGGCGATCGGCGGTTCGTCCGATTCCCGCGCGAAGCCGCAGAGCAGTTCCGGCATGCGCATCTCGAAATAGGTCGCCGCCTGGAAGAGATCGCCGAACACCTTGGCCACGCCCTCCCGCTCGCCATAGCGGGCCATGCCCGCCAGCGCGATGGCGGTGTCGTGCGGCCAGATCGAGCCGTTGTGATAAGACATCGGATTGAACCGCGCCATGCCGATGGCCAGGGTGCGGATGCCCCAGCCGCTGTCGAACGTGCGCGACAACAGGCGCCGGGTCACCTTGGCCGCCCGTTCGGCGTTCGGCAGGCCGACGAACAGCAGATGGCCGGGATTCGAGGTCAGCGGGCCGCAGAGGACGCCGTCGCCGTCGATGGCCAGTCCGTAGTATCCGCGGCCCTCCAGCCAGAAGGTCGCTTCGACCTTGGCTCGCATGGCCTCGGCCCGGGCGCGCCAGGCGTCGGCCCCCGGTTCGCCCAGGCGCTCGGCGATCATCGCCATCGCCCCCCAGGCGGCAAAGGCGTAGCCCTGGACCTCGACCAGAGCCACCGGCCCGGCGGGAAAGCGCCCGTCGTCGTGGAAGATCGAATCCTGGCTGTCCTTCCAGCCCTGGTTTGTGAGGCCCGACTGGGCGCCGCGGACATAGTCGATGAGGCCGTCTCCGTTGGAGTCGCCGAAGTCGTCCAGCCAGCCGACCGCGGCGAGGAGCGCCGGCCACAGCTTGCGGATCAGGCCGAGGTCTCCGGTGCGGACCAGATAGGCGCCGGCCAGGGCGACAAACAGCGGCGTTGTGTCCACGCCGCCGTAGTAGAGGCCGAAGGGAATCTCCTTCAGGGCCGCCATTTCGCCCCGGCGAGTCTCGTGCATGATCTTTCCGGGAGCGGAGTCGCCGAAGGCCGAGACTTCCCGTGCCTGGCGGGAGCCGAGATAGGTGAGCACGCCCTTGGCCAGTGACGGTTCTACCCACAGCATCTGCCAGGCGGTGATGATTCCATCGCGGCCGAAGGGCGTCGAGAACCAAGGAATGCCGGCGTAGGGGTAGAGGCCGGTGGGCAGATCGGTGGAGAGAACGGCGACGTCGGCGCGGGACTGCTCCAGCCAGGCCCCGAAGGCGACATCGGGGGCGCCGACCTTCGCGCCGCGTTCCTTGCGCTCGCGCACCGCCCGTCGGGCGGTGGTCAGGGCGCCCTGGAAACGCTCCCGCGCCGGCGCCTCGCCGCCGCCGGGGCCGGCCTCGACGAACAGATCGATTCGCTGTCCCGGCGCGAGCGCGAACATGAAGTCGGCGCGGCGTTCGTTCATGCGCCACGGCGGCTCGGAAAAGCTCAGTTCGGCGGTGCGAACGACGCCGTCCAGGCCGTCATAGGCGAAGATCACGCCGCGGCCGGTGAATCGCGGCGGGCGGCAGAGGCCGCGGACCAGCCGGCGCAGGCCGCGAACCTCGAACATGTCGCGGAAGTCGGCGCCGTATTCGAAACCGATCGGCAGCATCACCTCATCGAGCCCGAAATTGGCCAGGCGAACCCGTTCGAAAAGGCGCCCGCGATGCAGGCAGCGCTTGCGCTCGAGATGGATCACCCCCCGCGGCGTCGCCGTGCCGCCCACCGGCGGGAGGGCCAGATTGGCGCCGTTGAAGGTGAACACGGCATTGTCGCGGGACAAGGCGGAACTCAGTTTCGAGGGCCTCTTGTCGCCGATGAGGAGTTGGAAGCGCGAGAGCACCCGGGTGTCGTTGCTGAACAGGCCATCGACCCCGCCGTGGATGTCACCCCACGGATCGGCGACCATGAAGGTGTCGCCCTCCTTGATCGAGAGAAGCTGAGCGAGTTCGCCGGTCGAGGCCGCCTCGTCGGATTCAAGCTCGTTTGGGGGGTCAACCTCGACGGGTCCGGAAAGATCGTCCATGGGCCGCGCAAGTTTGGAGACGAGGGGGAATCAGGCGCTCTGAGCGAATATCCGAGCCTTCTCCGCCCGCGCGCCCTCCGATGCAAGTTCGGGCGCGAACGGGCAACGGGCCAGCCGGTCGGCGTAAAGGTCGAGATAGGCGCGGGCCATGGCGGTGGCCGAGAACCGCCGGTCGAACCGCCGCCGGATGTCGCGCCGGTCGAGCCTGGCGGCGGCGCGCACGGCGGCGACCGCGTCGTCCTCGCTGTCGACCACGAACCCGGTGACGCCGTCATCGATCACCTCCGGCGCCGCGCCCCGGTCATAGCCGATCACCGGTGTCCCGCAGGCCATGGCCTCGATCATCACCAAGCCGAAGGGCTCCGGCCAGTCGATGGGAAACAGCAGGGCCTCGGCGCCGCCGAGGAACTCCGATTTCTGATGGTCGCCGATCTCTCCGACGAACTCGATCAAGGGGTGATCGAGCAATGGGCGGATGTTGGCCTCGAACCACGTGGCGTCGGCGGCATCGACCTTGGCGGCCATCTTCAGTTTCATGCCGACGCGCTTGGCGATGGCGATGGCGCGGTCGGGACCCTTCTCCGGCGACATCCGGCCGAGAAAGGCCAAGTATCCCTCGCCCTTGGGAGAAAAACGGTACAGCGCTTCGGGCATGCCGTGATAGACGGTGCCCGCCCAGTTGGCGAACGGCAGGGCGGTGCGCTGGGCGTTGGAGATCGACACCAGCGGGAACTTGGGCCAGCGGCGATAGACTTCCGGAAGGTCTTTCAGGTCGAGCCTGCCGTGCAGGGTGGTGAGGGTGCGCGAGGCGTTGTCCTCGAACATCGGCATGTGCACCATGTCGGTGTGAAAATGGATGATGTCGAAACGGTCGCGCTGCCGGCGGACCTCGTGCAGCATCGAAAGATGCGCCGCCAGGTCGGATTTCAGGGGCGCCGGATCGAGCCTGATCGCCTGATCGCGCACCGGCACGAGTTCGGCGCGGGTCCGTGCGTCGGCGCTCGAAAACAGGGTGACGTCGTGCCCCAGATCGACGAGCGCGTCGCAGAGATGGGCCACGACCCGCTCCGTGCCGCCATAGAGGCGCGGCGGAACCGCTTCATACAAGGGGGAAACCTGGGCGATCTTCATTAGGCAGACTCCACTTTAGGTTACGCGTGCGCATCGACTAGGATAGAGGCGCCAAACCACGGTTTGGTTCCCGCCCGCCCCGCGCGTTTCCCCAGAGAAGAACCCGACCAGACCCATATGGGCGCCCGCGCGGAGCCGAGCAATAGAGCCCCCGGCGGTCCGCGTGGTTTCCGGAGCGCGGGGTTTGTCAGCCCGCTTTTTCGGCTTTCAAGGTCGCGGGCTGGAAGCCCGCGCCCCGGAGACCTACGGTGGTGGGCAAAGAGGGAGGTTCGATCTGACCGAGCTGATCCAGGAGGCGGATCTGAGGCCCGCGCCGTCGCCGACGCCGGTGGGCGCAGAGAGCGCGAACCTGAGCCGGGGCGGGGTGTGCTGGTCGCTGTTCGAGGGGGCGCGAAATCCCTACGTAATCCTGATCACCATCTACATTTTCATGCCCTACCTCGCCCAGACGGTGGTCGGCGACGTGGTCAGGGGGCAGGAACTGATCTCCCAGTGGAGTCAGTATTCCGGCTGGGCGGTGATGGCCACGGCGCCGTTCCTGGGCGCCTCGATCGACAAGCTGGGGCGCCGCAAGGTCTGGCTGGCGCTGATCGTGGCCTTGATGGTCCCGATGATCGCCGCCCTGTGGTGGACCAAGGCCGACCATACCGGCCTCACGGTCACCGCGGCCCTGGCCCTGACCACCCTCATCGGCATCCTCTTCACCTGGTCGGAGGTATTGCACAACTCCCTGCTGGTGAGGGCGGCGGGGCTCTCGGCGGCCCACAAGGCATCGGGCCTGGCCCTGGCGCTCGGCAACGGATTTTCCCTCCTGGCCCTGGGTTTCACCGCCTGCGCCTTCGCCCTGCCGGGTCTGCCGGCGACAGCGAGTTGGGGATGGCTGCCGCGCGAACCGCTGTTTGGACTTAGCCGCGCCCTGCATGAGCCGGAAAGGGTCGTCGCCCTGATGGCGGCGGCGATCTTCGCCCTGGGCGCCCTGCCGCTCTTCTTGTTCACCCCCGATGCTCCACGCACGGGCGTTCCGGTGCTGACCGCGCTGCGCGGGGGAGCGGCGGAGTTGTGGACCATGATGCGAACCGTCGGACGCCACCGCAACGCGGCGATCTTCCTGGCGGCGCGGATGTTCTACGTCGATGGCATGACCGCGATCCTGATCTACGCCGGGGTCTACGCTACCGGGGTGATGAAGTGGCGCGAGCTGGAGATGCTGTTCTTCGGCATCGTCCTCAGCGTGCTGGCCGTCCTCGGCGGCTTCGTCGGCCGGTGGCTGGACGACGGCCTGGGACCCAAGCGCGCGGTGCAGATCGAGATCGGCATGTCGCTCCTGGGCATCGTCGCCTTTCTGGGCATGGCCCCGGATCGGATCTTGTATTTCTGGGCCTTCGATCCGGCCGTCCACGCGCCGCTTTGGAACGGACCCTTCTTCCGCACTCTGCCGGAATGGATCTTCCTGCTGATCGGCTTTTCGAACGCGGTGTTCATCACCGCCCACTACGCCTCCAGCCGCACCCTGCTGACGCGCCTGACGCCGCCGGCACAGACGGGAGCCTTCTTCGGCGTCTATGCGCTCTCCGGCACCGCCACGAGTTGGCTCGGGCCGTTCCTGGTCAACCAGGGCACCCGCTACTTCAAGACCCAGCAAGGCGGCTTCGCCACCATCATCGCCCTGCTGGGGCTGGGTTTCGTCGGGCTGTTGTTCGTCCGTGGCGGCGACCGGCGGACGCGGAGCCGGCCATGAGGGCCGCCGGCCGTCTCAACAGTCGTAGCAGGTTACGGTCTGCGATATCCGCGGCTTCAGGTAGTAGGTATAGGAGAAGGTGATCGGCGTGGTGATGATGTAATTGATTGGCGACGAGTAGACATAGACCACGTCCGACCTGATCACGCTCTGGTTGGCGGAAACCACGTGGGCGGGAACCGTCACGGCGCCGCTGAGCGGGGCCATGTTGGAGGCCTCGCTCCAGGCCACCGTCGTGGCGCCGCTGGCGTTGGCGGTTATGCTGGTGACCCGCTCCTCCAGTGGCGCGGTCGGATACGGCGAGACGATGGTGTTCCCGACGGTGAAGATGTCATTGATGTCGGCCTTGTGGAGCCCGCTCTCCTGGGAAACCAGATCACCGATGGTGGCCGCGGCGTGGCTGATCCGCCTCTGGGCGATGAGCCCCTGGGTGACGTCGGCCAGGCCGAAGTAAGAGAGGATCATCAACGGCGCGATGATCGCGAATTCAACCGCCGCGACGGCCGAGATGTCTCGTCGGAAGCGTTTCAGGAGCATGGCGTCAGCCCCGCGTAATCCTCGTTGCGGAAGGCGACGGTGGAGGTGAGCAGTCGCTTGCCGGGACCGAGGTTGGGCATCCCCGGCTCGAGCAGCGGGGCCATCAGGGTGTAGGGATAGAAGACCCGCACCAGCACGACGCTGCACGGCGTGCCCGGACTGAACTGCGTCTTGCTCGGATCCAGCGCGTTGTTGGTCACCGGCGGGCTGACGGAAATGGCCGAGAAGTCGGCGAACGTCCGCACATCGACGACCACATTGGCGTTGCAGTCGCTGGACGACAGCCAGGCCTCGTCGGCGCAGACGGTGGCCTTGAAGTTGGCCAGGGTCGGCGTGCCCGATTGCTGGAAGGAGCCCGTCCTGATCGCGCGCGAGGCGTCGATCGTCGCCGCCTCGAGGTTGGTCGTCGACATGAACAGCAGGCCCAGTTCGACGATTCCGAAGAGGAGCATGAAGAAGGGCGTCGCGATCAGGGCGAATTCCACCGCCGCCACCCCGCCCCGCGCGCTCGGGAAACCCGCGATGCGCCGCATCGCCCTGTGGAGAAGACCGTCCATGACTCTAAGCCGTCCCCTTTCGAGAGAACTTCGTCGGTCGGAGATTAGAGCCTCGACCCTAACCGCCGCTTAACGCGAGCAACACGCCAAGCTGAATTATTTCAAACGGTTACTCTACGCCCCTGGCGACCGGTCGCGCCGCAGCCGGCCGCGACCGGGTTGGTCCGCGCCGCTCGCGAAGGGCATGCAAGCAACGGGCCAATGGTCGGGCGGACGCGAGCCGATGCCTGGCGTCCGGGCGAGATGCCGCATGTGGCCGCCTGGCGCCGCCCGGAGCGGTTACGGGCGGTTTACCAGTGGCGTGCGAAGGCCGGCGTCGAAGGCCAACGAGGATCGATCATGGAAGTGACTGCCGGTCTCTCGATTCCCAAGGCCGAGCCGGCTCGCCGCCGGCCCGGCTGGTTGATCGACTACGGCGAACGCGCGCTGCTGATACTGCTCTATCTGCTGCTGGTCGAGAGATTGGCGCCTTCGCTGGGCCGCCAGCCGGTCAACACCCTGCTGCTGCTCTCGGAATCGATCGTCGTCGGCTTTGTGGTCCTGCGCCGCCGGACGGCCGATGTCACCCGCGATCCAGCCGACTGGATGCTGGCGCTGGGCGGCACGATCGCGCCCTTGTTCATGCTGCCGGGCGGCAGCCCCATCGGCCCGTCGGCCATCGCCGGCGTCGTGATGGTGGTGGGCATCCTGACCCATGTCGGGGCCAAGCTTTCGCTTCGGCGCAGCTTCGGCATGGCGGCGGCCAATCGGGGGGTCAAGGTCGGTGGCCTGTACCGCTTCATCCGCCACCCCATGTATCTGGGCTACGCCATCACCTGGATCGGCTTCCTGCTGGGGAACCCGACGCCGGTCAACGCGGCCCTGATCGTCGTCGCGGCCTCGATGCAGGCCGCGCGCATTCTGGCCGAGGAACGCCTCCTTTCCGGCGACGCCGTCTATCGGGCCTACGCGGCGCGGGTCCGATTCCGGGTCATTCCAGGCCTTTTCTGATGGCGCTGCTGCAGTCGGTCGGGCGGCTCCTCCCTGGCCCAGGCGCCCTGATCCTGGTGACCCTGGCTCTGGTCGCCTGCACCCTGCTGGAAATGCTGGCGCCCGCGAGAACCGGCGAGCGGGCGGACAAGCCCCTGAACCTTGCCATCGGCGCCCTGTACATGGTGGTCCAAACCGCCTTCACCGTCGGCGCCGGCCCTCTCATCGTGCTGGCCGTGAACGCCGCGGGCGGCGGCCTGATCGCCCTGCCGTCCTCCGGCTGGCGGCTTCTCTTCGCGGCCGTGGTCTATTTCCTGGCCATGGATCTGGGCGACTATCTGTTCCACCGGGCGCAGCACGCGATCCCTGCGCTGTGGGCGATGCATTCGCTCCACCACAGCGACCAGGCCTTCGGCGCGACTACCACGAACCGGCACTTCTGGCTCGAACCGATCCTGAAGACGATGACCACCTATCTGGCGGTGGGGCTGACGTTCAAGATCGCGCCGGTGATCGTGCTCGTCTGGTCTCTCGGCAGTCTGTATAATTTTCTCTGCCACAGCAATGTCCGGATCGGCTTCGGACCGGCCTCCTGGATGCTCAACTCACCACAGTATCACCGCCTTCACCACGCGGCGGCGGACGAATATCACAAGTGCAACTATGCCGCGCTGCTGCCGATCTGGGACGTCATCGCCGGCTCATACCAACGGCCTTGCGCCGGCGAGTATCCCGCCACCGGCATCGACACCGGCGAGCAGCCCGCCTCGATCGTGGAAGCCGTGTTGTGGCCATGGCGGCGACTCGTGACTGGCCAACGCCGACCCGCCACCGCCCTTCATCCTGAACCAGGCTGACATATCACTACGTCAAACCCGTAGCGCGGGGTTTGTCAGCCCGCTCTTTTGGCGTCGATTGCAGGGGCGTCACGCCGGTCATGTTCGTGTGCGTAGCCCGCAACCCGCAACCCCGAGGGAAACGATGCGGGTGGATAAAGAAATGGGATGTAGCCAACCGGGGCTCCGGAGAAGGCCGCCGGCTCCGCCGCGACGGGTCAGGGCGCCGGCTGGCCCTGCGCGGCGGCTTGCGCGGCGTCCTTGTTCCGGCTGACGTAGTCTTTGGCGGAGCCGGCGTAGCGCGTGTAGGCGCCGCCGGTGTCGGGTTCGCCGGCCATCGGCGAGCGTTCGCAGCGTGGCGAGCAGGCATAGTTATAGAGATCGGCCGCGCGGTAGACCTGCACGTGGCCCGCGTCGGCCGATGAAATGAGAATCTGTCGATTGTACATCGTGCGGCCGTTGGCATCGACAACCAGCAGATTGGTGACGCCGAAACTCTTGCCCGTCACCGCCAGATGCCGGCTATCGAGCATGGTGACGTCGGCGATCATCGGATTGCCGACGATCACATCGCGCGCGGGCCGCGGCAGGGTGAGACGCGCGGCCTGATCGATTTTCACCGACAGGCTCTGCGCCGACGCGCCGAGTGGCGCGAGGACGGTGGCCGCCAGGGCCAGGACGATCGGGCGCATGTCGTGAAGCTCCTAGAGGGCAATGACTTCGGCAGGGTCGGCCGGAATGGTCAACAAAGGCTGAACGGCTCCGAACGAGGGCATGGACCCATAGGATGCGGCGCGGGGCCGCGGCGGTAAACACGTTAGTAATAGTAAACAGCAGTAAACGATAGAAAAAATTCGATCACACTTGGATATTTACTCGACATTAAGGCGAAGCGACGAATGTGGGCTCGTGTTCGGGGCGGGCAGGCCACAGAGCTTGATGCCTCACTTAACCTGCTTGCCACACAAAGGAGCTCAAGCAATGTCGAAGTTTGTCAAAGGTTTCATGCAAGACGATTCCGGCGCCACGGCCATCGAATACGGCCTGATCGTCGCCCTGATCGCGGTGGTCATCATCAGCGCCGTGACCCTGGTCGGCACCACTCTCAGCACCAAGTTCGGCGCGGTGAGCACCGCGATCACCGGCGCCTCCTAAACCGAGTTCAAAGCTTAGGCGTTGGGGGCCGCGGTCGTTTCGATCGCGGCCCCTTTCGTATTTGCGTTCAGCTCGGGGCCGCACCCGGGGCGGCCGGGCCACGCGTTCAGCCCGACCCGCTGGTTCGCCGTCGCGTCGCCAGGGCGAAAGACGACCAGCGAGTTCAGCGTGAAATTGAACAGAAAGGCGACACCGATGCCGAGGATCTTGGCTTCGACCGGCGCGATCGAGGCGAAGTCCACCGCCGCCACGGTCACGCCGACATTCACCGCCAGTCCGGCCATGGCGAAGACCAGGAAGCCGGCGAAGCGTCGCCCGCTCGGCGCCTGTCCAAAGACGAACCGGGAAGTGAGCCGGTAGTTCCAGACCGCCGCCAGGCCGAAGCTGCAGGCCGCCGCCGCCGGGACCGACACCCCAGCCGATTTGAGCAGCGCGAAGACGCCCAGATCGACGACCGCCGCGCTGCCGCCGGTGAGAACGTACCGGCCCAGACGTCCGATTGTCACGGCGAAGGTCATCGTCCGGCCCGCCGGGTCCGGCCACCGCATTCACACATCTCGGAGGCTGCCGCGCAGAGTTCCTCCACCGTAGGGGGAGGGGGACCACCTCGCCGAAGGACGAGGGGGTGGAGCTGAGTTTTGCCAAGTGGCGAAATGTGTGAATCCGGTAGTCCTACAGCGTCAGAAGGGCGCGGTCGGTCGGCTGAATTGCGACACCGGCATGGTCTTTTCGGAGCGCGGGCTTCCAGCCCGCACTTTTTCTCCGGCGCCGCGGATTTGCTGACCGACAACATCGAAGTCACGCCATTGCCGTTGACGCGAAGAGCGGGCTGGAAGCCCGCGCTACGGTTATG
>DASRLN010000291.1:0-3161 GCA_035648435.1 Caulobacteraceae bacterium
GCCGGGGGGCGCCGCGGGATCGCTCGCGGCGCGTGGCCGGCCACCGCCTCGGCAATCCGGCGGATATGTTCGGGCGTCGTGCCACAGCAGCCGCCGAGGATGTTGACCAGGCCGCTCGCCGCCCACTCGCCCAAGTGGCCGGCGGTCTCCTCCGGCTCTTCGTCGTATTCGCCAAAGGCGTTGGGCAGGCCGGCGTTGGGATAGGCCGCCACCAGGGTGTCGGCGACCCGCGCCAGCTCGGCGACGTGCGGGCGCATCAGGTCGGCCCCCAGCGCGCAGTTGAAGCCGACGGCGAGCGGCCTGGCGTGGCGGACGGAGTTCCAGAACGCCTCGGCCGTCTGGCCGGAAAGCGTGCGGCCCGAGCGGTCGGTGATGGTTCCCGAAATCCACATCGGCAGCGGCTCCAGCCCCTCGTCGGCGAGATCCAGGATCGCCTTGATCGCCGCCTTGCAGTTGAGCGTGTCGGTGATCGTCTCGACCAGATAGAGATCGACGCCGCCCTCGTGCAGCGCCAGGACCTGTTCGCGGTAGGCGCCGTAGACCTCGTCGAAGGTCACCGTCCGCGCCCCCGGATCATTGACGTCGGAGGACATCGACAGCATCCGGTTGAGCGGCCCGATCGCCCCGGCGACGAACTTCGGCCGCGCGGGCGACTGGGCGTTCCAGCGGTCGGCGACCTCGCGGGCGAGGCGCGCGCCCTCGAGGTTGATGTCGCGCACCGCGCCCTGCAATCCGTAGTCGGCCTGGGCGATCGCCGTCGCCGAGAAGGTGTTGGTTTCGCTGATGTCCGCCCCGGCGGCGAAATAGGCGTCATGCAGATCGGCGATGATGTCCGGACGGGTGAGGCACAACAGGTCGTTGTCGCCCTTGAGCTGGCCTTCGTGGCTCGCGAATCGCGCGCCGCGGAACTCGGCTTCGCTCAGGCCCTGGCGCTGGATCATCACCCCCCAGGAGCCGTCGAGGACCAGGATGCGCTCGCGCGCCGCCGCCTCCAGCGCCGCGATGCGTTCTTGCCGCCTCATGCCGCCTCCTCGCGCACGCCCAGGACGCGGCAGATCGCATAGACCAGGTCGGCGCGGTTGAGGGTGTAGAAGTGGAAGTCGTCGAAACCCTCCTCCTCCAGCCGGGCGCACATCTCGGCGGCCACCGAACAGGCGATCAGCCGGCGGGTGTCGGGGTCCTTGTCCAGGCCGTCGAAGAGGTTGGCCAGCCAGTCGGGGAGGGCGACGCCATTGGCGCCGGCCATCCTGCGCAGGCCCTTGAAGTTCGACACCGGCATGATCCCCGGCAGGATCGGTATGGTCACGCCGGCCTTGCGCACCTCATCGATGAACCGCAGGAAGCCGTCGATATCAAAGAAGAAATTGGTTATCGCGCGGGTCGCGCCGGCGTCGATCTTGGCCTTGAGCACGTCGATGTCATGCGCCGCCGACGGACTTTCCGGATGCACCTGAGGATACACCCCCACCGAGACCTCGAACGGCGCGACCGAGGCGATGCCGCTCGCCAGTTCGGTGGCGTTGGCGTAGCCGTCGGCCCTGGGCGCATAGGCCCCGCCGATCTGGCCGGGCGGGTCGCCGCGCAGGGCGACGATATGGCGGATGCCGGCCCTCCAGTAGTCCTGGATCACCGCATCGACCTCGGCCCGCGAGGCGTCCACGCAGGTGAGGTGCGCGGCGGGCGAAAGCGTCGTCTCCTCGAGCATGCGCAGAACCGTGCGGTGCGTGCGCTCGCGCGTCGAACCGCCCGCGCCGTAGGTCACCGACACGAACGTCGGGGCCAGCGGCTCCAGGCGGCGGATCGCCTGCCACAGCGTCTCCTCCGCCTCCGGCGTCCGGGGCGGCGAGAATTCGAACGACACCTTCAGCCGGCGCCGTTCGCGGCCGCCGGCCCGGGCCACCGGTCCCAGCGCGCTGGCCGGAACATCGAAGCGGGCGTTCATGCGATCCTCCGCAGGCGCGCGGCGCTTCGCCGGCCGCTCCAGATCTTCACCGTCAGACCCCCGGACGCCATCGGCGGCAGGGCCATGGCGGTGAGGTCTTCCAGGCCGGCGATCGCCAGCCAGCGCCCGATCTCGTCGTCGAGGAAGCCCAGGCGCCGATGGCGGTGTTCGGCGCGCAGGAACTCCAGATCGTGCGGCGCGAAATCGACGATGATCAGCCGTCCGCCCGGGGCGACCAGGCGCGCCGCCTCGGCCACGGCGGCGGCCGGCTCGCCCAGATAGTGCAGCACCTGGTGGACCACCACCAGGTCGGCTTCGTGGTCGGCAAGGCCGGTGCGCAGAATGTCGCCGTGCCGCAGTTCGCACGCCGCCAGCCCGGCCTCGCTGACGTGGCTGCGGGCGATGTTGAGCATCCGGCGGGAAAGATCCAGGCCGATCGCGCCGCGCGACTTGCCGCCCAGCAGGGTCAGCATCCGGCCGGTGCCCGAGCCCAGATCGACCAGGCGCCGGAAGGGTCCGTCGCCGGCGACCTCGAGGATCGCCGCCTCGACCGCCGCTTCCGAACCGTAGAGCGAGCGGATTTCGTCCCATCGGTGGGCGTTGTCGGCGAAATAGGCGGCCGCCTGGCCAGCGCGTTCGGCCCCGACCCCCTCCAGGCGCTCGAAGTCGGCGAGCCGGGTGGCGTCGTTGCCCGGGATCAGCGCCAGGACCCGGTCGATCACCGCCCTGACGTCGCCAGGTCCCACCAGCCGGTAGAACACCCAGGCGCCGTCCGGAAAACGCTCGACCAGACCGGCCTCGGCCAGCAGCCGCAGGTGCCGCGAAACCCTCGGCTGGCTCTGCCCGAGAATCCGGCCGAGCTCCAGGACCGCCAGTTCCTCCCGCGCCAGCAGCGCCAGGATGCGCAGCCGCGTCGGCTCACCCGCCGCGCGCAGAACCTCCACCGCCTGGTCCGAGCTCATCGCCATGGAGATATAAGGATATCTTTATATAACCAAAGTCAAGTCCCGGCCTTTCTCCTCGGCTCCGCGGAGGGGCGCTGCTTCCCGTAGCGCGGGCTTCCAGCCCGCTCTTCTCTCCGTGGCGGCTTCAGCAAAGAGCGGGCTGGAAGCCCATAGGCGCTAACTTTGGGCGAAGCGCTTTCCTCCCCTCCCTGGGCCAGGCGGCGCGCACATCCGCGCGTTCGGCGATGGGCAAGCTCCTCCACCGTAGGGGGAGG
>DASRLN010000292.1:0-12085 GCA_035648435.1 Caulobacteraceae bacterium
GCGCCGCGGCGGCCCCCGCGCCGCCGACGCGCTTCGAGGTCACCTGCCGGGGCGCCCCCACCACCGGCTTCACAATCGAGCCGGCCGCCGCCTGCGTGAACGGCCGCACCCCCTACGAGAAGACCGCCGGCGGATTTTCCCGGGTGATGACCAACGACGCGGCGGCGAGCGTCTCCACCCTGGTGATTGCCGCCGACCTGACCCGGCTGGAACGGGCCGACTACCCGCTGTCGCCGGGCGCCTATCGGAGCCTTCGCGGCGCCCTGGGCAGGGCCAGTTCGCCCCGCTGCGGCGATCCGGACGCCCAGGCCAGGCTGGCCGCCATGCGCGCGGCCTCGGCGCCTTACCTTCGTGGCGCGCCGGCGCGCCGCGCGGTCTGGCGCTGCGCGGCGGTCCCATGGCGATAGCCGCGGCGAGCCGATGGCTGGCGTCGCACCGCGCGCGGCTCGGTCTCAGCGTGCGGATCCTGCTCGGCAGCCTGGCGACGTTTGTCGTCGCCCATCTCATTGGCTTCGCGCAGAGCTACTGGGCGGTGCTGACGGCGGTGATCGTCATGCAGTCCAGCGTCGGCGGTTCGCTCAAGGCGACCATCGACCGGCTGGTCGGCTCCCTGGGCGGCGCCGTCTGGGGCGTGGCCGTCTGCCTGACCGTTCCGCACGCGGGAATGGTCGGCCTGGGCGTGGCGCTCGCGGTGGGCGTCGCCCCGCTGGCGGTGGCGACGGCGTTCAGGCCGGCGTGGCGGGTGGCCCCGGTGACCGCGATCATCCTGCTGCTGACCCCGACCAGCCAGCTCCACGGACCGGTCGCCGCCGCCGTCCAGCGGCTGATGGAGATCGGCCTGGGCAGCATCGTCGCCGTCGCGGTGGCGCTGCTGCTTGCCCCGGGGCGCGCCCACGGCGCTCTGGCCCGGGCGGCCGGAACCGCGCTTGAGGCGATGGCCGAACTCGTCCCGGTGCTGATGGCCGGCCTGACCCGGCGCCGCGATCCCCGGGCGGCGGAGGCGCTGCACGGGCGCATCCGGGCCGCCATCGCCGAAGCCGAGACGGCGGCCGGCGAGGCTCGGCGGGAGCGGGTGGTCAGCCTCATCGCCGCCATCGATCCCGAGCCACTCTGCCGGACCCTGCGGCGCCTGCATCACGACCTGGTCACCGTCGGACGCGCCACCATCGCGCCGCTCCCCGACCCGGCCGGGGCCGTCCTGGCCGACCCGGCGGCGCGCGCGGCGCGGGCCGTGGCCGGGTTCCTGGCCCAGACCGGAACGGCGATCTCCCGCCGCGGCCGGGCGCCCGCCGCCGACGAGGAACGCGGCGCCCTGGACGCCTTCGCCGCCGCCGTGGCGGGACTGAGGGCGGCGGCCCTGACCCGCGATCTGCCGGACGACGCCGTCGCCCGCCTCTTCGGCCTCACCTTCGCCCTGGAACAGCTCGGCGTGAACCTCGGCGACCTGATCGGGCGCGCCGACGAACTGGCGCGGCCAGGTCAGCGCGAGAGGACGACGAATCCGTACCGGCGGAAAATGCCGGAGGCCTCTGGGCCGTGAAGGAAAGCGAGGAACACGCCCGCCCGGGGGTTCGCCGCGTGGGCGAGCACGGCGGCGGGATAGACGATCGGCGGATGGCTGGAATCCGGGAGCAGCCCGATGATTCTGACCTTCGGTTCGACCTTCGCGTCGGTGTCGTAGACAATGCCCAGCGGCGCCTCCCCTCGCGCCACGAAGATGAGGGCGCCGCGCACATTGTCGGCCTGGGCGAGCCTGGCCTCGACGCTCGGCCAGACGCCCAGCGCGATGAGCGAGGCCTTGGCGTACTTGCCCGCCGGCGCCTCGGGACCGGCGACGGATAGTCGTCCCCCTCCCAAGGCGCGGGCCAGCGGCATCCCATGGCCGATGCGGATGCGGATCCTGGACGCCGCCGGCGCGATCAGAGCCAGGTGATTGGTCAGCAGATCGCCCCTGGAGGCGGCGACGATCAGGCTTCGCTTGGCGAGGTAGTCCATCCAGTCGGCGTCGGCCGAGACGAACACGTCCGCCGGCGCCCCGGCCTCCACCTGCCGGGCGATCGCCGAGGAGGCGGCATAGGAAAACCGCACCGGCTCGCCAGTCTTCGCCGTCCATGCCTTGCCGACATCGTCCATGGCGTTCTTCAGCGACGCCGCCGCGAACACCGTGAGCGGGGCCTTTTCCCGACCCCACGCCCCGGCCGCCGCCAGCACGCCAACGGCGACCACGGCGATGTTCAGAGCGCGACGCAGCCTGTCCATCATGGCGATCTCCTTTTCGAGCCTTCTCAGCGCAGTCTGTATCGCGCCAGGCGCTCATAGAAGGGTCTGGCGGCCTCTGCGATAGGACGCAATCGTTCGGGCAGGTCGTCGATGGTGACCGCCGGCCCGGGCGCGCCGAAGCGGGTCGAACGCCGCACCGCCCCGTACCACGCCGGACCCCACACACCGTCGTCGGGGTGGGGACCCGCCCGCCAGTTGAGCATCGCCGGCTGGAAACCGACGCCTACCGCCTCGCACAGTCCGGTCAGGGCGGCGCGGGGGTCGGCGAGCACGTCGCCAGCCTCGACTACCGGCGGCGCGCGGCCGATCCGATCGGCCTCGGCGGCGAATATCTCCGCCTGGCGGGCGAAGCCGAGATCGGCGAGCGTCACCTCGTCGCGGCGCGCCGCATAGGATGCCAGCACCTCTTCCGGCGAGCGGATCAGGAACGCGCTTTGGCAGCCCTTCATCCAACCGCGCCCAAATCCCGGCAGCATGTGGTGGGTCATGTGTTTCTGATAGAACACCGCCTTGCCGCCCGGGATCGGTCCGGCCAACGTCGCGGCGACCTCGCGCCATTCCGAGGGCTGGGCGGCGAGCACCTCCGCGCGCATCGGATGGTCCAGATCGGTGGCGGCGAGATAGGCGGCGTAGAACGGCTCGTCGATGATCGCGCAATCGTCGCGGGACGAGAAGGCGCGCATCATCGCCGTCGAGATGTTGCGCGGTCCCGACCACATGGCGATGCGCGTCGGGTCATCGGTCACCACAGGGGGTGCGCCGCGGCGTCGGCATCCTTCAGCGCCTCATGGAGAACGGTCAGGCGGGTCGTCCGCGGTCCCGGGGCGGCGGCCATGGCGGCGCCGTCGATTGCTCCCACCGGCGTGAGCCCCCCAAAGGTGCCGGTGACGAAGGCTTCATCGGCGCCGCGGGCGTCATCGACCCTGAAGTCGCCGAGTTGGATCGGGATGCCGTGGTCTCGACAGAGCGCGATGACATTGGCGCGGGTGACGCCGTTGAAGCAGTAGTCCCCCGACGAGGTGAACACCTCGCCGCCGCGCACCCAGAAGAAGTTGGTGGCGTTGCAACTCGACAGAAAGCCCCTCTGGTCGAGCATCAGGGCTTCGTCGGCCCCGGCCTTGATCGCCTCCAGAAGCGCGGTGATCAGATTGAGCCGGCTGTGGGAATTGAGCCGCATGTCGAACATCTCGGCTGGCGTGCAGCGGACCGACACCGTGGCCAGACGGAGCGGCCGGCCGGATGGTGGCGACTTGTGCTCGGCGGCGATCACCACCGTGGCGGCGCCCAGAGCGTTGCGCGGATCCTGGTTGACCGTGGCCTTGAGGCCGCGCGTCACCATCAGCCGGACGTGGACGCCATCGGTCATGGCGTTGGCCGCCAGGGTCTGGCGCAGCGCGGCGACGATCTCCCCGCGCGTCATTCCGATGTCCAGGTCGATGGCCGCCGCCCCGCCGAACAGGCGGTCGAGGTGAGCGTCGAGGGACAACAGGCCGCCGCGATGCAGGCGCAAGCCCTCCCAGACCCCGTCGCCAAGCGCGAAGCCGGCGTCGAAGACCGAAACCCTGGCTTTGGCGCGCGGAACGAGGGCGCCGTTCAGCCACACGAGAATCCTCTCGTTGCGCGGATCGGGAACGTAGTCCTGACTGCCCGCCATGCCGGGTCAGGCCCCGAGCCACACCGGCAGCGCCGAGACGGCGCAGACGATATGGTAGAAGGAGGATGCCGGCGCCGGTTCGTCGGTGAACCGGCCCTCCGGGGAAAGCTTGTCCCGCCAGGCCCCGGCGGGGGTCAGGTAGCGCTGGAGTCCCGCGATCGCCGCGACCAACTCCGGCGCCAGTCGTTCCCGCTCCGGCGCGCAGGCGCCCTCCATGATCGCGACCGTCGCTTTCATCCGCTCGGTCTGCGGCCACAGTCGAGCCGACCCGTCCAGGATGGCCAGTGTGTCGTCGAGGGCGTTGACCGCCACGTTGCGCCTCCTGTCCACGCCGGCGCCTCGGCCGATCTCGAACAATCGCCGCGCCGCCGCCTCCGCATCGGGCCGCTGTCGGCTCCGGCTCCAGCGCAGCAGTAGCCAGGCCCATTCGAACTGATGTCCAGGCTCGACGATGCGCCCGTCGGCGCCGCGCGCGCGTCGCCATTGTTCGTCGAAGAATTCACGCAACATGCCGCCCTCCCGGTCGATGAACCGGCTCGAGGCGAGTTCGACGATGGCATCGGCGAGGTCGGACCACAGGGGGTCGGGATCGATTTCGCACCAGGCCAGGGACGCCTCCAGCAGATGCATGTGCGGATTGGACTGGAATGGCCGCAGCGGGTCCGCCTCGCGAAGGCCCACGCCGTCATGGTCGAAATGCTCGCGGGCCGCGCGCAATGTGGTCTTGGCCCGTCGCGCCAGGCCGGCGTCGCCGCCCCCGGATTTCGCGACCGCCGCCAGCGCCAGCAGCGCGAACGCCTGGTCATAGAGCCTGGGCTCGTCGTCGAGAATGCGCCCCTCCGGCGAGACCAGCGCGCGCACCAGGCCGTCGAACCGGAAAAACCGGCTCAGCAGATAATCGAGGCCGTGATCCATCGCCGCGCGCCAGGGTCCCGGCCAGCCGAGCGCGCCGGCGGTCGCGTAGACATAGATCTGTCTGGCCTGAACCCGCGCCCGCCTTGGCGCCGCCACGGGACGGCCCTCCATGTCGAGCTGTTCCTCGAAGCCGCCGTTGCGGCGATCGGCCCCGTTTTCCCACCATAAGGGCAGGGCGCGGCCGAACAGCCAATCGCGCAACTCGCGCGCACCGGCGATTTCGCTGGTCATGCGTCTTTCCGGCCGCCGGCGGCGCGGCCGGCGCGGCCGGCGCGGACGGCTTCGACGATCCGTCCCAGGTCCTGCGATCGCGATCGCGGCAGGACGATCACCGCCGCCTTGGTGGAGACGACGACGAGGTCCTGGACCCCCAGCGTCACCACCGGCCGTCCTTCGCTCCACACCAGGCTGTCGGTGGTCTCCAGGGCCAGGGCGTCGCCGTGGAGGAGATTGCCGTCGCCGTCGTGCTCGCCGAGCCGCCAGACCTCGTTCCACGCGCCCAGATCCCCCCACCCGGCGTCAAGAGTGGCGACGGCGGCTTGGCGGGTCCGCTCCATCACCGCCACGTCGAGCGATTCCGTCGGCACGGCCGCGAACAGCTTCTCCGGCAGGGTGATCCGATCGCCATCGACAGTCCGCGCCTCGAGCGTGGCATCCACGGCGGCGAGGATGTCCGGCCGCCAGGCGCGCATTTCGGCCAGCATCACGCCGGGCTCGAAGAGGAAGATGCCGGCGTTCCACAGGTAGCCGCCGGCCCGCAGATAGCCTTGGGCGACATCGCTGGATGGCTTTTCGACGAACCGCGAAACCTCGAACACCGTCTCGCCAATGGCGGCGCCGAGCTGGATGTAGCCGTATCCGGTTTCCGGGCGCGTCGGCTCGACGCCGAAAGCGACGATCCTGCCAGTGACCTCGACGCCCCTGGCCATGGCGGCGCGGAAGGCGCCCGGATCGGCGATGAGATGGTCGGCCGGGGCCAGCAGCACGATGGCGTCCGGATGTCGTTCCCGCGCCAGGCGGGCGGCGATCACGGCGACCGCCGCGGTGCCACGGCCGACGGGCTCGACGACGATCAGCGAAGGACCGGCCCCAATTCGCGCCAGTTGGTCTCGGACCAGCGGCTCGTGCCGCACGCCGCAGACCACCATCGGGGCTTGGAAGTGGGGCCGGCCGTCACCTTGAAATCGCCGCGCCGTCTCCTGGATCAGGGTCAGGGTCCCGCCGAGCGCGTGGAACTGCTTGGGAGCTTCGTCGGTGGAAAGCGGCCATAGCCGCGTTCCGGAACCGCCGGAGATGATCACCGGCAGGATGCTTCGAGGCTTGGGATGGTCCATGGTCACTTTGATGGAGACCGCCTGGTGGACGCGGCTGGGATCGAACCAGCGACCCCCTCGGTGTGAACGAGGTGCTCTCCCGCTGAGCTACGCGTCCTGACGCAGGGGCTGGCCTATAGCCGCTCGGCCGGGGCCGGACAAGCTTGCAGCAGCCTGGCGCAGGCGGCTGGCAGATCGTCGAAATGGTCGATGAGAATGTCGGGGGCGAGGTCGCGGGCCGGGGTTTCGGTGTAGCCGAAGCTCACCAGAATCAGGGGAATGCCGGCGGCTCGGGCGGCCATGGCATCGGTATCGGAATCGCCGACCATCACCGCCCGGCCGCGCGCGCCGCCGGCGCGATCAATGGCGGCCAGGATGTGGCGCGGATCGGGCTTGGCGGCCGGCGCCGCGTCGGGTCCGACGATGGCCGCGAAGCGGTCGGCGACGCCCAGGGCGGCGAGCAGGGCGACCGAGAGGTCGGTGGGCTTGTTGGTGCACACCGCCAGAACGGCGCCGGCGTTGCGCAACAGGTCGAGGGCCGCGACCGCCCCCGCGAACGGAAGGCTCTCGTCGGCGATGCGCGCGCGGTAGGCGGCGATGAAGCGATCGAACAGCGCCGGCATGTCGTCTTCGGCGAGTTCCGCGCCGGCGGCGGCGAAGCCGTGGGCGATGAGGGCGCGGGCGCCGCGGCCGATCATCGGGCGGCCTTGCGCCAGCCCGAGCGGCGCGACGCCCTCCTCGGCGAGAAGGCCGTTGAGCACGCCGACCAGATCGGGCGCCGTATCGATCAGCGTGCCGTCGAGGTCGAAAACGATCGTGACTCCGGCGAGCGGTGGACACGGGCTGGGCACGGGCGGGCCTTCTCGTCTTCTCGGGAATCGAAACCGTCCGCCGTTTCCGCTAAACCCCGCGGCGAGGCAAGGCTCGCCGTCGACAATCGTAGGAAGTGTCCATGCGCCCACGGGCCGCCGTGATCCTCGCCGCCGGCAAGGGCGAGCGGATGAAATCGCCCATCCCCAAGGTGCTGCACGCGATCGGCGGCCGGGCGCTGATCGATCACGCCATCGACGCCGCCCAGGCGATGGGCTGCGAGCCGATCGTGGTCGTCGTCGGCCCGGGCGCGCCGGAGGTGCGGGCGCACGTCGCAGCCCGGCTGGGGGAGGGGGCGATCGCCATCCAGCAGGCGCCGCTCGGAACCGGTCACGCGGTCCTGGCGGCGCGGGAGGCGCTGGCGGGGTTCGCGGGCGATGTGATCGTCACCTACTCTGACGTGCCGCTGCTCACCGCCGAGGCGACGGCGCCGCTCTTCGCCCTGCGCGAGGCCGGCGCGGCGATCGCGGTGCTCGGTTTCGAGGCCGCCGATCCGGGCGCCTATGGCCGCCTGATCCTGGGCGGCGACGGCGTGGTCATGCGCATGGTCGAGGCCAAGGACGCCAGGCCTGAGGAACTGGCGATCACCGCCTGCAACTCCGGCGTCCTGGCCGCGCCGGCCGACCTCATCTTCGATCTGCTGTCGAGAGTGAAAAGCGACAATGCGCAGGGGGAATACTACCTCCCCGATATCGTCGGCCTGGCCACCGAGGCGTCAATGTCCGTTCGCGCCGCCTTCGCCCGGGAGGGGGACGTCGCCGGCGTCAATTCGCAGCGTGAACTGGCCGCTGTCGAGGCGTCCTTCCAGCGGCGGCGGCGCGAGGCGCTGATGGCTGCCGGCGTGACCATGACCGCTCCCGAAAGCGTCCATGTCTCCTGGGACACCCAAATCGCCCCCGGCGTGACCGTCGAACCCCATGTCATCTTCGGTCCCGGCGTCGCGGTCGAGGCCGGCGCGACCATCCGGGCGTTCAGCCACCTGGAGGGCGCCCGGGTGCGCGAGCGCGCCATCATTGGACCCTATGCCCGCCTGCGCCCGGGGGCCGACATCGGCGAAGGCGCTCACATCGGCAATTTCGTCGAGGTCAAGAAGGTCAAGGTCGGCAAGGGCGCCAAGGCCAACCACCTGGCCTACCTCGGCGACGGCTCGGTGGGCGCGGGGGCGAACATCGGGGCCGGGACGATCTTCTGCAACTACGACGGCTTCGACAAGTTCGACACCCACGTGGGCGAAGGCGCCTTCGTCGGCTCCAACAGCGCCCTGGTGGCGCCGGTGACGATCGGCGCGGGCGCCTACACCGGCTCCGGCTCGGTGATCACCCGCGACGTCGCCGCCGACGCCCTGGCTCTGGGCCGGGCCGCGCAGGCGGAGAAGCCCGGCTGGGCGACCGCCTTCCGCGCCCGCAAGACGCGCGAGAGAGCCCGGTGAGCGCCGAGGCCCAGAAGCGCGCGGCCGGCGAGGCGGCCGCCGGCCTGGTCGAGGACGGCATGATCGTCGGGCTCGGCACGGGAACCACGGCCGCGTTCTTCGTCGAGGCCGTGGCGGCGCGCGGCGCGCGGCCGAGGTGCGTGGCGACCTCGGAGGCGACCGCCGCCCTGGCCCGCGCCCTCGGCCTCGAAGTGATCGACCTCGACGCCGCCGGCCACATCGACCTGACCGTGGACGGGGCGGACGAGATCGGACCGGACCTCTCCCTGATCAAGGGCGGCGGCGCGGCGCTGCTGCGCGAGAAGCTGGTCTGGCTCGCCTCGCGGCGCCGCGTGGTCATCGCCGACGCCGGCAAGCGCGTGAAGACTCTCGGGGCCTTTCCGCTGCCGATCGAGGTGGTCGCCTTCGGTCACGCCGGAACGGCGAGGCGGATCGAGAACGTGCTGGCCGGCGAGGGCTTCGCCGCCCCGCCGGTCCTCCGCGTTGGTGAAGGCCAGGCGGTGTGGACCGACGGCGGCAACCTCATCTACGACATCGCCTGCCAGGCGATCGCCGAGCCGGCGCGTCTCGCCGCCGCGCTCAAGAGCCTGACCGGCGTGGTCGATCACGGCCTGTTTCTCGGCCTCGCCGAGCGCGCCCTGATCGGGACTGATGGCGGCGTGACGACGATTTTTCCGCGAGGATGAGGACCCGACGTGGCCAAGTACGACTACGACCTGTTTGTGATCGGCGCCGGTTCGGGCGGCGTGCGGGCGGCGCGGCTGGCGGCGCTTTCCGGCGCGCGGGTGGGGATCGCCGAGGAGGACCGGGTCGGCGGCACCTGCGTGATCCGTGGCTGTGTGCCCAAGAAGTTCATGGTCTACGCCAGCGAATTTTCGCAGTCCTTCAAGACGGCCAAGGGCTTCGGCTGGACCGTCGGCGAGACCAGTTTCGACTGGCCCGCGTTCCTCAACGCCAAGGACATCGAGATTGCCCGGCTCTCGGGAATCTACATCACCAACCTCCAGAACGCCGGCGCCGATCTCGCCCACTCGCGCGCCGAACTGACTGACGCTCACACCGTGCGGCTCGCCGGCAAGGACGAAAGCTATACGGCGGGCAAGATTCTCATCGCTACCGGCGGGCGCCCGACGAAGCCCAAGGGCGTTCCCGGAATCGATCTGGCGATCACCTCCAACGAAGCCTTCCACCTGGCGGGTCTGCCTCGGCGGCTCCTGGTCGTCGGCGGCGGCTACATCGCGGTCGAATTCGCCGGCATCTTCAATGGCCTCGGCGTGGAGACCACCCTCATCTACCGCGGGGCCAACATCCTGCGGGGCTTCGACAACGATGTCCGCGCTCACCTCGCCGCCGAGATCGAACGCCGCGGAATCACCGTGATCCTCGGCTGCGAGCATGTCTCGCTCGAGAAGGCGGATGGCGGGATCGTCAGCCATCTCTCCAACGGCCACGACCGCGAGGACGACGTGGTCATGTTCGCGACGGGGCGCGAGCCCTACGTCGAAGGTCTCGGCCTGGAGAACGCCGGCGTGGCGCTGAGCGAACGTGGCGCGGTGATTGTCGATGATTTCTCCAAGACCAACGTCGGGAGCGTCTGGGCGGTGGGTGATGTCACCGACCGGATCAACCTCACCCCGGTGGCCATCCGCGAGGGCGCCGCGTTCGCCGAAACCGAGTTTCGCGGCAATCCCACCAGCTTCGACCACCAGACCGTGGCCAGCGCGGTGTTTTCCCAGCCCCCGGTCGGCGCGGTCGGGCTTTCGGAGGCCGACGCCCGCCACGGCGGACGCCGGATCGACGTCTATCGCTCGGTGTTCCGGCCGATGAAGGCGACCTTTCATGGCGGCGAGGAGCGAATGCTGATGAAGCTGGTGGTCGATGCCGCGTCGGGAAAGGTGCTCGGCTGCCACATCGTCGGCCCCGACGCTCCGGAGATGATCCAGATGGCCGCCGTCGCCATCAAGCTCGGCGTCACCAAGAGCCAGTGGGACGAGACCTGCGCCGTCCACCCCACCGCCGCCGAGGAACTGGTCACCATGCGCGAGCCCTACGTCGCGCCGGAAATGGGCATGAGCGGGTGACGGGCTTTGCCACATCGACCCCGCTGGGCTAAAGCCCCGCCCTTCAACGAGGCCTCCCGATGAGCGAGCGGTGGTCGCCGACGTCCTGGAGGGGGCGGCCGGCGAAGCATGTTCCGGACGACTATCCCGATGCCGGCGCGGTGGAGCGGGTCGAGGCGGAGCTGCGCCGGATGCCGCCTCTGGTCTTCGCCGGCGAGGCGCGGCGGCTGAAGGGCCTGCTCGGCGACGTCGCGGCGGGCAAGGCGCTCCTGCTGCAGGGCGGCGATTGCGCCGAGAGCTTCAAGGAATTCTCGGCCGACAATATCCGCGACACCTTCCGCCTGATCCTGCAGATGGCCGTGGTGCTGACCTTCGCCGGCGGCAAGCCGGTGGTCAAGGTCGGGCGCATGGCCGGTCAGTTCGCCAAGCCGCGCTCGGGTCCCACCGAAACCATCGACGGGGTCACCCTGCCGGCCTATCGCGGCGACAACATCAACGGCATGGAGTTCGAGCCGGCCGCCCGGACGCCCGACCCCGAGCGGCTGCTCAAGGCCTATTCGCAGTCGGCCGCGACGCTCAATCTGCTGCGCGCCTTCGCCGGCGGCGGCTACGCCGATCTGCACAACATCCACCGCTGGACGCTCGGCTTCGTCGAGGGCAGTCCCCAGGGCGCGCGCTACCGCGAACTCACCGACAAGATCAGCGAGGCCCTGGCCTTCATGGGCGCCATCGGCGTGACGCCTCAGAGCCACCCCGATCTGCACCGGGTGGAATTCTTCACCTGCCACGAGGCCCTGCTGCTGGGCTTCGAGGAAGCGATGACCCGCGTCGATTCGACCTCCGGCGACTGGTATGACGTCTCCGCCCACCTGCTGTGGATCGGCGACCGCACGCGCCAGCTGGACGGCGCCCACGTGGAGTTCGTCCGGGGGATCAACAATCCGGTCGGGCTCAAGGTCGGCCCCACCCTGGAGGCCGACGATCTCCTCGCCCTGATCGATGTGCTCAATCCGGCGGACGAGGCCGGTCGGCTGACGCTCTATGGCCGGTTCGGCTCCGAGAAGATCGGCGCGCGCCTGCCGGCCCTGATGAGGGCCACGCACCGCGAGGGTCGCCGGGTGGCATGGGCGATCGACCCCATGCATGGCAATACTCTGAAGGCCGGCAATGGCTACAAAACGAGGCCTTTCGACCGGATCCTCTCGGAAGTGAGGAGCTTCATCGAGATCGCCGAGGCCGAAGGGGTTCATCCCGGCGGCGTGCACCTGGAGATGACTGGCCAGAACGTCACCGAGTGTCTCGGCGGCGCCCGCGCGCTCGCCGAAGGCGACCTCGGCGACCGCTACCACACCCACTGCGATCCGCGCCTGAACGGCGAACAGGCGCTGGAGCTGGCATTCCTGGTGGCCGAGAAGCTGAAGGCGGAACGCCAGGCGGGCCTGATCACGGCGGCGGAGTAGAGTTTCGCCACCCTTGCGTCCAAGGCCGCGCTCGTTCAGTTTCGCCGGCCAATTTCCCGCCGTGAATTCCCATGAGCCGCCCACCCCTCGGCGCGCGCCCGCCC